>CAZOCL010000532.1:0-3975 GCA_964578245.1 uncultured Klebsiella sp. | reverse complement strand
GATAGGTGGGCGAGCAGGCCACATAGAGGCGGCCCTTCTCGTCCCAGGCGATCTGCGTGGGCTTCACCACGCCGTCGCGCTCGGAGGCGAAGAGGCTGACTTCGTAGCCATCGGCCACGGTGAAGGTGGCGAGCTGCTCCTCGGGGGTGAGGGCCTTGGGAGAATCACCGGCGTTCGCGGGCGGGGGCATGACGAGGGCGGCGACCTTCTCGCCGCGCGCCAACGCTTGGACACGCGTGTCGGCTGCTGCGACCAGCGGGCGATGGCGCTCGAAGGCGTCCTTGAGCGAAGGCTCGGTGCCGCCAGCCTTGCCGAACATCTGATTCACGCGGTCGCCATAGACGAACGACCAGTTCGCGGGCCGCCAGGAGTCGAACCAGAGCTGGTTCTTCTGGATGATGGCGGCGCTTATCGGGGGGAGGTCAGTGCCGTAGTATATGCCGGGAAACGCACCCAGCGGAACCGCGATGTTGACCGCAACCACTTTCAAGCCTTCCGCGTTGAGGTGAATTCCGTCCTCGGTGAGCCTTGCCGCGCCAGTATCGCGCTTCGTCAACGGCGTGAACAAGTCCACGAACACTGCACCGCGTTGCTTGGCGATCTCGCGCACGGCATCTGCGTAGGCCCGCACATCACTGTTGCGCTTGGTCAGGTCGGGTGCGTGGGAGGCCGTGGGCTGCTCAAAGGGCATGGGCGAGACCAGCACGACCGATCGCGTGCGGGTTGCGAACTGGTCCAGCAGCCGGTGATAGGCGGCGGTGAACTCCGGCAAGCGCGCAACGCCATCCAGCGCCTCCATCTGACCGAACTGCGCCACCACGATGGTCGCGCCCGCCGCTTCGAGCTGCCGCGCCCACGAACCAAAGTTCAGGTCGCGCCATTGCTCATAGACCGTGTCCGCCTCCCAAGCCATCGAGCGGAAGCGGGGGCGCTGCACGGCGAAGCCCGTGGCGAGCAGCGTCTCCAGCACACCGGTCTTTGACTCACGCACAAAATTCTCCTGGCCGACAAACACGACGACTTCGTTCGTGCCCACGGCGAATTTCCCGTCCGCGAATGCACCGACCGGCACGCTCGGCTGCGCGGTGCCGAAGCGGCTGAGAATTTCCCCCTCCGGCGGGATGGCAGAGTTGGGCAGTTCATCAATGCTGATGTTGCGGAAGGAAATCTCGGCCTTGCAGTTGCCGTGGATTTGCAGGGCGATGACGCCTGTTTCGTCGATGCCCGGCTCGCGCTCGACCCAGATGGCGGTGCGCTGGCCATTGAGGAAGAGGAGAATCTGCGAGCCACTCGCGACGACCTCGTAGCTGTTCCAGTCGCCGACCTTTTCGAGGCGTGCGACGTGGTTCGTGTCCGCCTGCGCGAGCACCTTGCGCCGGCGCGACTCATCGTAGAGGGAGCCGGAGAAGCCCGCGCCGATGTCCGCCTGGAAGCCGGACATTTCGTTGGGCGGCTGCGGGATGCGCTTGCTGCGGAACTGCACGCCGCCGTTCACGAAGCCCTGGGTGCCGACGAGCTTGTATTCGAGGCGCAGGTGGAAGTTCTTGTAGCTCTTGAGCGTGGCGAGGAACTCGTTGCGCGGATTCCCCTCCAGCGACCCGCCGACGATCGCCCCGTCGCGCACGCGCCAGACCGTGTTCGTCTCACCCTCCCAGCCGGCGAGGGATTTGCCGTCGAAGAGGGGGACGGGGGCGGCCTGAGTTTCGGTCGCGAAGGCGACCAGGCACGAGAGCAAGAGAAGCAGCTTCATGTGATTCGGTGGAAAAGGCTGGCCGTTGGCGGCTCAAATCTCAACCACCAAGTCGGGTTGGAAGCCCGGGGCAGGATCATCTGGATAGCCGCGTTGGTTGGACAGCACCCGGGTTTGACCGAGGCGATAATCCGTTGCGATGTGAGTGTGTCCGTGAATCCAAAGGGTGGCACCGCTGGAGGCTACGAAGTCGTCGAGGTGCGAGGCGTAGGCAGGCGAGAGTTCGTCGTTCAAGAAGTCCGGACGCAATGACCGTTCGCTGGGGGCGTGGTGAGTGATGACAACTGTCGGGGTCAACGAGTTCTGACTGAATTTTTCCTGCAGCCACTGAATGCTTCCCGCATGCAGACGAGCCGTGTCCAAGCCCTTCAAGCGTGAGTAGCGCGGGCTGACTCTGATTCTTCGGTAGTCCGTCATCTTCTCTGCGGCGTGTGCTCCTGAATGCGCCGGGTTACCATGCAACTTGAAATCAGTCCAAAGCGTCGCCCCTAGGAAGCGAACGCCATGCAGAATCACCTCGTCGTTATCCATTACCTGGACCTTGCTTCCCGCAGCTTTGGCCCTCAGATCGTTCGTGAGCTTCGGCAGGGCGTGGCCGTAATACTCGTGATTGCCTGGGACAAAAAAGACCGGCTCATTTGGAAAAGCCTTGACGATCCAATCGAGTGATTTCAGGCCCGGATGGATGTCCCCTGCCAGTATCACTGCATCGGCTTCGACTTGCGGTAGATCGCAGGGTGCGAATTCGACATGGAGATCGCTTAGAATGCGGAGACGCATACCGGCATTCTCCCCTCACGCGACGAACCAGTGCAAGCCAGTAGGGAGCGGGATGTTGGCGAATTCGAGATGGAGGACGCGGCGGTGGGAGGGGGTGGTGGCGGGGGAGGAGGCGTGAAGCAGCAGGGGCTTGATCAGGAGGACGTCGCCGGAGGCACAGCAGCAGCTGACTTCCGGGGTGGTCTGTCGCCAGCGGGTGGTGTCTTCCTCGGAGAGTTTGCCGTGGCGGTGGGAGCCGGGAAGGACGCGTAAGGGGCCGTTGTCGGGGCCGCAGTCGTCGAGGTGGAGGCGCAGGGCGACGATGTGGTCGAGGATTTCGGCGGGAGGATGCACATGGGGGACGCAATCCTTCACGGACCAGCCGAGGTAGCCGGGAGTCTCAAGGCGCTCGGCGACCGGGATGGCGGTGTCCTGATGCCAGGGGACTTTCCAGTTGGCGTCGGGCTGTTTGTCGAAGCAGCGGGCGCGGACGATGAAGGCACCGGGGCCGAGAGCGGCTTCGGCGAGGGCGAGGATAGTCGGGGACGCTGCGAGGGTGGCGACGGCGGGGGAGGTTTGGAGTAGGTTGCGGGCCCCGCCCCGATGACGGGAGCCGGCGGCGGCGATGGCGATGCGCAATGCCTCAACCTGGGTGGCGGGAAGAACCTGAGGGACGAGGTGGTAGCCGTCGCGATCGAGGTCGGGTTTGAGGTCTGGGGGCATGGGTGTTGCCTGGGGCGGAGGGTAAGCGGGGGTGGGTGGGTTCGGCGAGTGCGGGGTGGGGCCATTTCATTTGCGCCACGCTGTTGGGGGAAGAAGGCGGTGGGGTATGGTTTGAGCGTGGTGAACGAAACCACGAATGGACACGAATGAACACGAATGCGGTGAGTGAAGAAAACTGCGAAACGAAGCCAATGTGGTGCCGGGGATCGTTGGAACCTATTGAGTTACAGAGGGTTTCCTGCAGATTCAGCCTGGCTGCAGAATGGGAGTATCTCCGATCGCGGATTGCAGATTTCAGACCGGAGATTTCGGATTGCCGATGGCCAATTGCCGATCGCCAAGGGTCGGGAAACCACGAATGGACACGAATGAACACGAATACGGAGGGTGGAAAAATTGCGGAACGAAGCCAATTGGGAATCACTCTGACTGCGGGGGCGGCAACCTGCGAAACCGAGGGGAGCATTCTGCTTTCCAGTCCGTCCAATCTGACATGAAACGCTCTTTTGCCTGCCTCGCTTTGCTCGGGTGGCTGGTCGCCCAAGTGCCTGCCTATGCCGCCGGGTTCATCATCCTCACGAACGCCGATCCCATCCTGCCCGGCGAGCCATCGCGGCGGCTGCCCATTCCGCCGCACCCGCCCGTCATCATTGTCCCGCCCCGGCCGATGCCGTTCATCCGTTCGGTCGCGCCGATTGAGATCAGCTATCACAAGGTCGAGGCGCGCATCAGCGACCAGGTGG
>CAZOCL010000531.1:0-3977 GCA_964578245.1 uncultured Klebsiella sp. | reverse complement strand
GGAACTCGCCCTTGATGTCGAAGGCCTCGAAGACCGGGCCGGTGTAGTAGGCGAGCCCGCGGATGACCCCGTAGTCAATGCGGACAAAGTCGCGCAGGCCACGCGCGGCAAGCTGGTCGAGGATGATCTGCAACTCGGCGTTCGGCTGGCCGCTGCTGATGAAGGCCTGGACTTCCTCGAGCTTGAAACCCAGCGGGGCCAGCTTCGCGGCACTGTGCTCGGGCTCAGTCCGGTCCAGCTTGTCCACGACCTGGAAGAAGTCGTAGGCCTTGGTGGCATCCGGGCAGCGGCTGGCGAAGAATTCCGTCCAGGCGTTGCGGCTGCTCAGGCGCACGACGAAGTCCGTGCTGGTCAGCCCCAGGCCGCGCAACGAATCAATGAGCAGCGCGATCAGTTCGGCGTCCGCAGCCCGGTCGTTCTCGCCGATGATGTCGCAATTGAGCTGGAAGTGCTCGCGCTTGCGGCCCTTCTGGTTCTTCTCGTAGCGGAAGAGCTGCGGGATGGAAAACCACTTGAACGGCTTCTTGTAGGCCCGCTCCTGTGCCGCAGCCATGCGCGCAAGGGTCGGGGTCATCTCCGGGCGCATCGCCACGGCGCGCTCGCCCTTGTCCACGAAGTTGAAGAGCTGGCCCACGATCTCCTCGCCGGACTTGTTGGTGTAGAGTTCCAGCGGCTCCAGCGGCGGGCCGTCATATTCGCGGAAGCCATAGCGGCGGGCGACTGCGCGCCACGTGTCGAAGATGTGGTTGCGGGCATCCATGCTCCACAACTCG
This sequence comes from uncultured Klebsiella sp., assembly GCA_964578245.1. GTDB lineage: Bacteria > Verrucomicrobiota > Verrucomicrobiia > Limisphaerales > SXTU01 > SXTU01. The sequence goes on along the minus strand of CAZOCL010000531.1, from coordinate 3,204 downwards.
TCCTTCGTCGGCGGCAGCGGTTCGGGATAGAAGTCCCGGAAGCCAGGCAAGCGTTCCATAGAGCCGGGGACTATGCGGAAACGGGGCCGGGTGGATAAAGGAGAAAAACCGAAGGGGAGGGAGATTCGCGCTACCGGCTCAAAGCGCGGCTGGGCAAGGCCGAAGGGATTGTGGCCACCGCGCATAAGCTGGCGCGCATCTTTTACGGCATGATCAAAAACGGGCAGCCTACGCGGAAGCGTTCAAGGTCACGCCCAGCAGCCAGGCCCGGCGGCTGCAAACCCTGCACCAACAAGCCCACGCCCTGGGCTTCCAACTCGTTCCCACCGCCTAACTTGCGGTCTGTTACTCAGGAGGCGGCATCATTTGGGTGTCTCCATCTTTTTGTTCTCGCCAACGCTTTCCATAATGGTCGCGAGTGGGCGAACCAACTCCTCCAGTGTGGTCGGCTCTGTGGCAAAAACGTTCGTCTTGCCAAGCATGTCCAAACAGACCGTTCGCACTTTCGGGGCGAACTGCGTCACAAGCGCCCGCTCTCGCTGGCGGAGCGCCTGCATTGCCATCTGCTCTGCGTGCCGATGAATCCACGCTGCGTAGCCCAAGGCCGCGATACTGACAATCAGCGACAGATAGACTAGTGCTCGATCTTTCACAGTGCGTGTAATGCCGCCTAACATTGTATTGGGCTGAAGTTTTGCAGCCTATCTCGGTTGGAGATTTGCGGTAAGGAATCGTTGCAATTGCCTTTTGTCCAGCGCTATTAGCGCGGCGTGAACACCACGGCGGATACTCCCCAAAGGCCGAAGGCCCGGGGAAGGCGTTTGGGACGCATCTGGCCGTGCCGGGCAAAGTATCGGCCATCATGTCCGCCTCGGGTGGGCGCGCAGCCACGGTTTCCAACCGGAAGTTTTTGATCGCAAGCTTGATCCTGACCTTCACTTCCCCGCCTTGCCCGCTCCCGGTGGCGACACGATTACCATGCGGACCTGCCCGTGCTTGGTGCGTGCCAGACACAGGATCTGGCCGGACTCGTTGATGTCGGTGGCTTCGAGGAGGAACCAGCCGGAGTTGGGCGGGAGCAGTTGAGTCAAATCCGACATCTTGCCATCGCGATACAGGAACGCCCGGTAGTCGCCATTCGCTAGCTGCGCCATGCCCACGATGTGCTGGCGGTTGTTGATGGCATTGGCCTGGGAGCCCTGGCCGCCAAGCGTCCCGAGATCGGTCAGCTTGGCCTTCGTGTAAACGAACGCCCGCGTCTGCCCGGCGGTGTTTTGGGCGAAGCCGACGATGTCGCCCGCCTCATTCAGGCTGTTCGCCTGGCTGAGCAGGCCCCCGAGCGTGCCGAGGTCGCGCATCTTTCCGCCAGTGTAGAGAAACGCGTGGCGGAGCTGCTGCGCCGTCTCGGCCACCCCGGCGATGTCGAGGGCACTGTTGAGGGCATGGCCGTAGCTGTTGCTCCCGCCGAGGGTTCCAAGGTCCAGCACTTTGCCTTGCCGCCAGAGGAAGGCGTGGAACGCGCCGTTGGTGGTCTGGGCCGTGCCGGTGATGTCCGCTCGCTCGTTGATGCCGTAGGCCCGGCTGCTGCTGCCTCCGAACGTGCCCAGTTCGATATGCCGGCCCTTTTGCCAGAGCACGGCCCGGTCAACCTGCCGGCTTCCGGCTTGCGGCACCCGGCTCCAGCCAACGGCATCCCCTTGCGTGTTGAGATCGCTCGCGAAGGTCATCGTTCCGGCCGGCCCAAGTTCCTGAAAGGTGTTGGTGTAAATGAACGCGCGGCTGAAAGGGCCTTCGCGACCCGGCAGCGAGCGTGTGCCCACGGCCACGCCCGCGAGGTTCAAGGCATGGGGCTTGTCCGCCGGTGCCCCGAGCAGGCCAAGGTCGGTCAGTTGGTAGGTGGGCTCCTGTCCCCATGCAGCGGGCACTCCGAACCCGAGCCAGGCCAGCGCCAGCGCGAGGGTGATTCGCTCAAGATGGGGAGGCGGCACGGACTCAGCTTGCCAAAGTGGAGGGCCTGGCCGCAAATACAGTCAAAACCTGATTGTCCTGGTGTGGATCGGCCCGCAGGCTGGGCTCGTTCCCAAGCCATGCGAAACCAGCTCCATGTCATCTCGGTGGCGGCTGTGCTGCTCGCATTGCTCACCGGGGCAACTCCGCCTCCGCCCGCTCCCAAAGACCCAGTGCCAGTCCCGCCGGTCTCCGCCCCGGCAGACCGCGTGGAGACCGCAGTGCAGGCGGGAGTGGCGTTCCTGCTCGCGCAGCAGCAGCCGACCGGCGCGATTGCGGATGCGGTGAAGTATCACACCGCGCTCACCTCCTTCGCTGCGCTCGCGCTGGTGGGGGCAGGACATTCTCCGCAGGACAAGACGCCCGAGGGCATCGCCCTGCGCCGCGCCATTTACTTCGTCCTGCGCGCCGACCGGCAGACCGCAGACGGCTATTTCGGCTCGGCGGATGCCTCGCTCATGCACGGACACGCGGTCACGACGTTGCTGCTGTGTGAGTTGCTCCGCACCGGCACCGATCTTGAGCAGGAGGAACTCATCCGGTCGAAGGCAGAGCTGGCGCACCAGTTCATCTTGCGCGCTCAGGCGTCACCGAAAGCCTTGGCCGGCGATTACGGTGGCTGGAGGTATCAGCCGAATGCGCGCGATGCCGATGTGCCCGTCACCGCCTGGCAACTGCTCGCGTTGCACGTCGGGGTGAAGGCCGGGTTCGCCGTTCCGCCGCGCAACGGCCTCGCTGCGGCGGGCTACCTCAAGCGGGTTTACGCCGCTGGTTATGGGCAGTTTGATTACGGTCCCAAGCCGGTGCTGGTGGCCCCGGCGACCCAGGCGCGCTCGGAGACGCAGACGCGCATCGTGAAGCAGGTCTATCGCCGGGAACTCTATCTCGATCCTAACTACCGGGTGGGCTACTGCTACCGGTGCCACTTCGATCCGAAGACCTCGACCAACATCGTAAACTATTACACCCCGCCCTCCCCGAATCTCTACCGCCCGCCGGACACGGTTCTCCAGCCTGCCGGACCGAGGAACAACTTCTCGACTTCCGCGATGGGCCTGCTCGGGCTGCGCATCTGCGGACAGCCCAATGCCCCCGAAGCGGCCTCGGCGGCGGCCCTCCTGCTCGAATACATGCGCACCGATCCGCAGGCGAAAGCCATCGCCGCGTGCGCCTGGCCCTTTCACGGGACCTTCTTCA
>CAZOCL010000530.1:0-3979 GCA_964578245.1 uncultured Klebsiella sp. | reverse complement strand
TGCGGCCGACCTCCGGCTGCGAATTCGTTTCCAGCCGGCACTTCCCCGACGAGGCGCAAGGCCGCTACCTGCTGAACAACGTCATCGGCGTGCAGGGCGTGCTCCAGCACTCGGTCGAGGAGAAGGACTCGGGGTTCGTCGGCACCGAGATTGAGCCGCTGCTCATGAGTGAGGACACGAACTTCCGGCCGGTGGACATGGAGTTCGGACCCGACGGCGCGCTCTACATTGTGGACTGGCACGAGCCGCTCATCGGCCACCTCCAGTATTCCATCCGCGATCCCTTGCGCGACCAGACCCATGGCCGCATCTACCGCATCACCTATCCCGGTCGTCCGCTGCTCAAGCCCGTGCGGATCGCTGGCGTTCCCATCGAGGGCTTGCTCACGCTGCTCAAGGAACCGGAGGACCGCGTCCGCTACCGCGTGAAGAACGAGTTGAGCGCGCGCCCCGTGGACCAGGTCATCGCCGCGCTCGTGAAGTGGACCAAGGCCCTCAACCGTGCCGACCCGGAATACGAGCATCATCGCCTCGAAGCCCTGTGGGTTCACCAGCTCATGAACGTGGCGAACGAACCGCTGCTCAACGAGATCCTCGCCTCCACCGAGCCGCGCGCCCGGGCCGCTGCCGTCCGCGTCCACTGCTACTGGCGCGATCGCGTGAACAAGCCGCTCGACACGCTCGCCAAGCTGGTGAAAGACCCGCACCCGCGCGTCCGCCTTGAAGCCGTGCGCTCGCTGAGCTTCTTCAACACCAGCAAGGCCGCCGAGATCGCCCTCGAATCCGTCGAGCTGCCGCAGGACCAGTATCTCAAATACACCCTGGACGAAACCATGCGGACGCTGGAGCGGTTGAAGTAAGCAAAACCGAAGCAGGGTCAAATCAACGAGGCTGCGCAGCCGGCCTTCCGATCATGAACAGAAGGACGTTGGCAGGAAAGTTCAGCTCGCGTGCCTCTGCTTGGGCCTGCAACAGCATCGCCTCGGGTTTGCTACTCGTCGGCTGTCTCAGCTTGTGCTCGATCTTTTGCGGCTGCCGGTCTCCGGAGGGTAGTTTGAAGGTCAGCTCCAATCCCGCAATCGAGGCGCAAAGCATGTCGCCCTACGACCGGGAGGTTATCACTGCCATTCAAAAGCGGTGGTATGCCCTGCTGGGAGGACGTCCCTCGACGAGAGGCAAGGTCGTTATCGACTTCAAGTGTCGTTCCGATGGCACCGTTGACGACATGAAGGTCATCGACAGTGACGTTGGCGCGCTCTACGTAGTTTTTTGCCAGAAGGCCATCGAGGACGTCTCACCCTTTCGTCCTTGGCCGCAAGACCTGAAAGATAAGGTGAGCCCTGGCATCCGCAATGTCCGGTTCACGTTCTACTACAAGTGACCGCGCGGACAACGGCAGCGACGAAGCCACCCAAAAACAGGACCGCCCGCCGCGAAGCCATTTGGCTCCCGCAAGCGGGCGGCAGAAGAAAAGCCCCACCATTGCCGTGTGCGACCCGTTCCTGTTGAACTGCTTGAGAAACAGGTGGGGCCGAATCAGCGGGTTTTGCCTTCCAGTGAAGGCCTGACATCCGCCGTTGAAGGTAAGGCCCCGATGATTGTTAACTTACGGTTCAAGGACTTGGATCACGAATCACGAACAGGGCAGGGCAAATTTCGAAATCTGTTTTTGAAAGAACCGGTGTCCGTCGTCTTCACCGCCGTCACCGTCGTTGAGTGGAGTATCGTCCACGGCAAGAATCCCTCAAGGCTTTTAGTTTTTTGCAGGGAGATTTTTTGCCGCCAAATCGACGCGGCTGGCAAAGTTAATGCCTTATCGTCCAGAGCATAAAACTTGCCTGCCGGCTCTGTGCGGGCCTCGGGAAAATCATGGGCCAGAAAAACTGGGTCAAAAAGATTCGGATTTTTCTGACCCATCTTTCTGACCCGTCCCCCGGCTTGTGGAGCGCGGGCGTCCTCGCCCGCTTTGCGCGTGCTGACACCGTGAGGGTGCGCATCGCATGATTGCATCGGGCACCGCACTTCTCCCTCTCCCTTCATCGGATGAGGGGAGAGGGCCGGGGTGGGGGTGTTCCTGTGCCTAGGCTGCCCGCGCAATCCCGTTGCCGAATGCCCGCACCCCTTCCACAGTCATAGCCCCATGACGCGCCGCTCCCTCTCGCTCCGTGCCAGCCTGCTCTTCGCCGGCCTCGGCACGGGCGCGTTCACGTCCTTCGCCGCCACCGGCGACGTGAGCTTCATCAAGGACATCGCGCCCATCCTCGCCAAGAAGTGCGTCACCTGCCACGGACCCGAGAAGGCCAAGGGCAACTATCAGCTCCACAACTTCGAGGCCCTGATGAAACCCGGCGCGAGCAAGACCGCCGCCATCGCTCCCGGCCAGCCCGCCAAGAGCGAACTCTTCCGCCTGCTCGTGACCACCGACGCCGACGACCGCATGCCGCAGAAGGACGACCCGCTGCCTAAGGCCCAGGTCGCGCTCATCGAGCGGTGGATACAGCAGGGCGCGAAGTTCGATGGTCCGGACACCAAGGCCCAGCTCGCCTCCCTCATCCCGCGCGTGCCGCATCCGAATCCCCCCGCGAGCTACGCGCAGCCGGTGCCCATCGCCGCGCTCGCCTTCAGTCCGGACGGCAAGCAGCTTGCCGCCAGCGGATACCATGAGGTCACGCTGTGGGACCCTGCCACCGGCAAGCTCCTCGCCCGCGTGAAGAACTTGCCGCAGCGCATCCAGGCGCTCGCGTGGCACCCGCTAGGCCAATGGCTCGCCGTCGGTGGCGGCTCGCCCGGCCAGTCCGGCGAGGTCGCGCTCGTGGACGTCACCAAGGGCGAGGTGGCCAAAGTTCTCGGCACCACCATTGATACTGTGATGGCGCTGGCCTTCGACCCTGATGGCACCCGACTTGCCGCCGGTGGTGCTGACAATGCCATCCGCATTTTCTCCGTGCCTGAGGGCAAGGAACTTCGCCTCCTCCAGCAGCACGCCGACTGGGTGCTGGGCCTGGCCTTCAGCCCGGACGGCAAGCACCTCGCCAGCGCCAGCCGCGACCGCACCGCACGCGTCTTCAACCTCGACACCGGCGACCTCGAGACCAGTTACATGGGCCATGAAGCGCCCGTCTCTGGCGTCGCCTTCACCGAGGACGGCAAGACCGTCTATTCCTGCGGGCGCGACCGGGACGTCCACTACTGGGCCGCGAAGGACGCGAAGAAGGGCGGCAAGATTTCCGGTGCGGATGGCGAACTGTTCCGCGTGCTGCTGGCGGGCGACCAGGTCTTCAGTTGCGGTGCGGACGCCCAGGTGCGCCAGCACAAGCTCGACGACCGCTCCTTCGTCCGCGCCCTGACCGGCCACGGCGACCGCATCTACGCCCTCGCCGCCTACGCTCCCGGCAAGTGGCTCGCCAGCGGCGCACACAACGGCGAGGTCCGCGTGTGGAACTGGGAGGACGGGAAGAAGGTCGCGAGCTTCAGTGCTGCGCCGAGGTGAGCAGCCGGTCTCCGAAGACGCTCCGCGCTCACGTTCACCCCTGGCACATTCAAATGCGCGCCAGCGTCTTGGAGTGCGGCGGCCCTCCGCCGCTTTTGAATGGTGCAAGCAGTCTCCGCGGCCCCAGAAGACCCCACCGGCTCGGGCACACAACCACCCCGTCAAAGCGTCGGAGGGCCGGCGCACTCCAAGACGCTGGCGCGACCGCTTACCACCCATCCCACCGTCCGCCCTTCTTCATCCGCGTCATCCGCGGGCAACCTTCCCCCCGACTCCAGGTTTGCATTTCTCCTCCGCCGCGAAACAATGCGCCCATGTCCTCCGCCACTGACCTGAGCCGCCGCGCCTTCCTCGGTTCCGCTGTTGCCGCCTCCGCCTCTCTCGCCACCGCCGCCACGAAGCGCGACTGGTCGGGCGTGAACCCCACCCGCTATCCCGATCCCGACATCGTCTCGCTCGACAAGCGCTTCAAGGCCAAGCTCGGCAACA
>CAZOCL010000529.1:0-3982 GCA_964578245.1 uncultured Klebsiella sp. | reverse complement strand
GACTTCACCATCGTCATCGTCACGCACAACATGCAGCAGGCCGCGCGCATCTCCGACCGCACCGCCTTCTTCTACCTGGGCGAGCTGATCGAGTTCGACACCACCGCGAAGATTTTCACCAATCCGTCGAAGAAGCAGACGGAGGATTATGTGACTGGACGATTTGGATGAAGCGAAGCCAAGTATTCAGTAATCAGTTTTCAGTGTTCAGTGAACTGGACATTGTCGAACGCCCGTTGGGCAGACTGACTACTGATCACTGAACACTGATTACTGCCCATGCTCCCCCACGACCACGAATTCGCCGCCCTCAAGGAAAAGCTGCTCACCATGTCGAGCCTGGCCGCCAGCTCGGTGCAGAACTCCGTCCGCGCGCTGGTCGAGCGTAACGACGATCTTGCCCGGCAGGTGGAGCAGGCCGATGACCAGCTTGATGCGCTGGAGATCGAGCTGGACGAACTGGCCATCGTGCTCCTCTCGCGCGGGCCCATCGCCAGCGATCTGCGGATGATCACCGTGGCGATGAAGATCACCCACGACCTGGAGCGGGTCGGCGACGAGGCCACCACCATCGCCCGCCGCGCCGTGGACTTGAACAAGGAGCCACAGCTCAAGCCTTACGTGGACATCCCGCGCATGGCGACCATGGCCCTGGAGATGTTGAACGAGGGTCTGGATGCCTTCGTGAGCCGCGACACGGCGCGCGCCCGGGCGGTGCTGCCGCGCGACAAAGACGTGGACGCGCTGCACAAGCAACTACAGCGGGAACTGGTGACCTTCATGCTGGAGAGCCCGACGACCATCACCCGCTGCCTGCACCTCATGCAGATTTCCAAGCGCATCGAACGCATCGCCGACCACGCGACGAACATCGCCGAGGAAGTCGTTTATCTCTACGAGGGCCGCGACATCCGCCACACGGGCAAAGACCCGAAGGCGTAACTCCCTTCGTAGGAGACGACGTGAGGAGTCTCTGACCTTTCTGTCTGAGACAAGACGTCGTCTCCTGCCGGGGCGGTTTACACAAACTCGTGCTCGTGCGCCCGCACGGTCAGCACGGGGCAGGGGGCGAGCCGCACCACGCGTTCCGCCACACTGCCGAGGAAGAGGTGCTTCAACCCGGTGTGGCCGTGGGTGGCGATGACGATGAGGTCGGCATCGAAATCCTTCGCGGCCGTGGTGATCTCCTCAAACGGCTGGCCGAGGCGCGTCACCGTCTCGGTGGTCAGGCCGGCCGGCACCCGCTGCTTCGCAAACTCGGCGAGGCCCGCACGGGCGAGCTTGAGCCGTTCGCGGTTGGCTTCCTCCATGGCCGGCGGAATGATGATGCTCTCGGGATAGTGGACCGGCTCAACGACATGGACGAGCACCAGCGACGCCCCGAACTGCTCGGCGAAGCGGGCGGCATAGCGGAGCGCCTTGATGGAGTATTCCGAGAAGTCCACCGGCACGAGGATCTTCTTGAGCCGGATGAAGGACGGCACGAGGTCGATGACCGGCGCGGCGCGGTTGTCCGGCGCGGGCTTGGCGGAGGGGCGGCGGGATTTGGCTTTCGTTTTCATAAGCGTGAATTGGGTTGCTGCTGGCAAAGAACAGTCACCTCGGCCTGACAAACAGGCTTCACTGGAATTGTCCAAAACGTGCCCTGCCTTGCGCCGCAGGTCAACTCAGCCAGTGCTTCAACCGGCTGGCGGTGGAGGCGCGCCACCAGATGGCCGGGGTGAGGCGTTTGTAGGTCCCGGGCGGGACTTCACCCAAGGCCAGATGGGCCGCGAGCTGTCGCACCGCATGGGGGAGGAAGCGAACGATGAGCCGGCGGTCGTGCCATTCCGCTGCGATCTTGGCAGCCTCATAGCGGGCCAGGGAGATGGCCCAGGCGGGTTCGAGGCTCTGTTCGGTGGCGGGGCCTTCGAGAAACTGGGCGAAGCCGATCGCATCCTCATTGGGCCGCTGGCCAGCCGGCGGCGGGTTCACCGCGTAGTTTCGGAAATGGTCGGCGAACCGCAGGCCGAGGGCTTTGCGGGTTAGCGGCAACCGCAGGCCCACCTGTGCCAGCCGGCGGGTGCGCAGGAGCCGGGCAAACTGCCGCAACTGCTCGTGGTGGATCTGGGCCAGGCCCTCTGCCGCCACGGTCAGTCCTTCGTTCGCGGCCACCCGGGCCGGGTCCGCAAAGAAGCGCTCCCGGAACTCGCGGTCCGTGGCGAGCCGGGCGACCAGTTTTTGCTGAAGGGCTAGTTCCATCGGCGGTGTTGTCTGCCAATCGCGCGGGCGCGTTCAACCTCCCAGAGCATCTCTGGAAGCGGCGGCAAGTTGTCGTCGCGTTCCAGGCAGAGGGCCCGCACCGGGGCGCGGGCCACCGCCAGGTCCAGCAGCTTCCAGACACTCTCCGGCACGGGCTGGGTCCTGCTGTCCACGAGCCGGCCCTTGGATTCATGCGAGCCGGAAAAATGGACCTGCACCACGCGCTCAAGCGGCAGCTTCTCAATGAAGGCGGCCGGGTCGCCGCCGAGGTTGACGGCGTTGGCGTGGATGTTGGTCACGTCCAGCAGCAGGCCGCAGCCGCTGTTGAACAGCACCTCGGTGATGAACTCCGGCTCGGTCATTTCCGAGCCGGGCCAGACCAGCGGCGAGCAGACGTTCTCGAGAATCAACGGAGTCGCGATGGCGCGCCGCGCGGTGATGATGTTCTTGGTCATCACGTCCACGGCTTCCTTAGTGAAGGGCAGGGGAGCGGGGTGGCCCAGGCTGAAACCCCCGGCACGCGTGAAGGCGATATGCTCGCTCCACCACGGCGGGGCCAGCCGTTTGATGAGCTGGCAGATCTTCTCCAGGTAATCCTGGTCCAGACCCTCCGCGCTGCCGAGCGAGAGATTGGTGAAATGGGGGACGACGGTGAAGTGCTCCGCCAGCAGCGCCAGCTCGTCGAGCTTCTCCGGCGGGGCGTCCACGTAGAAATCGCCGATCACCTCGATGAAGTCCACGTCCGACTGCCGTTGGAGCAGTTCGCGCCGGAATGGACGGCGGTAGCTCAACCCAGCGCCCAGACGCGGCAGGTTCGCGAGCAGGTTGGTGATTTCAGTTTTGCGGCCCACGAGGCGGTCACCGGCCTCTGCACGTGGCGCTGTCGAGCGATACGGAGAGGTTTTCGGTGGAATTCACGGGCGAATTCTCGCCGTCCCCCCGGCCCAAGCCAAGGAAAACTTCTCCGGGATGCGGCTTGCTGGTGTTGGTAGGACGCTGGTCCACCTGTGCGTGGAGCGCGGGCGTCCTCGCCCGCTTTGCGCGTGCGAAGGCCGAAACGGTGCGAAACCTTTCTTGCGCCCGCACCCGCAAAGCGGCCCGGCGGGCCGCGCTCCGGGGGCACTGCGCGGATGCGCTTCCACCGTGCTGCCGCTCACCCAAGCTTGGGCAGGCTGGCCGCCGCGACGGCCTGGCCGTGGCGTTTGTCCTGCTCGTCGGGGACGTGGAACTGGATGCTTGCCGCCAAGCCGGGGAACTCCGCCTGCAACACCACCTTGGCGCTCGCGATGATGACATCGCCGCCCTCGCCGCTCGTCACGCGGCCCAGGATGAGCAGGTGATTGAAATCATAGAACTCGGCATAGTGCGCGAGGGCGTAGCCGAGGTAGGTTCCGATGGTCTCGTAAATCTTCCGCGCCCGGTAGTCACCCGCTTTCATCAAGGACTGCACCAGCTTGAGCTTCTCCGGCAGGGGAAGCTTGGGATCGGCATCGATGCCCGACACCGGCAGGAGCCGGCCCACGGCTTGCTGGGAGAAGTATTGCGCGCCCACCCCGTAGTCACCGCTCCACTCATCGCAGGCAGCGGTCTCGTTGTAGTCCACGGGTGCGAAAGCCAGTTCGCTCAGCCAGGTCGTGATGTTCCCGGCCGGCGTGACGTAGCCAACTGCCTGGCTCGTGCCCATCGCGATGCCGAGCACGCCGTTGACCCCGAGCGACATCGAGCCGGCCAGCGCGGTGAC
>CAZOCL010000528.1:0-3990 GCA_964578245.1 uncultured Klebsiella sp. | reverse complement strand
AGCGCGAGGAACCCGCCGATGAGCGTGGGCAGCACCGGCACCGGCACCGCCGCGCGCAGCAGCGTTTCACTGAGGTAGCGCGCGATCACCAGGCCGAAGAAGACCGCCGTGGCACCCACGTATTCCAAGTTGAGCTGCGCGATGGCGGGCAGCACCACGAGGGGGTTTACCGCCAGGTAGCTGCTCGACATGGCCACCGCCAGCAAGGCCATCGGAAAATAGAGGAACCCCAGTGCGACCAGCGGGAACAGAACCGGCAGGCTCATCTCCCGGTCGGTAAACGTGCAAAAGATCATGTAGCCGAACGCCGGCCCGAAGCTCACCACGAAGGTCCAGGCGAGCAGCAGGAACGGCTGGAGCAATTCTGTGCGCCACTCGTTGACCTCGGGGAAGCCAGGCAGCTCATCCTCGGCCTCGGCCGAGGAGCGCACGATCTTCTGCATGTAGGCAAAGAGGTAGCCGATGCCGATGATCGCGATCTTCATCGAGAACTTTGAGGCGAAGTCCAGGGCCACGAAGACGATGGTGCCGATGACCAGGAACATGATGCCGTTCTTGTTGAACGGGTATTTGAACACACCCGGCAGCCGCTGCTTGAATGTCTGGCCGTGCTGGATCAACGCCTTGGAATCCAGCTCCGCCTTCGCGGCCAATGTCAGGCACAGGTTTTTGCACACCGGGCAGAAGTGCTGGATCTTCCGGGACACCTCGGTGGGCGGCGCGCATTTGTCGCAGCAGAGTTCCTTGCACTTCTTGCAGACATACTGGACGGGATTGGCCGGATGGCGTTTGCAGGGCTTGCCCCCCTTGGCGGCGGGGGGCGGTGGGGCACTGGCGGCGGACGGATCTGGGGGAGCCGCCGGTTGCTCGACGGCGGGGGCCGAGGCGGGGGCGGGCGCGGGCTTGTGACCGCCCAAGGCATATTTTGGCGGTGCTCCCGTTGGCACCACGGCGGATGGGGACACGGCTGGGGCCGCCGGCGCGGCGGGCGCGGGCGGAGCGGCGGGTGCCGGTGACTTGCCGTGGCCGGAGAGCGAGAACTTCGAGGGCTCGCCGGTCGGGACGACTTTCGAGCCGCCGGGCTTGGGTGCAGGCGCGGGCGCTGGGGAGGCTGCGGAGGCAGGGGCCGGCTCGGCGGGTTTGTGACCGCCGAGCGACAGCTTCGGCACGGTCCCCGGTTCGGGTGGCTTCACGCTGCCGGGCTTGACGAGCGAGGGCGATGCGGGACCGGACGCAGGCGGGCTGACGACGGGAGGCTTCACCGCCGGAGCAGGCGCAGGCAGTGGGGCCGGTGCGACGGGCGGGCTCACCACCGGGGCCTTCGCGAGCGACTGCTTCAACGCCTCGGCGGGATTGAGCTTCGGTGCTGCGGGAGCGGCGGCGGGGCCGGCGGCCGGAGCGGACGGGGCGGGTGCTGCCTGCGGCTTGGAGGGGACGACGAGCTTGGGCAGGGACGGAAGCTTGGGGGCCTCGGGCTTGGGCGGCTCCGTCACCATCGGCGTGACGGGCGCAGGCGTGAGTGAAGCGGCGGGCGGCGCGGCCAGTGCCGGCTCCGGAGCGGGTGGAGCTGCGTCCGAAAGGACCGGGGAACTGGCGGTCACCGTCTCCGCCTCGTAACGGATATCGACACTGCCAAGCCGGAAGGTCTCGCCCGATGACACGGTGCCCGTTTCAACCTGCTCACCGTTGATGAACGTGCCGTTCGTCGAACCGACATCCATGACGGTGAGCACGCCATCCGCCTCCGCCATTTCGCAATGCCGTCCGGACACGGAGCCGTCAGGAATACAGAGCGGGTTGTCCTCCCGGCGGCCCAGCGTCGTGATGCCCGGCCCCAGTTCAAGCACGCTGGGATCGAAGCCCTCGGTCAGGATGTGCAGGCGGCCCATGGGAAGTGGTGGGTTGGTCGCGGAGGTTATTTGTTCAGCAGGCTGTCCAGCTTGTCGAAGATGTCCTTGCGCTTCTCCGGTGGCGGGAGTTTCAGGGGTTCCGGCACTTCGTAGCCGTCCTTCTTCTTCGCCGCCGCCCACCTTGCCGCCAGCCGCTCCATGCGCTCCGGCGTGGGTGGATGGCTCATGAAGGCCCTGGGCCCGCCATCCGATCCGTAGAGGCGTTCGAGCTGTTTCAACCCATTTTCCAGGCCTCGTGGATCGAGGTTGGCCGCCACCATCAGGTCAAAGCCGCCATCGTCCGCCTCGCGCTCGAAGTCCCGCGAGAAGCTTTGCGACACCAGGAGGTGGGAGCCGGCGGCGAGCGTGCTGAGGAACCCATGCGTGTCCCCCAGCACCGCGCCCACGGCCTTCGCCGGGCCGATGGTGCTGACCATCGTCCGCAGCCCATGCCGCCGGGTGACGTGGGCGATCTCGTGGGCGAGCACGCCCGCCACCTCGACGGAGTTCGTGCAGAGCCGGAGCAGCCCCATGTTCACGAAGATGTTGCCGCCCGGAAGCGCAAAGGCGTTGGCCTCCGGATCAGCCAGCAGCGTGACGTGAAATTCGTATTCGTGCTTGGGCAGGGACTGGGTGAGCCGGCTGACGAGGGCGTTGAGCTGCGCGGTGACATTGGTGTCGTTGAGCACCTTGTTCTCCTCGCGCACCTCCTTGGCGACCTGCTGGCCGAGGTCCTTCTCCCACTTCACCGGGACGTTGTTGATCAGCCGCGGCAGCATCCACTCGATGGTTGCCCCGGCCACGGCGGACAGGGCCACGAAGACCACGCAGAAGGCGCCCGTGAGCACCAGCCGCCGCACACTCTCGACGTGCTCGCGATGCACGTTGACTTGCCGGCGCAGGTGACCGTTGCGCTCAAAGGCCAGCTCGCGCGTGATGTCCTCGTTGCTGGCGGTGAAGACGCACTCGGGATCGCGCTCGTTGGTAAAGGTGACGCGCGGGTCCTGCTTGGTGCCGAACGCGATGTCCATCCCGTCGTAGGCCAGGTCCAGCACCCCGGCCTCGCACTCAAACTTGAGCGCATATTCGGTGGCGTAAAGTTTGCCGGCCACCTGTGCGTCACCGAGTGACGGGTGCGTGGCGTTCCCTAGATAAGCCTTCCCCTCTTGGCTCATAATCCTTCGTTGGTGTGATTCCCATCCTTTTAGCCAGTGCGGAACCCGGTGTCCAGCGGGATCGTATTCATGCCGTCAATGACGGTATTTGATTTGCCGCCGACGCGGCAGCCGCAGCCTCCCAGCGCCCTTCCCGCTTCAGTCCGCCGGGCTGTCATGTAGCAGCTTGCGATAGATCTGCCGGGCGTGCTCGTAGTCCTGCCGGGCCTGCGGCTTCTCGGCGTCGGCGTAGGTGCGTTCCTTCTGCGTCCAGCATTGTTCCAGGGCCTTCACGCACCACTCGGCGCTGCGCTTGGAGGCGCGCACGGGCTGGTCACCCACCATCACCCAGATGGGGTTCGTGTGGCTGCTGGGCAGGATGCGCAGCGCGACCCAACTGCTGCGCTCGATCTTAGTCCCGAAGGTGAGGTTGACCAATGAACCGTCGGCGGCGATGCGCTTGCTCTCGATGACCTGGCCGTTGATGATGAGTTCCACCGGGACTTCGCGCGACTCGCCGATGCGGGCGCGCTCGATGTCCCAATAGGGTTTCTGGGCGTAAGGGCGGTTCTTCAACGCGGCGTCAGGCTGGTCGTTCAGACGAGCGGCGACTTTGGCGGACACTTTCACGGCACCAGGCGCGGCGAGTTTGAGTTCGCTGCTATTCACTCCCGCTTCTACGGGAACGCCATCCAAGCTTACTCTTGTTACGACTCCATCAGGACTAGTTCTGCTACCGGAGCTGCGGACATTGAAGTCAATCAAGTGGCTCTTCCCGTCGCTCACATAGTTGTTCCCCACGCGGATGCCCTCGCACCAGTCCTCGTAAGTCCATTGCGCCGGGAGCTTCACATAGCTCCGCCCCAGCCCGACCTTCTCTCCATAGATGCACGGAAAATCCGTCTCGCCGCTGATGCGCGTGCGGAAGCCGACGTTGAGCGTGTGAT
>CAZOCL010000527.1:0-3997 GCA_964578245.1 uncultured Klebsiella sp. | reverse complement strand
CCGACTGCTTGAGCGCCTTCTCCAGCGTCATCTTCAAGTCCGCCGGGACCATCTTCGCCAGCCGGTCGCACTCGCCATAGCTCAGGCCCATCACGCGGCCCACGTCGCGGATCACGCTCTTCGCGCCCATCGTGCCGAAGGTGATGATCTGCGCCACGGAATCCTTCCCATACTTCTGCCGCACATACTCGATCACGTCCGCGCGCCGGTCGTCCGCGAAATCGATGTCAATGTCGGGCGGGTTGACGCGCTCGGGATTGAGGAAGCGCTCGAACAGCAGGTTGTAGCGGATCGGGTCCACGTTCGCGATGCCGAGCAGGTAGGTGACAATCGAGCCGGCCGCACTGCCGCGCGCCACGCACGCCACGCCCATGTCCCGGCCCTTCGCCACGAAATCCGCCGTGATGAGGAAGTAGGAGATGAACCCGGTCTTCTCGATGACGGTGAGTTCGAGCTGGAGGCGGTCGAGGAGGACCTTGATGGCGGCGGCGACGGGAGGGGAAGTAATTAGTGCTGAGTAATTAGTCGGCGCGTCGGCCGCTGACCCGCCCGACTGATTACTAATTACTAAACACTCTTCCTTCGTGAGTCCCGGCAGCCGCCACGGCTCCCGAATCCCCTCCACCACGAACTCCTTCCCCACCGCCTTCACGTCGAGCGTGTAGCGCATGCCCATGCCCTCCGCGAGCAGCTTCCGCAGGTAGCCTTCGCGCGTGTAGGTCTCGGGCGGGTGGAACACCGGGTAGTGCAGCGTCTTGAAGTCGAAGTCCACGTTGCACATCTCCGCGACCTCGACGGTGTTCGTTACCGCCTCGGGCACCTCGGCGAAGAGCGCCTTCATCTCCTCCGCGCTGCGCAGGTAGAACTGCCCCGGCACGTAGCGCGGCTTCGAGTCGGTGAGGTTCACCTGCCGGCCGATGCACACCAGGCAGTCGTGCGCGGCGGAGTGGCCCTTCTCGACGTAGTGCACGTCGTTGGTCGCGACGAGCTTGAGGCCGAACTCCTTCGCCCACGGGATCAGGTGGCGGTTCACCTTCGCCTGCTCGGGGATGCCGTGGTTCTGAAGTTCGAGGAAGAAGTTCTCCGCGCCGAAGGTCCGCTTGAACCAGTCCACGGAATCACGCGCCTTGTCCACTTGGTCGTGGATGAGGTGCTGGCAGATCTCGCTGGCGAGGCAGCCGGAGAGCGCGATGAGGCCGTCGTGGTGCGCGGTGAGCAGCTCCTTGTCCACGCGCGGCTTGTAGTAGAAGCCTTCGAGATGCGCCTTGGTGACGAGCTGGACGAGGTTGCGGTAGCCGGCCTCGTCCTTGGCGAGCAGGAGCAGGTGTTGATAGACTTCCTTGCCACCGCCGCCGCCCGAGCCGGCCTTCTTCTCCCGGCGGTCACCATGCGCCACATAGACCTCGCAGCCGATGATGGGCTTGATGCCCTTCTCGCGGACGGCCTTGTAGAAGTCCACCGCGCCGTAGAGCACGCCATGATCGGTGATGGCCATCGAGCCGAATTTCAGCTCGTGGGCGCGCTCGGCGAGCTTGTCCAGCCGGCACGCCGCATCCAGGAGCGAATACTCCGTGTGCAGGTGCAGATGGACAAAGTCAGCGTGTGACATGGGAGGAAAAGTCTTCGCCCTCGCGCGTGGCTTGTCTAGCGCGAAGGCGTGCGCGCCGCGCTCCGGAGCGCAGCCCAGTTTCTTGCAGGGCGCCTCTGGCCAACTGGAGAAACCCGAAGGGTTTCAACGTGAATAGCCGTCGGTGGAACCCACGGTGGGTGAGGCATGAGGCACAACCCCGGAAGGGGTTGAACGCAACCCCACACGACGAGCGAGAGAGGGTTCGACCCCTCCGGGGTCGAGCCGAGAAACCACGTTCCCCGTGGGTTTCACCCACGGCCATTCATGTGGCACCTCCGGGGTGCTCGCAGTCCGTGCCCGCAACGCTGCAAGAAACTGAGATGCGCGCCGCTCTCCGGAGCGCAGCCTTCCGGGCCTCGCCCGTCTTCAAGGAAGGGTCAGCTCGTGGCGGGCGTTTTACGCGCGCGGCGGGACCAGAGCAGGAGGGCGGCGGTGAGGGCCACGCAGGTCCAGCCGAACCAGTTGCCGTGACGCTGATAGAAGGTCGGTGTGCGCGTGCCACTCGCGAGCACCAGGAGGCGGATGACACGGAAGCCCGAGCCATACACGTCCGCCGCGTCGCCCACGCCGAGGTCGTGCATGAAGCCCGACTCATCCACCCAGCAGGTCAGTCCGTTGTTGGTGCAGCGCACCACGGGCAGGCCGTTCTCGACGGCGCGGAAGACGCTGTGTGCGGCGTGCTGGAACTGCTGGGAGCTTTCACTGAACCAGCCGTCGTTGGTGACGTTGAGCAGGAAGTCCGCATCGGCCGCGCTCTCGCGGGCGGCGGGGGCGATGACGTCCTCGAAGCAGATCAACATGCCAGCGCGGAGATTCTTCGCGGGCAGCAGCTTCCGCTTTTCACCTGCACCAAGGTCCGGCGTGACCGCACCCACTGGAAACGTCACCGGCTCCTTGCCCGCGGTGAAACCCCCTTCAATCGGCGTGAACCATTTGAGGAAGGGCAGCCAGTCCGCGAGCGGGATGTATTCGCCGAAGATCACGAGCCGGCGCTTGCGATAGGTGGAGACGATTTTGCCCTCGGGCGAAAGCAGGCAGGCGGAGTTGTAGAAGAGATAGTCGGAGGTGCGGGTTGAGTCACTGGGTGCGCCGGGTTTCAGCTCGAAGTCATCCGCGCCGAAGACCATCCAGACTTTGTGCGTGGCGGCGAGTGCCATGACGGCGCGCAGGCCCGCTTCGCCGATGTCCGGCAGCGCGGCCTCGGGCCAGACGAGGACGTCGGGCTTGGTGGCGAGCGCGAGTTCGGAGAGCTGCATGAGCTTGGCGAAGCGGTTGGTCTTCTCTGCCGGGTTCCAGATCATGGTCTGCGGAATGCTGGGCTGGATGAGGGCGAGCTGAAGGGAGTGCTGTCCGTTCGACATCGCCTGGCGGAAGTTGTCCGACAACCGCCAAAGACCGCCGACCGCCACCATGGCCGCAAAGAAAAGCGGCACGACGCAGGCCAGACGCCGCTTCCACACACCGCTCCGCTCCTGGCACAAGCCCACGACGTCCTCGCATACTGCCACCGCAAACCACACCATGAGAAACGACACGCCGCCGACGCCCGTGAGCGAGGCGAGTTGAATCAAGGTCACCATTTTGTGCTGCGACACCCCGAGCGCGAGCCACGGGAAGCCGGTGAGGAAGCAGCCGAGCATGGTTTCCAGCGCGACCCAAAGGACGGCGCACTTCAAGGCCCACGCGACGCGCTGGAAATAACCCGGCGGCTGTGAGGGCACGGGTGCCAGCCGCCAGCAGAGCCAGACCCACAGGCCCGGATACACGGCGCAATACGCGCTCAGCGCGAGCCAGCCGAGAATCGGAAAACCCGTCACCGGCATGAACAGGAGCCAGTGCAACGCGGCGAGGTGGAAGGCGAAGCCACCAAGCAACCCGAGCCGGAAGGCGGACTTCGGCGGCTGGCCCGCCGCGCTGAAGAGCAGCAGCCCGGGCGCGATCCACGCCAGGCCCGCGATGCCCGGCTTCGGGAAGGCCGCCGCGAGCAGCAGGCCCGCCGCTATCGCGAGCGCAGGGCGCAGGCGGGCGGCGTGACGCTGGATGAGCTCGTTCAACGGGGGGAGCTTCGCCGGAGGGCGCGGGCGGAGGCAACTCTGCAACGCAGATGGACCACGGAGACAAGGGGACACCGAGAAGACCCAAAGATTTGGGAAAGACAAAGATGCGGAACGAAAATTGGCGGCCGAGGGGGCTCCCACAGATTCAGGACGAACACAGATGGGGTTTGCGGCGGCTAGTCAGTGCTCACGGCCATGCGCAACCCGCCTTACTCCGTAGCGCGATCCGCCCCCCCAACACCCTCCCCCTCTCGGGGAGGGGGGGGGGAGAGTGTTCGTTGTGGTGGCGGTGCGGTGGGGGGGATGGGGG
>CAZOCL010000526.1:0-4013 GCA_964578245.1 uncultured Klebsiella sp. | reverse complement strand
ACTTGAACCCCTGCCAGCCCAGGTCCACATCCACGCTGCTCTCGCACGCGACGAATGAACCGGCCTGCACGATCAGATTCTCGCCGCGCAAGTCGTAGCGCAGCATGTCCCCGGGCAGCGTGGCGGCGAGGAAGACTTCACCACCCGCCTGTTCCGCACTGTAGTGGTTGATGAAGAAACTTTCGCCCGAGAGCATGCGCTTGATGGCCTTGAAGAAAGACCCGGAGTCGCGCTTGTGCGTGGTCGTGGTCAGCGTGAGCGCGTCGCTCATCGCGATCATCGAGCCCGACTCGGCGGTGAGATGCTCCCCGGGCGAGAGGAACACGCGCGCGGCGGAATTGCCCGGCTGGTGGAGGAGGTCGATTTGCATGGGGAGAGGGGCGATGCTGGATGCTAGATGCTGGATTCTGGATACGCGGTGGATTGGGCCATTACTTCTCGCTGCGGTGGCCGCGTTCGACGCTTTGGCAACTGCTTCAAAGTCATTTCATGCACCCCGACGACCGCTTCCTTCGCCAGGTGCCAGATTTCCAGATTCCTGTAGCTCATATCTCGTTTCCAGTGGCCGAGTTCACATTTTCGTCAGCATCCCCGCATCACTTGTTTTGCCATCCGCATCCAGTATCGAACATCGTCCTAACTGCCTGACGTTCACATCCCCGCCCATGCCGTCCGAATGCAAATTTCCATCCAGCATCCGGCAACGAGCATCTCTCGCCCGCGCTGCCTGCCAGCCATTCAAAGTCTTATCGCTCACATCTCGTAGGTGATGTCCGAACTCAGGTTCCCATCCAGCATCAAGTATCCAGCATCCAGCATCGCCCCTCGTCACAGCCTCGGATTGAGCCACCCCGCCAGCCCCCCAAGGCTCCGCGTTTGAATGACAATCTTCCCCTTGCCCTCGACGCGCGTCACAAACCCCTCGCCGCCGAAGAAGCTGGAGAAGAGTCCGCCCGCCAGTTGCAGCTTCAGCTTCATGTGCGGCTCGTAGGCCACGAGATGTCCGGTGTCCACCAGATACTCGCCTTCCACCTGCCGCTCCAGCATCTCGCCATAAGCGCCATACCACAGCGTGCCCGTGCCGGAGACCGTCAGCCGGAACAGCCCCTCCGTCTCGAAACCGCTCACCAGCCCCGCCCACTTCACGCCGAGCTTCAGGCTCGGGGTGGACGCGATGTAGGCCCCCGGCTGGAGGCAAAGCGTCTCGTCATTCAGATGCACCTCCGTCATGTTGCCCGGCGTGGCCTGCACCAGCGTCACGCGGCGCGGACCGGTGGTGGTGTTGGTGAAGGTGTTGATGAAGAGCGACTCGCCCGCGAAGAACTTCTTCCCCAGGCCGGAGAAGAAGCCGCCGTTCAAGCTCGCCTTCATCCCGAGATCGGCCGACATGCTCGCCATGGCATCCGACTCGGCCACGATGCTCTCGCCCGGGTCGAGATCAACGTGCAGGTAGGCGAACGAAGGCGCGCCATCAATGGTGGTTTTCATTGGCGTGGTGAGAGCGGTTCAAGAACGGATACGGGTGGAGGTTGCAAGCTCGCTGCAGCGAAGGCAAGCCGGGAGAGGCTCAGCGATTGGCCCACGGTCAGACCATTACCCGGGACCTCCATTCGCAATGGGGGACTGGAGGTCGCGCCAGCGTCTTGGAGTGCGCCAGCCCTCTGGCGCTTTCTCGACGGTTTTGGAAGTCACGCGCCCGATCAATGCGCCCGACGGCTGGCGTGCTCCAAGGGACTCCCGGCTCGCGTCATCGTCCCCTAATTCCCCTTCTTCGCATCCGGCTTCTCCGCCTTCTTCCCCTTCTCCGGCAGCGACAGCTTCGCCCGTAGTGCCTTCTGAAACTCCTTGAAATCCAGGTCCACCACCGTGAAGCCGTCCTTGCGCGGAGACTTTTCCAGCAGCTTCTGCAGCCGCTCCATGCGCTCGGTTGTGGCGGGGTGCGTGCTCAGGAAGTCCAGCGCGTCGAGCGCTTCGCCGCCGGGCAGTTTTTCCCGCAGCTTCTCTTGCTCGCGCTGAATCTTCTCAAAGAATGAAATCATGCCGCGCGGGTTCAGTTTTGCAGCTTCGAGGTAGCGGAACCCCTGGAGGTCGGCCTCGCGCTCATAGTCCCGCGAGAACTTCTGGGTGAGCAGGAACGGTGCGTTGTTCAGCAGGAT
This sequence comes from uncultured Klebsiella sp., assembly GCA_964578245.1. GTDB lineage: Bacteria > Verrucomicrobiota > Verrucomicrobiia > Limisphaerales > SXTU01 > SXTU01. The sequence continues at coordinate 1,857 of CAZOCL010000526.1, read as the reverse complement.
GCCCGCGATGCCTGACACATCGCCAAAGAAAGTGCTGACCACGGCATACAGGCCCAGATTCTCGACCATCGCGCGCACCCCGTGCTGCTTCGTGACATGCGACAACTCGTGCGCCAGCACGCCCAGCACTTCCTCCGGCGAGTCCGCCGCCAGGATCAGCCCACTGTGGATGGCCACGTTGCCGCCCGGCAGGGCGAAGGCGTTCAGCGAGGCGTCCTCGATCAGGTGGAGCTTGAACTGGTAGCGATCCTGCGGGACCACGGCGAGCAGCGGCTTGGCGAGCAGGTCAAGCTGGCGCTTCACTTCCGTGTCCGTGATGAACTTCCGGCTGAGCGAAACCTGCGTGAACGCTGTGTCACCCAGCTTCTGCTCCCAGTCGGCGGGCATCTGGCTGGCGACCGCCGTGACCATCGGGTCCTTGGCAAACCACACCCCGGCGATCGCCCCCACGATGAGCGCGAGGATGCTGAACGTGATGCAGCGGGAGACGAACTTCCGCCTGCGGATGCGGTCACGCGCACGGGTGAGCGTGGGGTTTTGTGCGAACGCAGGGTGGCTGAGCACCGCCTGGTCGGAGGTGAAGATGGAGGCCTTGGGAAAGTTCGGATGGGCGAAGAAGACCAGCCGATCACTCGCCCCGCCCAGACTTACCTGCACGCTGTCTAGCGGAAAGGCAAAGAAGCCATCGCTGCCCTCGAAGTTCACCATGCCCCCGTCAATCTTCAGCGTGCCCGAGATGCGCCGCGTGCCGTGGTCGGGATGGAAGGCCCCGGCTTCGAAGGAGTCTGGGGAGGAACGGGCCGGCATGATTTAGAGGGCGAGTGCGTGCTGCTCAGTCCGCGAAGGCGAGCCAGCAGATCAAGCCGAGATTGGCGAGCGGCACGATGATCAGGATGCCGAGCGGGCCGGGCTTGCCCCGGGCTTCACAGAGCTTGATCCACAGGTAAATGATGATGCCCAGATTCACGACCGGAATGAAGAACAGGACGATGAACCAAATCGGCAGTTTGGCAGCGGTGAGCTGGGGAATTAGGTTAACGATGGGAAACCAGATGAGGATGCCAGGCTCGTGCCCGGCCTTTTCGCAGATGCGCTTCATGCAGAAGCAAAAGAAAAGGTATATTCCGAGGCTGAAGACAATGATGGTGAGCAAGAGTGCCAGGCCAATGCCGGCGGCTGCGGCCGTTTGCACCCCGGAGGCGCTGCCGCTTTGAGCGAGCAGGTTGACCAAGGGAGTATCGAGGGATGGTGTCAGCATAAGCAGTGGGAGGTTAGGAGTTATGGCTTTGGCTGGGGTTGACGACATTGCGACTGTGAAAGTCGCGCGCTCGGGATTCAACTCAAAACTATGGACTGGCCGGACAAGGGGCCCATTTAGACGCCTCGCCCCGCCGGGCAAGCGGGGACGCTTGCGGCACGACCGGCCGGAGGCCGGCGCTAGGTAGCTCCTGCGTCCTGCGGGCCGTATCGCCGGCGTCCGCGCCGGCTCGACACTCGCGCGAGGGCGAACTGCGTTCCTGATCCCTCGGCGGGTCAGGCGGCGGGTGCGTTCTCCAAATGCCGCGCCTGCCGCTTTGGCGCGGTATGCGTCTTCGGTTTCAGGCTGCGCAGCGGCTCCGCCGGCAGATGCGGCGAGAGAAACGCGGGCCGATCCCGGCGTCCGTTCCGTTGGTAGTCAGCCCACAACGCTGCCGCCACCGCTGGGCAGGGCAGGGCACCCTCGGTGGTCAGATAAGTAAAGAGCGACTCCGCCAGTGTATCCAGCGCGATGGCGTGCCGTTTGCCCAAACGACCGAACAACCAGTCGCTGAACGCGAGGAAGCACCCGAAGGGCGAAATCGGACCTCCCTCTCCCCC
>CAZOCL010000525.1:0-4020 GCA_964578245.1 uncultured Klebsiella sp. | reverse complement strand
TGCTGCGCAAGGTGAAATCCGCCTTCAAAGGCAAGGCCAAGTCCGGCTAGCCTGCCCGCACGCATGGGTCTCAAGTCCCTCATCGCGCCCGCCGTTCACTGGGCCGCTCACGCCAGCGGCGAGTCCGCGCGTCGGGCGTTGCGCCAGCACGCCGGGCGCATCATCACCTTTCACGCGATCGGCGTGGCCGACTGCCCGGCGAAGGTGTTTGAGGCGCAAATCCGTTTCCTCCAGGAGCACTTCAAAATCGTCCCCCTCGCCACATTGGTGAAGAACATCCGCGAGTCGAACCCGGAGATTGACGGCCAGGTCGCGCTCACGTTTGACGATGGGCTGCGGAACAACCGGCTGGTGGCCTACCCGATTTTGCAGCGGCTCGGCGCGCCCGCCACGTTCTTCATCTGTCCTGGCGTGGTGGACCGCGGCGAGTGGTTGTGGAACCAGGAGTGCCGCCGTCGGCTGCTGTCCTTGCCCGCCATGAAATCGGCGGCGCTGGCCGACAGCCTGGGCCAGCCCGGGGCCAGCCCGAATACGGTGGTGGACTGGATGAAGACACTGCCCACGCACTCACGCCGGCATTTGGAACAAATCGTCCGGAATGCGTCCCCCAACTTCCAGGCCAGCGACAGCGAGCGGCTGCAGAACGACTTGATGGGCTGGGACGAGTTGAAGGCGCTCGATCCCGCGCTCATCACGCTCGGTGCGCACAGCACGAATCACCCGATCCTCGCCAACTGCCAGCCCGGTGAACTGATCGAGGAGATCCAGCAATGCCGTCCGCTGCTGGAGAAGCGGCTGGGCCGGCCGGTTGAGTTCTTTTGCTATCCGAACGGGGACTTCAACCCGGCGGTGGTGAAGTTCGCCACGCGCACCTACACCGCCGCGGTCACCACACGGCCCGGGTTTGTGCGGCCCGGCATGGACCTGCACCAGCTTCCGCGGCTCAACACGGCGCACACCGTGCCACACTTCACCTGGCGGCTCTTCCGCCCGAGCGCGTGAAAAGGACCAAGGACGAATTTCAAGTGACGGCAACGGACGAGGTCACTCCGCGCGCAACTCGCGCCTTGCGGCATCCGAACGACCACCGCGTCCCTTCCCTCTCCCCCACTGGGGGAGAGGGCCGGGGTGAAGGGGAAAGACCTCCAGCAGTTCCGAATGGTTCGACTCTCCGCACACCCTCCACACCTGCGGGAAAATCCAGATGCCACGTTCGCGCCGCCGTCCGCCGCGTTTGGAGTCCCGGCTTCAGCCGGTGCGGCGTTCGACCTTCAAGGACGCTGCGCGCGCAGCGTCTGGAACCGGGCAGCGTTCCACCGGCTGAAGCCGGGACTCCATGCTCAGGAAAATCTGAACGCCACTTTGGCTCCGCCGCCCGCCCCCTCACCCTAATCCTCTCCCCCGATGGGGGAGAGGGAACTGAACGGCGCGTTCGGACGATGGCTTCATTCGTCATGCGAGCTGCTTCATTCGTTTCTCATGTCTGAACAGCTCAGGACCTTGAACCTCTGGCTGCCGGCCTACCTCCGGCAGAAGGCCGTGCCGTGGCCGGACGGCGTGAAGGACATCCTCATCTGCGTGTGTGACCACTTCGAGCCGCTGCACCACGCGGACAAGCCCGAGGCGCTCCGCCGCATGGCGCTGTGGAACACGGAGTTTCCCAAGACCATCGCACCGTTTCGGGACGCGGATGGCGTGCGCCCGCGGCACACCTATTTCTATCCCATCGAGCAGTATGACCGGGACATCCTCAACGAGGTTCGCACGCTGGTGAAGTCCTCCGGTGGCGAGGTCGAGCTGCACCTGCACCACGATCATGACACGCCGGAGAATCTTCGGTCCCGACTGCTCGAGGGCAAGGCGAACTTCGAGGGCCACGGCTTCTTGAGCCTTGATGCGCAGGGGCGCTCGCGCTACGGGTTCGTCCACGGGGACTGGGCGCTGGACAACGCGCATCCCGAAGGCCTCCAGTGCGGCGTCAACAACGAGCTGACCATCCTGAACGAGACCGGCTGCTACGCGGACTTCACCCTGCCGTCCGCGCCCGACTGCACGCAGACGCGCACCATCAACCGGCTCTACTATGCGCTCGACCGGCAGCAACCCAAGTCACACGACTTCGGCGTCCAGGCGCGCGTGATGAACCCGGTCGGGCCCACGCCCTACAAGGGCGACGCGTCACGCCCGCGCTACGGCGATCTGCTCATCGTGCAGGGGCCGCTGGGCTTGAACTGGGAGCGGCGCAAGTTCGGCTTTCTGCCCCGGCTGGAAAACGCCGACCTCACGATCGTGAACCCGCCGCGACCTGACCGGATGCGCCTGTGGCTCAAGCAGCACATCCATGTGCTGGGCCGGCCTGAGTGGTTCTTCATCAAGCTGCATTCGCACGGGGCGCCGCCGCCGAACTCCGGCGTGTTCCTCGGCGAGCCTTACCGGGCTTTTCACCGGCATCTCGCCGAGACTTACACGGAGAAGAACGGCTGGCGGCTGCACTACGTCACGGCCCGCGAGATGGTGAACATCCTGCACGCGGCCGAGGACGGCCATCGGGGCAACCCCGGGCAGTTCCGCGACTACCGCTACCGGCTGCCGGGCTTGCGCTGAGGTTGTCTCGGAGCGCGTAAGGCCGCCGGCTTTGGGCGCATCTCAGTTGCTTGCCATCTCATTGGCACCGGGCTCCGGCTTGGTGCGAGAGCGAAGCAGCGGCAAGCCGCTTCAATGGCTTCGGCGGCCTGATGCAGCAGGCACCATGGCCTGGCGCACGCCAAAGTCGGACTTGATGGCCACCGTCTCCGGCAGCGCGGAGCGTCTGGAGTGCGGCGTGTTTCACCGCCGCTTTCGGTTGGGCGCACGGTGCGGGTGGCGAGTTGGCCGACGTCCCACGCACGGGGAAAAGCGGTGCTGAAAGACACCGCACTCCAGACGCTGGCGCGACTTCCACCGTTTTGGGTTTCCGCGAACGGCGCAGGCTCTGGGGTGGAATCGCCAAATGCAAGAAACTGGGATGCGCCCTCCGGCTTTCCCCCTAGCAACCTCGGGTTGACGCACGACGTCCGTTGGCTAGAGTGACGTTGTCACCGTCATGAAAAGACCCTGTTCCGCCCGGGGCATGTCCTCTTTGGAGGGCATGGCATTTGCCCAGCGCTGCGCGTTTACGCTCATTGAACTGCTGGTGGTGATCGCGATCATTGCCATCCTTGCGGGCCTGCTGCTGCCCGCGCTCTCCAAGGCCAAGAACAAGGCCAAGGGCACGCAGTGTCTCAACAGCGAACGCCAGATTGGCGTCGCCTCGCGCCTCTACTGCGATGATCACGAGGGCCGCTTCGCCTGGACCTTCTCGCTCATCGGCGCGCAGTTGAACCGCACCTCGTGGTTCAATTACCTGCTGCCCTACACGCAAAACCGCCAGATGCTGCTGTGCCCCAGCCGGCCCAAGAAGATCACCACGCTCGTCAATGTGGGCGGAATGCTCGTCGTGTCCGAGGGGGAAACCCAGTATCCCATGGATGGGACCATCGTGAACTACGCGGCCAACTACAACCTCGGCGGCTCGGACTGGCAGGGCAACGCGGGCTGGCAGATCGCGCCCAAACGGGTGGATGGCGTCAGCCGGCCATCCTCCACCGTGCTGGTCACCGATGGCGGGGCGCTTGCCACCAACAACGTCAGCCCCGCGCTGTGCATCAACCCAACTTCAATCGCGAAACCCGGGTGCTGGATCATCTCTGATCCCGCGTCCAATGTGGCCGGCTCCCAGGGCGCGGTGAATCCGGCGGACCCAAACTGGGGCGGCCAGCACCTCCGGCACGAGAACCGCAGCTTCGTGGTCTATGTGGATGGGCATGTCGAACAGCGGCTGAACGACTGGTATTACAACAGCTCCCCGTGGCTGGACCCCGCGCTCGGCGGGCCGTGAGCTGCGCTGGCTGGCCGCTCATGCCAATCTCCAATTGGTAAAGTTCTGCCGGACGACACCCCTCACCCCCAACCCTCTCCCCTCCTCCGAGGAAGGGAGTGGGA
>CAZOCL010000524.1:0-4030 GCA_964578245.1 uncultured Klebsiella sp. | reverse complement strand
TGCCCGTCCTTCTCCTCCATCGGGACATTGTAGTCCACGCGCACAAAGACACGCTTGTTGCGCACGTTCAGGTCTCGGACAGTTAGTTTAGCCATAAAGAGACGCGGAGCATAGCCAAGGGCAGCTTCCAGTCAATTCGGGTTTTGCCCGTTCGGCTAGGGCGACGCAAATCAGCTCCAGAATCATGGCCCCGGCATCCTGCATTTCGCCCACGATGCGTGCCCCTCCCCGTAGCGTCGGCGTCCCCGCCGGCCCCGCTCCCCGTAGCGCCCGCGTCCCGCGGGCCGTGCCGCCGGCGTCCTCGCCGGCCCGTTGCGCGTGCTGCCATCTGTGATCCTCCTGAATCTGCGGGAGATCCTCGGCCCCGCCTGCCCGACGGAGGAGGCCCCCAATGGGTTCGTTTTGTAAAATTCCACCCGCGCAACGCGCCTTGCCCAAGTGGCTCCCTTCCCGGAGCGCCGGTCTCCGACCCGGCGTGATCCTCGTTCCGCTCCGCCCTGCCCACCCCAAATGGGTTCGTTTGGCCTTTCCTTCGCCACCGTCTTGGCCCTCCCGCAACCCCCCTGCCCACGCATCTCCTTTGGAAACAGCGGGTTGCACCAAAACACCCATCCCCGGTCGCCCTTCCACAATGGGTTCGTTTGGTAAATTCGGCCCCCGACAACTCGCCTTGCCCATCTGGCTCCCCGGAGCGCCGGTCTCCGACCCGGCGTGTTTCCCCTCCCGCTTCCAATGGCTTCGTTTTGTAGAAAACCACCCAGCTCTGCGTCTGTCCCGCCTCTGCGGTGCCAGTCCCAACACTTGCCAGGTCCCCGTCCTCCAATTGGCTTCGTTTCGCAAATACCCGGGGCTCGCCGCGCCGGGTCTCCTCCCATTCGTGTCCATTGGTGTCTATTCGTGGTTTCCCTCCTGCCCGGCGTTTTCCGGCTTTGTGCTTTGAAATCTGAAATCTCGAATTTGAAATCGCCACTACCCCGCGACGCTACCCCTCCCGCCGCCCTCACGCATTTGCGTGACGCCAATAAGATCCTGGTCCCAGCCGCGGGATTGCGGCAGGTGCCCCTCCGTCCCCTCGGTCCCATCCGTCCCATTCGTCCCACCGGCCCATCCCGCCTCACTTTTCCAACTGCTTCAGCCACTCCCCGGCGTAGCGCTGGTAAGCCGCCCAGCCGCGCGTCCCCACCACCGTCTGGAGGGTGCGCTCGCTTTCCGCACGCGTGGCCAGCAGCGCGAGCGCGAGCGCATCAGCCGACAGCGCGGCGTCCTGGCGGGACCGGCTGGCCAGCTCCTGCGCAGCCGTTTGCAGTTCGAGCCACTGCACCGCAGCAGCCGGCGGCACTTCCAGCCGGCGGGCCAGTTTCAAGAGCACGTGGAAACGCGGATCACCGGCCCGTTCATAGGTGGCGAAGCCTTCCTTGCCCAGCCGCGCAGTGAGAAACGCCTGCCGTTGCATTTCCCGTTCGTCCCGCTTGGCCTTGTAATCCGCATCCTCTTCCGGCCGCTTCGGGTCGCGGGCCACAGGCTGCGGATGCGCATTATCGAACTCCCGCAGCGACCGGGCCAGCGACCGCAATTCCTCCGGGGTGGCCGTATAGCCACGCAACTCCCGCACCTTCGCCGCCTGCGGGCTGCGCCGCAGCTCGGCCTCGTCCCACTCGGTATCAGTCAGGAGCGCACGCCGTTCCTTCTGCTGGCGGTCGCGCAGCTCCCGTTGCTTCTCCCCACGTTCGGCGGCCGGGGTGCTGGCAATTTCACGCTTCAGGTCGTCACGCTCCTTCGTCTGCCGTTCGTCCAGCGCGGTGAGTTCGGCCTGCTTCGCCGCGGGCAGGTGTGTAAACTGCTCGTTACGGGCCGGATCCGCCTTCGAGCCGTTGCCCAGAATCTTTTGCAGTTCGGCCTGCACCCGCTGCTTCTCGGCCTTCAGTTCTTCCAGCGTCTGCTCCAGCGGTGCGCCTTTGAAGAGGTCATCGAACCTCGCGTCCGCCGACGCCACGTCCCAAAACCGCGCCTGCAACGGCAGCGTATGCTCTCGCAACCGCGCGCGGAAATCGTCCGCCACCCGCGCGGTCAGGATGTCCCGCGCCGTGTCCTTCGGGCAGCCAATCGCGAGCAGGTTCGTCAGGTAGGTGAAATGGTTCGTCGCTTCGAGCTGGCTCCAATGAAACGGCGGGCTGCCGGGAATCTTGACCACCGGCGGTGCCGCCGTGGGATCACTCAGATACTCCGTGACGACATTGGTGGTGATGCTCAGCCCGCCCCGGAGTGACAGCGCAGGCATGCGCGCCGCCTGCCACAGCAAGGCGGCCACCAGCGCGAGATTCGCGGCCACGCTCCCGAGAATGCAGGCGCGGAAGTTCATCGGGGATTTTGCCCTGCCCGCCGGGCCTGCGGCATCGAAAGGGAGTTGGTGAGCTGCTGGCCGTGCTGCTTCACGTAGGCGTCATACCCGATCGGGCCCAGGCTGCTGGCCAGCGCCTGCGACGCCTGGGCCCGCAGCGCCCGCAACAGCAGGGCCCGCTCCTCGGCGGAAAGCTGCTCGTCCGCGCGGATCTGCTGCGCCTGGGACTCCGCCGCGCGGCGGGCCTCGTAAGCCTGTAGCAAGGCAGCCTTGGCCACGCCCTGCTTTTCCGTGCTCTGAAAGAGTTCGCGAAACAACGGGTCCTTCCCCCGTTCCGCATCGGCGTAGCGCTCCGGTCCGAGCAGGCGGCGGAGCAATTCCGCAAACGCCGCATCACTCTTCTGCCGGACCGCCTCGGGATAAAGCTCGTCCTCCAGACTCAGCACCTTGGCGAGCATGTCCCGCGTGTCGGCGCGCAGCCGGCAGATTTCCCGGAATTCGCCCCCGGTGATCGTCAGGCCAAACCCGCGTGTCAGATGCTCCATCCCCTCAATGGCCGCAAGGCGCAGCCGCAGCTCCTCCACCTCGGCGGGCGCGAGCTGCCGGGACAACTCGCTCTCAAAGCGGTCGCGCAATGCGCCGAGCTGGGTCAGATCTTCGTCGAGTAGAATGCCCTCGGCGCTGGTCTGCTTCGCCCTCGCATCGTCCTCTCGCAGGTGAAACGTCGAGAAGAGGTGGTCGGATTTGGTCGTGTCCGTGAAACCGATCAGAATCTCCAGGATGGCCGAGGAAAATCCTTCCGAACGCAGTTCCTCCAAGGCCTGAAGGCTCAGCTCTGCACCGAGGAGCCGCTGGATCAGCGCGCGCTTCTCCAGTTCCAGTTCGCGCAGCTTCGCGTCGAGTGCCCGCTGCCGGGCGTCGCGCTGGTCCGCGCTTTCCCAGAAACGGTCCTCCGGCGAATCCTTCAATTCGGCGGCCCGCGCGTCGTAGAGCTTCTCGATGTCCGGCAGCAGGATGTCCCGCAGCGTCCGTTCGGGGCAGCCGACGGTGCGGAGGTTCGCGGCGTAGATTGCGTAGTCTGGAGATTCCAAGGCGCTCCAGTGGAATGGCGTGGCCGTGGCCGTAGGCGTCGGAGTCAGTGGCGGAACAGCCGAAGCATTGCGGATGAGCCGCTTCGTGGTAACCGTCACCTTCCGGTCAACCGAAGCCACCACCGAGCCCGTGCGCGACTTGAACAGGGCAAAATTCATCGCCAGCAACACCCCGGTGAGGGCGAGCGACAAACCCAAGGCTAAGACAGCCCGCATACGCGCACGCTTGGACGACCGACGAGCTATGTAACAACCCCCCGGACCATCGCGCAACTCCACAGCGGAGGTCCGCTCCTAATCCTACTCTTACTCCTACTCCTAATCTTAATCTTAAACCCATCCCGACGGGGACGCCGAAGATTCAGATTAAGATTAGGAGTAGGAGTAAGATCAGGAGCGGAAGCTGCGCCGTGGCGCATGGACTTCCCCCGCTTCCCTCCGTAGCCTCCCCGCGTGGCTGATGCCCCAACCAACTTGCCGCGCCTGCGCCTGCGCGTGACCGCCGCCGCCGAATCCGCGGTGCGCGACGGCCACCCGTGGGTTTACGACGCCAGCGTCCGCGAGCAGAACCGCGCCGGTCAGCCGGGCGAACTCGCCGTGA
>CAZOCL010000523.1:0-4053 GCA_964578245.1 uncultured Klebsiella sp. | reverse complement strand
CGAAGATTCTCCCTCTCCCAGCGGGAGAGGGCCGGGGTGAGGGAGAGCGGCCACCCATTGCCACAAGGTTGGAAAGCACCAGGAAGGATTGCTGATAAGCCGACTTGCTTCTGGCCGAACGCCAGGCGGGATGTCCACTCCACTACGCTACTTCACCGCCACAGGCTGGTTCTCCCGGATGTTCGCCTCCTGCCGCGTAAGCGCGAGGAACGAGTGCTCCAGCACGCCATCAGAGCCGCTTTGTTTGCGCAACTGATCACTCGTGCCAACGGCGACGAACTTGCCCTGATGAATGATGCCAATGCGGTCGGCCATTTCCTCGGCCACGCTGAGCTGGTGGGTGGAGAGGAAGACGGTCATGCCCGTGCGCGAGCGTTCCTTGAGAATGTCCTTCACCACGCGCGCGTGGTGCGGGTCCAGACCTACCATCGGCTCATCGATCACAAACACCTCCGGATCGTGCAGCAGCGCGGCGGCGATGGCGACGCGCTGGCGGGTGCCGTGCGAGAGTCCCTCGATGGGCTTGCGCAGGTAGTCCTCCAGATTGAAGCGCGGGATCAGCACGCGGGCCGCCGTCTCGATGCGGTCATCCGCCATGCGAAAGAGCTGGCCGGTGAAACGGAAGAACTCCCACGGGGTGAGCTTGTCGTAGAGAAACGGAAAGTCCGGCACATACGCGAGGCGGCGGCGGACCTCCAGCGGCTCGGCCTGCACGTCGTGGCCCGCCACGCGCACCGTGCCGGAAGTGGGCTTGATGAGCCCGGTGATCATTTTGATCGTCGTGGTCTTGCCCGCGGCGTTGGGACCAAGGACGGCGAAGAACTCGCCGCGGTTGACGGTCAGCGTCACGTCGTTGACGGCGGTGAGATCGCCAAAGCGCTTGGTGAGGTTGAGGAGTTCGATCATGGGCGCGTGCGATGCTGGATGCCAGATGGTGGATGCTGGATAAAAGCCTCGGCGCTCCAGTCGCCATCCAGCATCCAGCATCCAGCATCTAGGATCGTTTCCTCGTTCACAGCATCATCATCCGGGTGTTCTGGAGCACGATCTCGTTGGGCAGCTCGACGCGGAGGAGTTCGCCCACGCGGCTGATATAGACGACGACCTGGTGTTTCTCCAGCAGGCGCGTCTGGAGGCGATAGCAGCGGAGCTTCGCACTGCCGACCTTGAGCCAGTCCTGCCGTGAATCCCACTGGATGCCGAGCGAAAGCTTTTGCAGTGCGGGCAGCGCGGCGAGTTCCGGGGAGGCACCGCCCCCCGCCAGCCCGGCGAGCAGCCCGCCAGTGAGCAAGGTCAGCGGGATCGGACCGGCGATTTCCTGCAGCAGCGCCTTCGGGTCGCGGAGCTGGGCGAACGTGAACGAACGCTGCGTCGCATCATCGCCTTGGTGATAGCTCACAGTCAGAGTCTGGTTCGTGGCGGACGCGGCGACGTCGAGGCTCTGCGGACGCTGGGAAAGCTGCACGGCAAAAGTCTGCCACTGGTGGCTGGTGGAGAACGAGGTGTTCATCGTGAAACGGATGCGCTTGCGTCCGTCACCGAGGTCCAGGCGTCCGTCGAGGATGTCGATGGTGTAGCCGCCCACCTTGCGCACCATGCCCTCTTGCAGGTTGTCCCCGGCGGAGGGCAGGTTGGTCGTGGCGAGTTCGCCCGCATTGGCCGCCCAGCGCAGGTGGCCGATCTTTTTCTTCTGCTGGAAGATTTCCAGATCGGAATCGTCCGGCGCGCGCAGGATTTTCTCCCATACCATCGGCAGCGGGACGGGCGTGCCCTCGCCCTGCGGGCGAAACTCCGAGCGCCAGAGCAGCACGTTCATCGTGAGGAAGAACGCGGTGATGGCGAGGAAGGCGAGGCGTCTCATGCCGGCGGCGTCACGGGGCGGGGATGTTGACGGTCTGCCCGACCTTCATCTGTTTCGGGTTCAAATTTGGATTCGCATCAAGCAGCGCCTGCAGCTTCACGCCATACTGCTTGGCAATGGTCGCGGGGTAGTCCCCGGATTTGACCGTGTGTGCGCGTGCAGTAGCCGGAGCTGCCGGGGCCGGGGCGGACTTCGGTGGAGAAACGGTGGCACTCAGGGAGACGGGGGTGACGGGCGGGCGCGCAGGGGGGGCGGCCACTGGACGGGACGCTGGAATGGCCTGGGCGGCCACGATGGCCACGGGTGCAGACGTTGGTGCCATGCCGCGTGCAGCGGCCTGGGTGTTGAGCGCCTCGATTTGCCGCCGAAGCTGGCTGTTCTCGAGGCCGAGCCGTTCGACCTCGCTCTTGAGCTTCTCCACTTCCTTCTGCACGGAAGGTGCGTTGGGTGCGATGAGGAAAAGCTTGGCCAGTTCCATTTTGCAGTTGCTGACGCGCTGCAGGACAATTCCGGCCTTCTCGGAGGCGGGACGCAGCTTGAGGAAACGCTCGAAATGGAAGACTGCCGTGGCCGGCTCGTTGAGCTGCTGCTCATAGAGCAGGCCCAGTTCGAAATGCGCGGAAGCGGAACGAGGATTGGCCTCAATGGCGCGCTCGAAGGCGTCTGCCGCGCCCCGGTGGTCGAGCTGTTTCCGCAATTCCTGACCGCGCAGGAAATTCGGGTCGCGCTCCTCATCCTGGGCCCCATTCCGGGTGGGGATGCAGCCCGCCGCGCAAAGCAGCAGCAGGAGCAGGCCGGAGATGAGGCGTCGGCACGCCGGAAACAACATGGGCCGCAGCGTAGCGAAAAGAAACCGGGGCGCAATCACCGGTTGGCCTGAACCACCCGTGAGAGCGCATCCAGCCCCAGTTCCGAATCCGAACGGACCCCGACGAAGAGGAGCGCGGCCTTCAGGCCGCAGAAACGTGCGACGACAGCAAGGCTCCGAACGCAAGTTTGCGTTCGCCGCCTGCTGCGGCGTGAACGCCGCGCTCCGCCCGCGATGTCACCGCCTCATTCGGACTTGCCCGACTGAAACGGGTTGGCGTTCTCCGGCACCGCAGCCGCTGACGAAGGCTTCTTTTCCTCAGGCGCGGGGATGAAGGGGTTGCCCTCCGGGTCCACTCCGCGATCGGTCTTCCTGGGCAGGCAGAAGGGCGCGCCCAGCAAATAAACGCAGTCCACGACGAAGTGCAGGCCGAAGGCCACGCCCAGCCCGACGAGTGACAACTGCTCCAGCCCGTAGAGCAGCAGCGCCCCGGCCATCCAAAACGCGCCCGGCAGCAGCGCCGCCGCGGCGACGCGCCAGCATTTGCCGAGGGAAGTGGCCCGGCTGGCGAACCACGCCAGCACCCGCAGCGGCACCGCGAAAAGCATCGCCAGCACGAACCAGGTGGTGAAGAGGCCCAGGAGGGTCGCGAACACGCCGCCAAACACAAACGCTGGCCGCCAGGCGTTCCACCACGGGTCCAGCGTCTGCCGGTTCAGCTCGATGGTCACCCCGCGCGGATATGGCAGCGATGTGTAGCCCAGCAAGGAGACTACCTTGATGCGTTCGCGGGTGAACTCAAGCTGCACGTCGGCGATCTGGCCGGTGCCACCCGTTTCGTCGGCGTCCATGACCAGGCCCAGAAAGCGATTCTCCGCGAGCACGACCGGCTCCTTGCCCGGCCACGCGAGTTGTCCGCCACGCACGGTGCCGAAGCTGCTCAAGTTCAGCACGGCCTGGGTGACCACGGGGAACCAGCAGCGGTTGAGGAGCAACACCACGGTGATCACGACGGCCACGGCGACGATCGTCTGCAGGAGCAGCAACCGCCCCCACCGGGCGCGGGCAAACGAGGCCACGCCGCCAAAGGTCAGCGGCTGCCAGACCGGCCATTTGGGCGGTTCAGTCAAGGTGCCCGATGAAACCACGGGGAACCGCACGCGGGCAATGGAAGTTCCAGGTGCACGTTCCGCCCAACGCGGAAGAAAACAGCGTGACTGTAAGATCCCGGCTCATGAACACCCAAAATCTTTGGGAAAGACAAAGATGGGAATTGAATGAGGGCTGGAGCGCCCGTTCCCGGCGTTGTGCATCTCTATGGTAATGGGTGGCCGCTCTCCCTCACCCCGGCCCTCTCCCGCTGGGAGAGGGGGCGACGCAGTCC
>CAZOCL010000522.1:0-4073 GCA_964578245.1 uncultured Klebsiella sp. | reverse complement strand
CGACGCGCAACCACTCGTGGCTCTTGGCATACTTCAAATCAGCGGGAACTTGCGTGCTCATGTTGGGCGCGGAGTGTGGGTTCAGGCGGCTTTCTTGTAAATTGGCTTCTTCACAATCTCGGCGGCAAAACGGCGGCCACGAATCTCGATCTCGATCTTGCCCCCGATCTCCGCCACCTGCGGCGGGACGTAGCCCATGCCGATGCCGTTGTTGAGCGACGGGCTCTGCGTGCCGCTGACGACTTCGCCGACGGCCACACCGCCAGCCCAGATCGGGTAGTGTGGACGCGGCGGCGGGGCCTTGTCCGTCATCTTGAAGGCCACGAGCTTCTTCTTCGTGCCATTGGCCTTCTCGTGGGCCAGCACGGTGCGGCCCACGAACTCGCCCTTGTCCAGCGCAACGAAGAAGCCGACCCCGGCCTCGATTGGCGTGGTGTTCTCGTCCAGTTCGTGCCCGTAGAGCGGGTAACAAACCTCCGTGCGCAACGTGTCGCGCGCGCCGAGACCGCAGGGCTGGAGGCAGAACTGGTGGCCAAGGTTCAGCGCCTTGTCCCAAACCGCCTCGATGAGCGTCGCGGGCGTGATGACCTCGAACCCGTCCTCACCGCTGTAGCCCGTGCGAGCCACACACACGGCCTGCCCGTCGAAGGCGAACTGCGCAATCTGGTTCTTCTTGAGATCACTCGGCTTCGCGACCAGCGTGCCACCCGTGGATGCGGCGGGGAAAAGCTGGTCGAGCAGGCCCGGGGTCTTGGGCCCCTGGATGGCGACGGCGGCGGTATGGTCGGAGAGATTGGCAAGGGTCACATCCGCGTGCTGTGGGAAGGCCCCGAGCCGCTCCTGCAGCCACGCCACGTCCGGCTCAATCCGCGAAGCGTTGATGATGAGCAGGTATTCCTGCTCGCCGAGGCGGTAGGCGTAGAGGTCGTCAATCACTCCGCCGTGCTCGTGGCACATGAGCGTGTATTGGCCGAGGCCAACAACGAGCTTCCGCGCGTCGTTGGTGAGCGTGGCGTTAAGAAATGCCTCCGCCGCAGGCCCGCGCACGATCACCTCGCCCATGTGCGAGATGTCGAAGATGCCGGCGGCGCGGCGGACGCAGAGGTGCTCATCCGTGATGGTGGAATACTGGACGGGCATTTCCCACCCGCCGAATTCGATGAGCTTGCCGCCCGCGCGCTGGTGGGCCGAGAAGAGAGGAGTGCGTTTGAGGGTGGTTTCCATAACTAAGGTTGTTTCGTTGATTTCATTTTTGCGCCTCGAATTGAATCGCGCATTCGTTGCTCGAACTCGTGAGCTGCGGCGACACTGGCAAACGCGCGTTTGGGAATGAGATGCCCTTGGAAGTCATTGATGATGACAATAAGGTAGTGTTTGGTATTCACGATGCGACCGATGCCATTCCAACGTGCCAAGCCCGTGTTGAACTCGGTGCTTTCGGTCAGGCCATCCGGCGAGAGTGTGATCGTGTGCTCGCCTAGGATGCCACGCGAATCGATCAACAACAGGTGGATCGTGAAGCCAATGATGTTCAGCAACAGAAGTCCTACGCCAAAGGCGAGCACATGGCTCAACATGGGGTATCCGGATTGGATCTCTTCGAATACCACCCAACCCACAAAAATGAGGTGTATCGCGATGATTCCCCGATTGCAGAGCTGGGCAGTAAGATTCCCTCGTAGAAGATCCCACCGATTTATTGAGTAACGGACGGAAAGAGGAGCCTGTTCCATGCGCTACGCCTGGTTCAGTGCGGTCTGCCCACCCCATGCACCTGCGACAGATAATTCCCGATCGCCTCCGCACCGGCAACAAAGTGAAGGCCGTTTTGCGTGCCGATCTCAACCCCGGTCACACCGGGGGGCAGGCCATCTGCAATGATCAAGACCGGGCAGCTCTGGTTCGCCTCGCCGATGAGCGACAGAATTTCCTTTCGAGGACGCGGAAAGTCCACGTAGCGCACGTCCAGCATGTGGCGGAGCTGCGGATAGTAGGCGAGCACGCCGGTGAGTTGCGCGCACTCGGGGCAGTAGTAAGGGATGCCAGGGCCGTCGGGAAAATCGTGCTTGAGGAGGAAGAGGATGTCGCGATGCATTTTGAATCAGTTCCGAGTTCCGAGTTCTGCGTTCCGAGTTGGGCTCAGCCCCACTTCTCCGTCTTCATCTGCTCCTTCGGCAGCTTGAGTTCGTCCAGCACAAGGTGCTCGGTGGCCTCCACGAGTTCGTTGGTGCCGCAGGCGTAGAAGACCGTGTTCGCCGGGTCGTGGATGTGCTCCTTGACCCACTCGGCGGTGATGCGGCCCCGGCGGCCGGACCACTTGTCGTCCGGGTGCAGGCGGGTGCAGGTGACGTAGAAATCGAAGTGTTCGTTCTCCTGTTCCAACTGCTTGAACTCCTCGTGGAAGATGATGTCGTTGGTGGTGCGAACGCTGTAGAGGATCGTGAGCCGGGTGTCGAGCTGGCGGCGGGCAGCCTCGCGGGCAAAGGCCCGGAACGGCGTCACGCCGCTGCCGCCGGCGATGCAGATGAGGTGCTTGCCCGGCGGATCGAAAACCGGGAGGAACTTGCCGACCGGCTCGATGACTCCAAGTTTGTCGCCCGCCTTCGCCCAGTCCACGAGCCGCGTGCCCATCTTGCCATCGCGCTTCACGGTGACTTCGTAAAAGCCCCGGTCCAGCGCGCACGAAGACAAGGAGTAGGCACGTTTGTAAGTGGGCGTGTCCGGCCAATACACTGTGATGAACTGCCCGGTCTTGAAATCCACCTCATAGCCGGCAGGCCACTGCAGCCGGATGGTCTTCGTGTCCGGCAGCTCCATGGTCACCGATTGGACAAGCATTTCGGCGGTTTGCTTCGGCATAAGGTTCGGTTGAGCTTAGAGGCGGGGTGGACGGGCGCAAAGCCATTTTGCTCCCCGGCCGGACGGCGATCCCCGCAACCTTCAGACGTTCGAGCCGTTCCAGTTCAGCTTCTGCCGCAAGGTCCGGAAAAACGAGTCTCCCGCCAGATGCACCAGCCGGACCACGCGCTCGCTACGGCGGATCAAGACTGTCTCCCCGGCGGCCATCGGCGTGACCACCTCGCCATCGGCGGAGAGCAGCATCTCGATCTTCCCGCTCAATGCGCGGATGCCGATGACCGAATTCAGGCTCACCACCACGGAGCGATTGGAGAGCGTGTGCGGACAGATCGGCGTGATGGTGAAGACCTCAGCACTCGGGCTGACAATCGCCCCGCCCGCCGCCAGCGAGTAGGCGGTCGAACCCGTGGGCGAGCTGACGATGAGGCCATCGCAGCGGTAGCGCGTCAGTTCCTCGCCATCCACTGTCACGTCCAGTTCGATCAGGCGCGAACCCGTGCCACGGCTCACCACAAAGTCATTGAGCGCGGGACGCGATAAGAGGCGCCCTCCGGGCACGCCGCCCACCTCGATGAGCGGGCGCGTCTCGGTGGTAAACTTCCCCTGCCAGACGGTGCGTAGTTCCTTGGCGAACTGATCGGCAGAAATCGCGGTGAGAAAACCCAGACCGCCGAGATTGACGCCCAGCAGCGGTGTGCCGGCCTCTGCGGTGTCCCGCGCGGCACGCAGCATGGTGCCGTCGCCGCCAAAGACCAGCAGCAGGTCCGTCTCGCGGGCCAGCGCCGCCGCATCCTGCGCGGTGGCGATCTTCAGCTTGGCAAGCTGCGCAGTGGCGAGATCCGCGACCGGTTCGCGACCGCTGTCACGCACCAGCCGGACCGCCTGCCGCACCACCGAGATGCAGGAGGATTTCTCCACGTTCGCCACCAGCCCGACGCGGCGGATATTGTCAGCGAGTTGCTTCACACAGGTTCAGACGGATGAAATGCTGAATCGGCTCCGCTGGCAATGCAATGCCGCGAACGGTATGGTCGATAGGTGGGCGCAGTGCAAATTACTTGCGGTTGAGTTGGCGATTCGCAGCCGTTCTCCCTCACCCCGGCCCTCTCCCGCTGGGAGAGGGAGACACCTAGTCCGTTGCGATTAGCAAGGGTGCAACTATCGGACGAGGACGGTCGAAGATTCTCCCTCTCCTAGCGGGAGAGGGCCGGGGT
>CAZOCL010000521.1:0-4076 GCA_964578245.1 uncultured Klebsiella sp. | reverse complement strand
GTGGCCAGCGGCATGGGCGTGACGCTGGACAGCCAGTGGCAGGGGTTGAAGGGCTTCTTCAGCGGCGAAGGGCTCTTCCTCATCAAATGCTCGGGCAAGGGTGACCTGTGGTTCAACACGTTCGGCGCGAT
Source organism: uncultured Klebsiella sp. (assembly GCA_964578245.1). Classification (GTDB taxonomy): domain Bacteria; phylum Verrucomicrobiota; class Verrucomicrobiia; order Limisphaerales; family SXTU01; genus SXTU01. Next base: position 3,945 of record CAZOCL010000521.1, on the reverse strand, counting down.
GTTCTGCATGAACGTCTCCGGCAGCTACGTGGTGGACACGGGACATATCGTGGCCTTCACCGACGGGCTGCAATATCAGATCGGGCGCATCGGCGGTTACAAGTCGTTGTTCTTCTCCGGTGAAGGGCTGGTCTGCAAGTTCAGCGGCCAGGGCAAGGTGTGGATTCAGACCCGCAAGCTCGGCGCGTTTGCGAACTGGGCGCAGGCGTTCAGGCCGGTCTCGAACAACAGCAGCGGCGGCGATGGGGATTGAGGCGGAGTTTGGGATTGGCCGCGAAAGGGCGCAGAGACGAGGGGAGTTGACGCGAATTGCGCGAATTCTCACGCATTGAACCGGCGTGAATTTGCGTTCTATTGAGTTCCCAGGCTTCCACGCAGAAGGATTTTGTCGCGATGCTTGATGCGAGGCAGCCCGCTGTTACCCTCGCTCCATGTTGAAACTCGAAGACCTGACACTGCGCCTGCATCCGGCTGACAATGTGGTGGTGGTGAAGCGGCCGCTGAAGCCGGGCGTGGAACTGGAAGGCGGCGCGCTGCGCTTCACGGTGGCGAAGGGCATTCCGCCCGGGCACAAGCTCGCGGTCGCTCAAATTGCCGATGGCGCGCCGGTCACGAAATACGGCCAGACCATCGGGTTTGCGAAGGGGCGCATCCTGCCGGGCGAGCATGTGCATACGCACAATGTGGAGTTGCGCGACTTCGGGCGGGACTATGCGTTCGGCGTGGATGCGCGACCGGTGGCGTATCATCCGGAGATGCGTTCTTTTCAGGGCTACACCCGGCCCGGTGGCAAGGCGGGGACGCGGAACTACATCGGGGTGATCTCCAGCGTGAACTGCTCGGCGGGCGTCTCGCGCTATGTGGCCGACCGCTTTCGCGGACCGGACTTTCTGCGCGACTTTCCGGGCATTGATGGCGTGGTGCCGTTCACGCACAAGATCGGCTGCGGCATTCAGCCGGGGGCACCGCATCAGTTGTTGCAGCGCGTCACCGCGGGCATCGCGCGGCATCCGAACATCGCGGGCTATGTGATGATCGGGCTGGGCTGCGAGGTGAACCAGGTGCATCTGGTCGCGGAGGCGCACAAGCTGCAAGAGCCCCGCGCGGGCGAGCAGACGCCGACGTTTCTCACGATTCAAAACTCTGGCGGCGTTCGCAAGACAGTCGAGGCCGCGGCAGCCGCCGTGGCGAAGCTCCTGCCGGCGGCGAACGCGCTGAAGCGCACGCCACAGCCGCTGGCCAAACTCATCCTCGCCGAGAATTGCGGCGGCTCCGACGGGAACAGTGGCATCACCGCCAACCCCGCGCTGGGTGTAGCTTCGGACGAACTCGTGCGCTACGGCGGGACGAGTGTGCTGGCCGAGACGCCGGAGATTTACGGGGCCGAGCACCTGCTGACGCGTCGCGCGGTGTCGGCGGCGGTGGGGCAGAAGATCGTGGACCTCATCCACTGGTGGGAGGCCTACGCGCGCGCCAATGGCGGCTCGATTGACAACAACCCGAGCTATGGGAACAAGGAGGGGGGCCTCACGACCATTTACGAGAAGAGTCTCGGGGCGGTCGCGAAGGGCGGGCAGTCGCCGCTCGCCGCGGTGTATGCCTACGCGGAGGAGATCAACACGCCGGGCTTCGGCTTCATGGACACGCCCGGCTACGACCCGGTGAGCATGACCGGACTTGTCAGCGGCGGCTGCAACATCGGCGTCTTCACCACTGGACGTGGCAGCGTGTATGGTTGCAAGCCTTCGCCGTGCATCAAGGTCGCGACGAACACCGCGATCTACAACCACATGCTCGAAGACATGGATATCAACGCGGGCACGATCCTTGATGGGACGGAGACGGTCGAGCAGGTCGGGCAGCGCATCTTCGAGGAAATCATCGCCGTGGCCAGCGGCAAGAAGACCAAGAGTGAACTGGCGGGGCTGGGGGATGATGAGTTCGCGCCGTGGCTGCTGGGGGCGCAGTTCTAAGGACCGAGCAGCCGACGTGAGGAGGCTCCGATGGTTGGGGCGCGAATCCCGGAGCGAGCGGGTGATCCGACCGCGTTGCGTGGTAGATTACCGAAACCATGCGAACCGCTGGCTGACGCAGGCACGCGCAAAGCGGCCCGGAGGGCCGCGCTCCGGGGCGTGGGTGGATGCGGCTGCCGGACGCCACCCCTCACCCCAACCCTCTCCCCTCCTCCGAGGAAGGGAGAGGGAGCTGGATTCGCTCTCAAACTGAGTTTGCTCGAAAGCCCGGACTGGCGAACCAGGCGGCATGGTGGCAAACAATTCTCCGTATGGCCGAGCCATTCCAAACCGACGCGCTCACGGGCGTTTCGCCGAACGCTCCGGTGGACCAGCCGGCCTTCTCCGCCTTCGGGCCCGACAAGGCGGCGTGGAAGGAACTGCCGGGGTATCGCTATACGGCGGAAGAGTTGCGCGCGATGGAGGAGAACTGGAAAGACATGGAAATCCTTGAGCCTTTGGAGCCGGTTTACAGTGGCGACTGAGCGGTCCAAGCCATCAATTTGGCAGGCCTAATGGGACGCACCGTTCCTGATTTCAGTTCGAAAGCGGTAAACTGACCGGAAGCGGCTGGACATCGCACGTTGAAGCGGCGTGAACGCCGCGCGCCGGGGAGACGGCCTCAGCTCAGCCCCTTCACTTCCCAGCCTTTGCGGTAGGTGCGTTTCACGAACTGGTTGGCTTCCTTTACGTTCTTGAAGCTGAGCGCCTTGGCATCCCACTCCAGCGTGGTCTGCGGGAAGCGCGAGGCGATGCCGCCGAGGAGGATGGTCTCGGTGAGCGGGCCGGCGTAGTCGAAGTTTGCGGAGGTCTTGCCGTTGCCGCGCACGGCCTCGACGAACGAGTGCCAGTGGTTGACCGGGTCGAGCTTGGGCAGGGCGAATTCCTTGTAGTTCTCCTCCGGCAGCAGGATCGGCTTGCCGACGTGCGGGAGCACCATCACGCCCTTGGTGCCGATGAAGATGGAGCCCTGATCGGGCTGCTTCACCTTGCCGAGGAGGGCGACGATGTCCGCCGGCGGGCGCTGGCTGCCGTCATACCACGTCACCTTCACGGTAGGGCCGTCGGTGAACGGCGTGCCGGGGAAAACGTAGTGGACGATGGCGTCGTTGGCCCAGTTGTGTTCGTTGGGCTTGGGGCCTTCGGAGCGGACGGTGAGCGGGCCGGTGACGCCGAGCGCCTTGAAGACGGGGTCGTAGATATGGCAGCCCATGTCACCGAAGGTGCCGGTGCCGAAGTCGAGGCGCTTGCGCCAGTTGCCCGGGTGGTAGTAGCCGCCGCCGATGTAGGGACGGTCAGAAACCACGCCGAGCCAAAGGTCCCACTTCAAGTTGTCCGGCACGGGGTCGGCCTTGTCGGGACGCGCGGCGGGATCGCCCCACTTCTTGCTGCTCCACGTGTGGACTTCCTTGATCTTGCCGACGACGCCGGACTGCACGAGCTGCACGGCCACGCGATACTCGTAACTAGAGTGGACCTGGATGCCCATCTGGGTCACGAGCTTCTTCTCGCGGGCCATTTCGGTCAGCCGGCGGGATTCATAGACATCGTGCGTGAGGGGCTTCTGACCATAAACGTGCAGGCCGAGCTGCATGGCGCTCATGCCCATGGGCGCGTGCATGTGATCGGGCGTGGAGACGTTGACGCAGTCGAGGTTCTTGTGCTCCTTGTCGAGCATCTCGCGCCAGTCCTGATAGACCTTGAGGTCGGGGAACTTCTTCTTCGCCGCCTCGGCACGGGAGAGGTCCACTTCGGCCACGGCGACGAACTTGACGGACTTGTGGCTGGTGATCGCGCCCCAGTCGGCACCGGCCATGCCGCTCGCGCCGAAGCTGGCGTGACGGACGGTCTCGAGCGGCGACGCGGCGAGCAGGCCGCGCGTGACGAAGGGCGCAGCGAAGGCGGCGGTGCCAAGGTGTTTGAGGAAGGAACG
>CAZOCL010000520.1:0-4090 GCA_964578245.1 uncultured Klebsiella sp. | reverse complement strand
CTCGCCTACTACACCGGCCCGGTCTTCGAGGCCTTCGACATCAAGGGCGAGTTCCGCGCCATCTGCGGCGGCGGGCGCTACGACCACCTCATCAAGCAGGTCAGCGGCGGCAAGGTGGACCTCCCCGCGCTCGGCTTCGGCATGGGGGACGTGGTGCTCTTCGAGCTGCTCAAGTCGCGCGGCCTGCTCCCTCAGTTCAGCGCGGGCATCGGTGCCTATGTCCTCATCGAGGACGAGACCCTGCGCGTTGAGTCCCTCCGCCTCATCCAGCAGCTTCGCGAAGCGGGCCTCGCCACGGAGTTCAGCCTGACGCCCGCCAAAGGCGACAAGCAGTTCAAGCGCGCCCTGGAACTCAACGCGACGCACACCGTCCGCCTTGAACGTCAGCCCGACGGAAGCCTGCTCGCAAAACTGAAACACCTGAAGACCCGCGAAGAGGCAGCGCTCACGCCGGCGGAAGTCATCAGCCGCCTGGCTCCCGGCCGATAAGAGCCAATGGTTCCTTGAAGCCCGTGTCATTTCCGGGCGCATCTCGGCACTGCCCCCCGAAGCCGAGCCGGCGAGGACGCCGGCGATACGGCCCGCGGGACGCGGGCGCTACGTAGCGCCGGCCTCCGGCCGGCCGTGCCGCAAGCGTCCTCGCTTGCCCGGCGGGGCGAGACCGGGGGCAGTGCCAAGATGCGCCCGTCGTTTCCGGCGTCTGAAATCTCAGCTTTACGCCCGGCCCGAGCCGGGGAATTATTCACCATGACCTTGATTGGAAATACTCCAGCCAGACGGCGTTGGTGGCTGGGCTTCACCCTGATTGAACTGTTGGTCGTCATCGCCATCATTGCCATCCTGGCGGGGATGCTGCTGCCGGCCTTGTCCAAGGCCAAGGCGAAGGCCAAGGGCATTCAATGCGTCAGCAATCTGCGCCAGATCGGCATTGCCATGCTCACCTATGCGGACGACCACGACAGCCGATTCGTGGACCTGAACCGTAATGCCTACACCTTCAACAACGCCGGCAACTGGTGGTTCGACATCCTATCCCAGGCCAAGTATCTGCCCGCTCCCCCGGCCGGACAGCCGGTCAATGTGGTCTGGCGCTGCCCGTCGGTGGTGGATCAGGACATCACTGCGGGCGGTCAACTGGGCTTCGGCGTGCTCGAAAGCGCGATCATCAAATATGCCACCAACGGCGTGGGCGGCCCCCCGATGGGCAGCCTGCGCACCACCGACATCCGCCGTCCGAGCGCCATCTGGCTCATGGGTGATGTGGGGATTCCGCAGGCGGCCAACATGCCCTACTGCCGGTATGTGACCTGGTTCGCGACCTGGACTGCCAACACCTACGCCCCCGGCGGTATCCCCATTCCCTATAACGGAGCCCTCTCCCCCCACCAGCCCGCGCCCCGCCACAACAACTACCGGTCAAACATCCTGTTTGTGGACGGGCACACCGACACCTGGACCTACGATGATCTGCGCCTGGATCGCGAAGACATTTGGGGCACGGTGAACGGACTGTAATCCGCTGCGGCTGTTCGGTGTCAACCCTTCAGGGTGTCCCGAGCCACCCGACACGCTGAAGCGTGGACACCAAACCGGTGCGCCTTCACCGCTATGTGCTGCCGGTGTGTTCCGTATCACCGACGGAGGCCGTGGACTTCCCAGTCGCGCTTGCCTTCAAGGTGCAGAAGCCATTGGGACGCGGCGCTGAGGAGGTGTGCGTAGCCGCCGGCGTCAGACATGTCGTCCCAGGCGTAGCCGCCGCCCATGCCGCCCGCGCCGAGGCCGGTAGGGATGTAGCCCTGCTCCTTGAAGAGGGCCTGCCAGGTGCGCAGGCCGCGGCCGAGTTCCTTCTCCAATGCAACCTTCACATCTGCCCCGCGCAAAGACTTCCAAAGAGAGTTTTCCGTCCCGAGTTTTGATTCCGCTTCTAGAAGTATCCCCGGCTCCGCCTTCAGCGCCTGCAAGGCCCACCCGGTCACCACCATCATCTGCGGGCCGAGGCGGGAGCCGGCGGGGCGCGGGCCTTTGCTCGGGCCTTTGCGGTCGGAGCGGTAGTCCTCGGGCTTGCCATCCTTGAAGTTGAAGGGGTGTAGGTCGAAGCGGTTGATGCCCGGCGGCACGGCCCAGTCGTCGCAGTAGTAGCGGAAGAGCTGCGGCGTGGTGAAGGCGTCGTAGATGAGCTTGAAGGCCAGCGGGCGCGGCAGGGTGCCGTGGCGCGCGGTGCCGGCGTAGTAGAGATACTCCTGGTCGTCCGCGAAGCCGGGCGAGGACACGCGCTGGCCGGGCTTGAAGTTCACCAGGCAGTTCACGTAGTGGTTGTCCGGCGTCCAGAACTTCGGGCTGAGACCGTCGGTGGCGCGGTTCAACTCATCAGGAAGCTGGTTGCACAAGCCATGCGCGGCGCAGACATCGTTGATGTGGCCGTGATGGTTCATACGGCACTGGTGCAGGTTCTTCGCCGCCTCGGCGACCTCGGCAGCGAGCGCCTTCTCCGCCGGGAGCGCGGAATTGCGGAGCAGCAGCCACGCGAGCTGGAGAATGATGGCGAGGTCCTGCGCGAGGTGGTTCGAGGAGCCGTGCGAATAGCCGCGCAGCTTGAACTGCGGGTTGGCCTCGGCCTTCTTCGCCAGTTCGTCGTGGCCCATGAAGTTGAGTTGTGCGCATTTTTTCACGGCCATTTCCAGGCTGACGCTCGCGCCATCGTCCCACCAGTAGGGCACGAACCCCTTCTCGCCCTTCTGAAGCAAATGCTCGCGATTGAAGACGTTCGCGTCGGGCGCGGCGTTGTTGTTGTCCGGTGCGAAAAGCGTGTCCGAGTGGTTCAGCATCTTGAGGTAGAATGGCAGCACCCACTGCGTAAGGAGGTCGCGGTAGTAGCGGTCACCGGTGGCGCGGTAGGCATTCACGAGGGCGGCGGCGAACCACGCGCCGTCGTGCATCGTGTCCAGCGCCTCGCCTTGAATCCACTGGTCTGGCTGCCCGGCACGCTTGGTGTTGAAATACTCATAGACCATGCCGCGCTGCGGTGACTGCTCGTCGCGCTTGAGGTGATGGTCGAAGACGTATTGGGTCAGCTCGCGCATGAAGGCGCGGGTCTCCTCGGCGGAGAGCGGGCCGCGCCCGTGGGCCTTCGTCCACGGGGCGTCCCACCAGTCAGCGGCCGGGACAGAGCACGCGAACGCGAAGCCAAGGAGGGCGAGGAGGCGCTTGAGCATGTTCGGAAGGGTGCCACGTCAGCGCGGGAGCGAAAGGGGATTCTCAGCGGGGTTCAACTACTGAGCGACGAGGAATGCCGAGCAAGATCAACCGTTACGAACCCCTCCTGGCACTCGCACCCGCAAAGCGGCCCGGAGGGCCGCACTCCGGCTGAGTGCGCAAACGCACTCAGTATCGTGCCGTTCCGAAAATTGCTGACGCTGGCTGGCGGCACAGGTATCCAAGGGCCGACGTATGAAAGCCAAGTCGCTCCTGCTCGCCGTGTTCACCAGTGCGGTGCTGGTCGGTTGCTGCACCATCAACATCACTCCGTCCCCCAACGCGGTGGCGCACGTCACGGACGTGAAAGCCCATTGGGAGGCGGTGGGCACTTCCTACGACCTGGTCATCGTCGCCAAAGGAACCGTGCCCACGAGCGGTTACAGCAGCCCGTGGCTCGACCAGGTGCTCTCGCTCAATCCGCCCGACGACCGTTACATCAGCTTCCAATTCCTCGCGGTGCGCCCCGGCACCGACGCCATCGTGGCCCCGGTGGTCAGCGAACTGACCGTCACGAACCGGTGGAAGGGCCTGCCGCAGGACGTGCGCGGCGTGCGGGTGATCGGCCAGCAGAACCAGGCTTGTGTTCGGGCGGGTAATCCGCCGCCCAAACGCTGAACGCGTGGGCAGGTGTGCTGGTTTCGTGTAATACCAACTACGAGAATAGTTTGGTAAAACGAACGCGCATCTGACTTCGCAGCCGTTCTCCCTCACCCCGGCCCTCTCCCGCTGGGAGAGGGAGCCAGGCAGTCCGGTTCGGTTAGCAGAGGTGCATCGATTGGACAGGTTGCGGCCGAAGATTCTCCCTCTCCCAGCGGGAGAGGGCCGGGGTGAGGGA
>CAZOCL010000519.1:0-4091 GCA_964578245.1 uncultured Klebsiella sp. | reverse complement strand
CGTATTCCGCCGGGATGGTGGGCACGAGGGTGAGATACTGCGCGGGAATGATCTGATCGGTATCAATGTTGTCGCGCACGACATAGACCGGGCCGGTAAACTGACTTTTCATCGGGCGGGAATGTGCGGAGGAAGCGGGAGAGTTTCAACCGGAAACTTGGTGGTCCGGCCCGACGAGGAGCGCGGCGGGGTCGCGGAGAGCAGCCGCAGCGGCTGCGTTAGGCCGGAGGCTTGAAGGCGTTCCTCTCCGCCCGGCACTCGGACGCTGCTGCGGCTGGTCCCGTGCCGAGCGGGACACAGCCGCGATCCGGGGCCATGCCCATTCCGGGTTGCCCAATGAACAATCTGTGGCAAGGTTCCGTCAGTCAGCCACTTGATTAACATGCGTTCAGCATCCCGATATCCGAAGCCGCGTGCCCGCTCTGCGTTTACTTTGATTGAACTGCTCGTCGTCATCGCCATTATCGCGATCCTCGCCGGGCTGCTGCTGCCTTCGCTCGCTCGGGCGAAATTCAAGGCCCGGGTGACGCAGTGCACGTCCAACTACCGGCAATGGGGAATTGCAGTGTATGCCTACGCCACCGATTCGGATGGCAGTTTCCCCACCTGGTCCATGGGCGGAACCGGCAGAAATACCTGGGATGTGCCGTCGCAGCTGGTTCCAGCCATGGCCTCTTACGGACTGACCGTGCCCATGTGGTTTTGTCCGGTGAAACCGCGGATGATTGACCCCTTGAATGTCTGGTGTCAGGCCAACCTAGGGCATCCCGTCCAGACGCCGGCGGATCTCAATGCCTACTACCAGCAATGGTATGGCTACTTTGCGATCCTCGAAGGCCACAACTGGTGGGTGCCGCGCTTGAACGGCGGGCTCAAGTCACCACAAAATATCAGCACCAACCGGATCAGTGACTATTGGCCGGAACGCATGGACGATCCTTTCGCAGCTCAGTTGCCGATCCTTTCCGACCGTTGCGCAGCCTTGCTCAATACCACGACCGAGGGGCATCCGTGGAAAAACAAGGTTGATTCGGTCAATGTCCTCTTCGGGGACGGGCACGTGGAGCAGCATCGTGAGGGGCAGATCCAGTTGTGGACGATCCAGACCGCCAACGGTAACAACTACTACTGACCGCGCCGCGCCACTGAATTTGTCGGCTGGCGCACGACCGGGGTGATTGGCTAGTCTCCCGCCGCATGGCAACGAATCGCATCGGCATCATCGGCGGCAGCGGGCTTTATCACATCGAGGGCTTCACCAATCAGAAGTGGGTGAAGGTCAAGACGCCCTTCGGCGATCCCTCGGACGAACTGCTCACCGGCCAGCTCGCGGGACGCGACGTGGTCTTCCTCCCCCGCCACGCGCGCGGGCATCGCATCCTGCCCAGCGAGCTGAACCACCGCGCCAACCTCTGGGCAATGAAGTCCCTCGGGGTCCACTGGGTCATCAGCGTCAGCGCCGTCGGCTCGCTGCAGGCGAAATACAAGCCCTGCGACATCGTCCTCCCGAATCAGTTCCTGGACCGCACCAAGCGGGACTTCGAACACACCTTCTTCGGTCGCGGCATCGTCGCCCACGTCGCCTTTGCCGACCCGATCTGCGAGGAGTTGCGCCAGCTCCTGCTCAAGTCCGCGAAGGCCCAGAAGGCACGCGTCCACGACGGCGGGACCTATGTGAACATGGAGGGCCCGGCCTTCAGCACGCGCGCCGAGTCCCTCACCAATCACAAGCTCGGCTACGACGTCATCGGCATGACGAACCTCGGCGAGGCCAAGGCCGCGCGCGAGGCGGAGATCGCCTACGCCACCATGGCGATGATCACCGACTACGACTGCTGGAAGGTGGATGAGGCGCATGTGACGGTCGAGATGGTCATTGAGAACCTCAAGCGCAACGCCGAGACCGCCAAGCGCATCGTCCTGCACGTCCTGCCGCTCATCCCCACCGAGCCAAACTGGCCGTGCCACGACGCCCTGCGCAACGCGATCATGACCGACCCGAAGCTCTGGCCTAAGAAGACCAAGAAGGAACTTGCGCCGCTCCTGAAAAAGTATTTGTAGGGCAACCACGAATGGACGCGAAGCAACACGAAGCTGGCGGCGACGCCGGATGGGACGGTCCATTCCGAGTGCCGGGAGAGTGCGGAAGAAGCCAGCCGATTTTTGCGCTGAGCCTTCACAGCATTTTGAATGCTTGTTGCTTTGCGTGGCCGCTCTCCCTCACCCCGGCCCTCTCCCGCTGGGAGAGGGAGAATCTCCGGCAGCCCCCGTCCAATCGCGGCACCTCTGCTAACCGCGACGGACTAGGTGGCCCCCTCTCCCAGCGGGAGAGGGCCGGGGTGAGGGAGGACGGCAGCGATAAGCTAAAGTGTGTGGTCATGCTTCGACGTGCAGCGAACCTTCTCGTTTGTGGTTCAAAACCTAGTTTGCACCTTGGCGAAGATCTGCTGATTCCACGGGATTGCCTGTCCTTTTCTGATTCGTGTCCATTCGTGTTCATTCGTGGTTTCCCCCTCTGACATCCTGCTCGCCACGCTCAACGCGAAGTATATCCACTGCGCGTTTGGCTTGCGTTACCTCTTCGCCAACCTCGGCGAGCTGCAGCCGCGCGCCGCGCTGCTGGAGTTCGAGATTCAGCAGCGCCCGCTGGACATCGTGGAGCAGCTCCTGGCCCGGCGACCGCGCATTGCCGGGTTCGGGGTTTACATCTGGAATGTGCGAGAGACGACGGAGGTCGTGGGGCTGCTCAAACGCATCGCCCCGGAGGTCATCGTCATCCTTGGCGGGCCGGAGGTGAGCTATGAGTGGGAGGATCAGGAAATCGTGCGGCTGGCGGACCATGTGATCACGGGCGAGGCGGACGTGAAATTCGCGGAGGTGTGCGGGCGGTTGCTGTCCTCCGGTTCTTCTCTTAATCCTAATCCTACTCTTAATCTCAATCCTGCAATGTTGGAGGAGGAGAGATTAAGATTAGGAGTAGGATTAGGATTAAGAGACGGGGAGGGCTGCACTCCGCTCCCCAAAATCATTGCCGCCGACCTGCCCAAGCTGGAGCAGGTCGCCCTGCCCTACGACCTCTACACGCCGCATGACCTCGCGCACCGGGTGATCTATGTGGAGGCGTCGCGTGGATGTCCGTTCACCTGCGAATTCTGCCTGTCGTCGCTGGATATTCCGGTGCGGCAATTTCCCTTGGAGCCGTTCCTGGCCGCGATGGAAGGGCTGCTGACTCGCGGAGCCACGCAGTTCAAGTTCGTGGACCGGACGTTCAACCTGAACCTCATGGTGAGCCGGGCCATCCTGCAGTTCTTCCTCGCGCGGATGCGGGACGGCCTGTTCGTCCACTTCGAGATGGTGCCGGACCGGCTGCCGGAGCAGTTGCGCGAGGTGATCGCACAGTTCCCGCCGGGCTCGCTGCAATTCGAGGTGGGCGTGCAGACCTTCGATGACCAGACGTCGCGCAACATCTCGCGCCGGCAGGATCATGCGAAGCTGGCGGAAAACCTCATGTGGCTGCGCAGCCACACCGGCGTGCACGTGCATGCGGACTTGATCGTGGGGCTGCCCGGCGAAGGACTAGCGAGCTTCGCGGCAGGTTTTGACCGGCTCGTGGCGCTGGGGCCGCAAGAAATACAGGTGGGCATCCTCAAACGCTTGCGCGGAACGCCCATCATGCGGCACGACGCAGAGCACGCCATGCGCTACAGCCCGCAGCCGCCCTATGAGCTGTTGAGCAACCGGGAGCTGGACTTCCCCACCATGCAGCGGCTCCGGCGCTTCGCGCGGTATTGGGATCTGGTGGCGAACTCGGGGAACTTCCGCACAACTGCGCCGCTGCTGTGGAGCACCGCGGTAGGGCGAGACTCGGTCGAGCCCCATCAAGGGCGCAACGAAGCGAACGAATCTTCTCCCTCTCCCCCATCGGGGGAGAGGGCCGGGGTGAGGGGGCGAATGGTCCAATTGCTTGAGGAGGCACCTTCGCCGAGCGTGGCCCTGCCCCCCCCCCCCCCCCACCCCCCCCCCCCTCGGGGGGGGGGGGGGGGCGTCTCGCCTCGCCGGCTGGTCTTCGCGCATGCGTTTGGCTTGTTTTG
>CAZOCL010000518.1:0-4097 GCA_964578245.1 uncultured Klebsiella sp. | reverse complement strand
TCCTCAACGGCGGCAAGAAGAAGCTCGTCTGCGTCGAGCCCGCCACCGGCAAGGCCGTCTGGAGCGGCGACCTCGGGGGCAAGTCCGTCTTCCAGTGCTCGCCCACCGCTGCGGACGGCAAGATCTACATGATGAACTTCGACGGCGACGTGTCCGTGGTGCAGGCCGGCGGCACCGAGTTCAAGCTGCTCCACTTCGCCTGCTTCAAGGACGAGGGCGACAACACCCGCCTCCGCTCCAGCGTCGCGATCTCGCAGGGCAACCTCTACGTCCGCACGGGCCAGAAGCTGTATTGCTTGGGGAAATAGGCGAAAGGCTGGACTCCCGGTGACCGCATGTGAGGCGGCATGAAATTTCCTCCGCAGCGACCCACCTTCGAATTATCGGAGGTGGCGTTTGGTGATTTCGATGCGCGCCTGGCGGCTCGACAAATACAAGTGCGGCGACGGACCGAAGAGTTCCGCCGCGAACTCACGACGCAGACTACGGTAATCACGCGAGTAGAGGGGCTGCTTCTTTTCCGGGGAAAGGAGTTTGAGTTCGAAGTGAATCAGTATGGAGGCATGAAGGCCGGGCCTCGATCGCCACCTGCCCTTTACCTCCATGTGCATGATTTCTCATTGGTCGGACTTGATGCAGACCGTCTTTGCTTGGCTACCGAACTGGAAGCTGCTCTTCCCCAAGCCATGCCATGGGATGCCGCAACCGGGACCGAATACGCTGCCCAGAATCGCCGCCGGGATCTGGTTCCGATGCTTTCTTGCGGTCTGATCCTCCTGCTGCTCGCATCCTTCATTGGGTTGGCCATCTTTGGTGCGTATAAATTGACGCAGTGAGCATGCCTTGGCCCCAAGATTTCTCTCCTTTGCTGAGGTTTCAACACACCGAAAAACTGTCGTTCGGCGGCTTGCCGATGAATCGTGCTGAAAAACTCGAATCCCTCCAGATCGGCCGTGGCGTGGCTGCGATGCTGGTGATCCTGGTGCATTTGGACTCCTTCATTCCGCTGAGCTTCGGAGCAGCCTTTGCCGACCGTTGGTTCATCGCGGGGTTCGCCGGAGTGGATTTCTTCTTCGTGCTCAGCGGGTTCATCATCTGGCACCGGCATGCGGCGGACATCGGGTGGCCGGAGCGGCTGGTGGACTACGGCTGGCGGCGGCTGGTGCGGATTTATCCGGTTTACTGGATCGTCACCGTCGTCCTTCTAGCAGTCTATTTTCTTGTCCCGCGCTATGGCCTGGGCGACGAAACCAGCCCTTACATCATCACCACCTCGCTGCTGCTCATACCCACGTATCGCGCTCCGATCATCTTCTCGGGCTGGACGCTGGTCCACGAGGTGTGGTTTTACCTGCTGTTTGCGGGGCTCATTGCCGTGCGCGGTCGCTGGTTCCGCTGGCTGGTGGGGGGCTGGGTGGCGGTGGCCACCGGGTTCGCGCTCTCCGTGTGGCCGCTGCAGATCATCGCACACGATCCGTGGCTCAAGCTGGTGTGCTCGCCCTTGAATTGGGAGTTTGCGCTGGGCTGTCTGGCAGCGTGGTGGCTGCGTCGCGCGGTGCCATCGGTGGGCTGTTGTCGGGTGCTCCTGGCGCTTGGGGTCGTATCCTTGGCCGCGTATCTGTGTGCCATGGCCATTGGACTTCGCTTTCACACCGTGCGTGAACTGATCTGCGGCCTCAGTTCCTTCCTGATCGTGCTGGGGGCGGCGGGCTGGGAACTGGGCGTGTGTTCGCGTGCTGGTGGCGTTGCTCCGAGAATGCCACGCGCGCTGGTGTTCCTCGGCGATGCTTCATATGCCATCTACCTGCTGCACGGCCCGGCCTTGTCCGCCACATTTAAGCTGGCGGTGGTCACGGGCCTGGACCGGCGGTTGGGCGTAAACGCGGTGGGCTGGATCACTTTTGCCGTGTGCTTGGTGGTCGGGTGCGCTTTCCACCAATGGGTGGAGCAGCCGCTTCTGCGCTGGCTGCGTGGCCTCCGTCGTCCCGTGCCAAAGCCAGCCACTGAGCCCGCCTCACCCTGATCTCTCATGCCTCTACCCTACAAGATTTCGACCCTCCTTTACTGCTTCAACGCAGCGGATGAAGCCCTCCTGCTCCAGCGTGCGCAGGAACCGAACCGCGGCCTGTGGAGTCCCGCTGGCGGCAAGCTCAAGACCGATCTCGGCGAATCGCCCTACGCCTGCGCCTGCCGTGAGGCCAACGAGGAAATGGGCCTGGTCCTCACGCCGCGTGACCTGCATCTCACCGGCCTCATCAGCGAACACGGCTATCAGGGCAACGCCCACTGGCTTATGCTTCTCTTCGAGGTGAAGCCGCGCCTCACGGTCGTCCCGCCGCCCCACCCTGAAGGCACGTTTCAGTTCTTCCCGCGCGTTGCCCTTGATGGCCTCGCTCTGCCGGAGACCGATCGCGAGAGCATCTGGCCGTGGTTCTGGCAGCATCGCGGCGGCTTCTTCGCCGCCCACTGCCACTGCCACGCCGGTGGCCGCAATGAGTGGACGCTGGAGCAGTCCACTCCGGCCAACTAACAGATGCTTTGACGCGAATTGCGCGAATTTGCGCGAATTAGAAGCGGTCGCACGAACGCTGGATTCCATTCGCGATAATTCGCGAAATTCGCGTCAAGTCCTCTTGCTCCGCGTTGCGTTTATTGCCCGGTTCGCTAAAACCTCCCCATGCAAATGCAAGTCGGCATCATCACGATTTCAGACCGCGCCTCGAAGGGCCTCTACGACGACCTCGGCGGGCCCGCGCTCAGGCAGGCGGCGGAGGGCTATGGCTGGAAGGTGCTGGCGGACGCCCTCGTGCCCGATGAGAAGCGCGACATCCAGCGGGCCATCCGCGAGCACATCGCGCGCGGCTGCACGCTGGTGCTCACCACCGGCGGCACGGGCGTGGCCCTGCGGGATGTGACCCCCGAGGCCGTCCGGGAGATCGCCATCCGCGAACTGCCCGGTTTCGGCGAAGTGATGCGGATGGAGTCGCTCAAGATCACCAAGAACGCGATCCTCTCTCGCAACCTCGCGGCGGTGGTGGACCACGCGCTCGTCATCTGCCTGCCGGGCAAACCAAGCGGTGCGGTGGAGTGTCTCAGCTTCGTGGTCGGCGCGATTCCCCACTGCGTTGAAGTGCTGCAGGAAGTGCCGACGAGCTGCTGAGCGCTGCGCGTCTTCAGTTTCCGTTCTCCAATCCGCGTTTCGAGTTTCAAGATTTCCCGGCAATGGAAACTTGCATCCACTTGTCATCGCGGAGTTGAAGACGTTTTCCTGCCAGAGCAGCCACAGCCTTCAGGTTCGGCCCATTGCAAGCAGGACAGGCTGACTGGGCAATCGCCCTTTGCCGCTGCGCATAGACGATTCGAACAAACAGCGTTCCCAAGACTGGAATGAGAGCGGCGACGAAAAATGACGCGACTAAACCCGAGCAGACCGATAGATCGGTTGGAAGCGACGCTAGAAATCGGAGGATGAAAGATAGCGCCACACCAATTGCGAGGCCTGGGATACACCCGGCGACGGCTGCGAAGCTGACCTGTGGGGAATCAACAACGCAACCACATCCCAAACAGATTTGTTTCTCAATCCTCAGCAGGATCCCTTTAAGGCTCGCCGAGAGATAGGTCAGTTTGTGGTGGCGCAGGGTTGAAAGTTCTAGCGGGTGCTTGAGTGGAACGATGCAATCTCCCAAGAAAAGCGCCTGGTATTCTCCTGGGACTAATCGTCCGGATTTCTTGCCATCGTAGGTGACGGCACCTGCGAGCGAGTGATCCAGGCCGGACTTCCCAGAGTTCAGATTGTCTTCAATTCGATAGACACCTGGCATGAGCCGCGCCCTATTTCTTCTCCACCTTGTAGAGCTGGAATTTCGTCGCCACTTCGTCCAGCAGGACGGTCAGGATGCGCCGGAAATCCCGCTGTTGCGTGTGCAGCATCCAGGCCAGCCAGAGCGGCAGCACCCAGATGAATTGCAGCCAGGGAAACAGGATTCCCACTGTGGTGGAAATCATCAGCGTGAGGCCCACCGCGCCCCAGAAGGTCATGCGGCCCAGCAGGCTCCAGCCCGTCGTCATGCGGCAGCGGATGAGCTGCTTGCCGC
>CAZOCL010000517.1:0-4098 GCA_964578245.1 uncultured Klebsiella sp. | reverse complement strand
ATGGCCGACCTGCCGACGAACGGGCCGACCGGTGGGCCGACGAACTCGACGACGCACTGGAGCATCAACTCGCTTTACCTCGGCCCGGAGCATGGTGGTGTGCCGCTCACGCTGGACCCGAAGAACCCGCTGCCCTTCGGCCAGCGCGACCCACGCCAGTCCGCGGACGAGCAGCGCGCGGAATACGAATTGATCGGGAAGCTCAACCGCATCTCTGCCGCCGGACAGCCGCAGGACGACACGTTGCGTGCGCGCATCAAGGCCTATGAACTGGCCTTCCGCATGCAGATGGCGGTGCCCGAGGTGCTGGACTTCACGCCGGAGACGGAGGCCACGCGGAAGCTGTATGGGCTGGACGCAGATGCGACGAAGGGTGCCGGGCAGCGCCTGCTCGCGGCGCGACGGCTGGTGGAGCGCGGGGTGAGGTTTGTGCAGGTGTATCCGAGCGGCTACGGCACCTGGGATTCGCACTCGAAGCTGAAGGACAACCACACGCGCTTGTGCGCGAGCGTGGACAAGCCGGTGGCGGGATTGCTGAAGGACTTGAAGCAGCGCGGGCTGCTGGATGAGACGCTCGTGGTCTTCTGCACGGAATTCGGTCGCACGCCGGGCATGGAGCAGCGCGGGGGCAACAAGGACGGGCGCGATCATCACCCGCACGGTTTCACGATCTGGTTCGCGGGTGCGGGCATCCAGCGCGGCGTCGTGCATGGCGAGACGGATGAACTGGGCTATCACGCGCAGGGCGAGGGGCACTACGTCACGGATCTGCACGCGACGGTGTGCCATCTGCTGGGGATTGATCTGCGGCGGTTGGAGGTGCCGGGGCGCAAGCGACTGGGGATTGATCACGGGCAGGTGATCCGGGAGATTTTGGCCTGAACGGAGCGCGGCTGTGTCCCGCTCGGCGCGGGATCAGCCGCAGCAAGGTCCGAGCGGCGAGCCCGCTTGGTAGGCTCCTAACCGCATCCGACCTGGCGGAGTTGCTGCGGCTGGTCTCCGCGACACAGCCGCGCTCCACGGTAATTCAAGCGGGCTTGCCAGCGCGGGCCGGGCGGGACAATCTCCATCATGCGCCACTTCAAACTGCCGCTCATCATTACTGGAGTCACGTTGTTCGTCGCTATCGCTGGTGGCATCGGAGTCATCACCTGGATTCACAAGTCAAAGATTACTGAGCGCGAGAAGGCTGAGCGGGCGCAGCAGCTCGGGGGCGGGTTTGCCATCGCCACCTTGCTGATCATCGCTCCGCCGTGGCTGTTCGCAGCGGCGAAGTTTGGAAAGGAACGGCGGGCGAAGTTGGAGGCGGAGAAGGCGGGCAAGGCGGAGTGAGGCGGACACGAGGCCCGCCGTGGGACTCACTACGAGTTGGATAATCCCGACCCCGAAATCGGTGGACGTCGAGGAGCGCGGCCTTCAGGCCGCAGAAACGGGAGCACGCCAGAAGTGCTTCGAGCGGACTTTTTCAATCGTAGCCTTCTGCGGCGTAAAGAGCCTGTGTGAAAAACGATTTTTCCACCATCCAATCCGCCTCGGCACTTCATCAAAATGCGCCATATCGAATTTTGGATCGTTAACGAATTTCGCCTCGCCGTTTTTCGCACAGGCTCTAAACGCCGCGCTCCGCCCGGTGCTGGCGCTTCCCGCACCGTCAGCTTGGGAATATGGACTGAAAGGGGACAGGAGTGTCCCCTTCACAGTTCACGGTTACTTCCAGTCGTCGGTGCGGAAGGTCTGGGCGGGGAGGCCGTCCTTGTTGAAGAGGTTGGCCCAGGGGAAGGCGTTGGCCCACGCGTAACGGACGGCGGCGGGTTTGGCGACCGTGGCGCTGGAGACGATGACGGAGTCGCCTTCGATCACAGCATCAGCCCAGACGAACTTCTTGTCCTCACCCGCGATGGCGAAGCCCTGGAGCTTCTCGCTGTGGCGGGCGGACAGGCCCTGGCCGACGTGCGTGAACTTGAGGCGGACTTTGCCGCCCTCGATGGCGTGCGAGGCAAAGAGCGGTCCCTGCGTCTCGACCTTCTGGCCATAGACCATGCCGAGGGCGACCTGGCTGGCGCGCGCGCCGTAGCCGGACTTGTTGGTCGGGTGGATGCCGGAGCCGAGGTCGCTGGCGGTGACGAGCGCGGTGTTCGGGTAGCGCTGGATGCGGATGTGCACCTCGCGGTAGCCGCCGTCGGTCGGCACGACGGCCGGGAGCGGAGCGAATGCGCTGGCGTTCTTGGTCACGGGGTTGGCGGTGTCCCACGCGCAGCCGTTGCCGCTGGGCTTCTGGATGTAGAGGAAGGGGAATTCGCCCTGGGCCCAGTCCTTCCGCCAGCCGCGGATAAGCGCGCCCATCAAGGTGTATTGATCCACACCGACGATGGCGGTGCCGCTCTCGCCCTGATCCCACAGCACGCCGCGGATGCCATAGCCGACAAAGCCGCGGATGTTCGCCTCGAAGAGATTGCCGATCTTGGCACCGGTACTGGTTTCACCGGCCTTGCCCGGAGGCGCGGGTTTGCGAGGAGCGGGCTTGTTGTCCTTCCTGGCGGCTTCGGTGGCCTTTTCCCAGGCGGCCAGTTCTTCGGGGTATTTCTTCAGCAACGCCTCGAATTGATAGGTCTTGGCAAACTGCGCGACGACTTCCTTGCACGCGGCGTCAGACTGATACATCTCTTCGCTCAACCAGTAGCCGGAGGGCGTGCCGCCGACGGCGCCGAGCATGAGGCCGACGGGGACCTTGAGTTCCTCGTGCAGCCGGATGCCGAACGGGTAGAGCAAGGCACCGAAGCCGCCGCTATTCTGCGGCGTGGCGAGCTGCCACACGCCGCGCGAATTGATGTGGCGAATCTGCGGGAAAGTCTTGGTCGCGAGGCCAGCCAGGACTTCGTCACCTTTTGAATAGCCGCCGACACGGCCGTCCATGTTCGACTGGCCGGAGCCGACCCAGACTTCGCCGACGAGGACGTCGTTGAGGGTGATCGTGTTCTTGCCCTTCACAGTGAGCGTGAGGGGGTCGCCGACTTTGAGCGCGTCGAGCTTCACGCGCCACTTGCCCTGGGCGTCGGCCTTGGTGGTCTTGGTCTGGCCGGCGATGGCGACGGTGACTTCTTCGTCGGGAGACGCCGTGCCCCACACCGGCAGGACGATGTCGCGCTGGAGCACCATGTGCTCGGAGAAGACGGGCGGAAGCTTCACGTCGGCGCGCGCGAGGGCGGCGAGGGTGAAGAGCAGGGCGAGGGAGGGGCGGAGTGGGTTCATGATGTGCAAGTCGGGCGGTTCAATGACGCTGCGGAGAGGGGAATCATTCGGTCGCGCGAGCGGTGGGAAGTGGAATAGCCGAGTTGGGCTGTCGAATCCAAGCAATAAGCGGACGGTCAGGCGAAGCTGGTGCAGATTGACCCTGCTTCAGGAACGCGGGGTTTAGAGGAAGTCCGCCACGCTTCGGCGGTCGCCCGCGCAAAGCGGGCGAGGACGCCCGCGCTCCGGGCTACTGCCGCACGAGCTTCAGCGTTGCCGGGTCAAACCACACCTCACCCTTATTGGCGCGCAGTTCGGCGACGAGGACCACGTCGGTGGTGTCGCCGACTTCGAACTCGTGTTCGAGGGTGGTCCAGCCGGAGGTCGCGGCGAGGTGGTTGATGCGCCTGGCCCCCGAGATGCGCAGGCCGGCCCCGGTGCCGGATTCGCCCGCCTGCGGGTCCACCCCCGCAGTCCGCGCCTGGCCGGTGAAGCGATAGCGGCCAGCCGGCAGGGAGACGGTGGTGCGCCATGAGGCCACGCAGGGCTGGTTGCTGGCGTTGATGTGGAGGGTCGGTCGGCCATCGAGCTTGGTCTCGTCATGCACCGGACCGCCCGTGTCCTTGACGGGGGCCCAGCCGCTGAGTTTGGGCGGGGCCGCCGGTGCTGCCGGAGGCTTCGGAGCCGCCGCGATGACTGGCGGGGGAGGGTTGAAATGCTTCTCCAGCACCTTGAAATGCTGGGTGAGGCGCTGGCGAAGTTCCTTGGTAGCCTCAGGCTGCGCGCGCGCGGCCTTCACCACTTCATCCAGCGCATCCACCTGGGCCATGAGCGGCGCGAGCTGGAACTGATTGGTGAAGAGCGTGCCGA
>CAZOCL010000516.1:0-4102 GCA_964578245.1 uncultured Klebsiella sp. | reverse complement strand
AACATCTTCTCCACGCAGGACCACGCCGCCGCCGCCATTGCGGCTGCCGGCATTCCGGTCTTCGCCTGGAAGGGTGAGACGCTGGAGGAATACTGGTGGTGCACCGAGCGCGCGCTGGACCACGGGGACGGCAAAGGCCCCGAGCTGATCGTGGACGACGGCGGCGACGCCACCCTGCTCATCCACAAGGGCTACGAACTCGAAAACGGCGACGGCTGGGTCAATACCCCCTCCGACAACCACGAGGTCAAGGTCATCAAAGACCTCCTCAAGGCCATCGCCAAGAAGCGCGGCAAGGGCTACTGGCACGGCTTCGTGAAGGACTGGAAGGGCGTCTCCGAAGAGACCACCACCGGTGTCCACCGCCTCTACCAGATGCTGGAACAGGGCAAGCTCCTTGTCCCCGCCATCAACGTCAACGACTCCACCACCAAGTCGAAGTTCGACAACCTCTACGGCTGCCGCCACTCCCTCGTGGACGGCCTCAACCGCGCCATGGACGTCATGATCTCCGGCAAAGTCGCCGTGGTCTGCGGCTACGGCGACGTCGGCAAGGGCAGCGCCCAGTCCCTCCGCGGCCAGGGCGCGCGCGTCATCGTCACTGAGATTGACCCCATCTGCGCGCTACAGGCCGCGATGGAAGGCTACGAAGTCACCACCATCGAGGACACCCTCGGCCGTGCTGACATCTACATCACCACCACCGGCAACAAGGACATCCTCACGCTGGAACACATGGCGAAGATGAAGGACCAGGCCGTCGTCGCGAACATCGGCCACTTCGACAACGAGATTCAAGTGGACCGCCTGAACAACGCCAAGGGCGTCAAGCGCAAGAACATCAAGCCGCAGGTGGACCAATACACCTTCGCCGACGGCCACAGTATCTTCATGCTCGCCGAAGGCCGGCTCGTGAACCTCGGCTGCGCCACCGGCCACCCGAGCTTCGTCATGTCCAACTCCTTCTCGAACCAGACGCTCGCCCAGCTCGACCTCTGGAAGAACAAGGACGTTTACAAGGTCGGCGTCTATCGCCTGAGCAAGAAGCTCGACGAGGAAGTCGCCCGCCTGCACCTGGCCAAGATCGGCGTGAAGCTCACCCAACTCACCAAAGATCAGGCCGCCTACCTCGGCGTCCCCGTCGAGGGCCCTTACAAGCCGGAGCACTACCGCTACTAAGCCGTAGCCGCCGACGTAAGGAGGCGGAACATTTCAAAGGCGGACGGACAACCGTCCGCCTTTTTGCATTCTAGAATTGACGGCTGATCCACGGCGCAATGGGCCGAGCGCCGTTATCAGTTCCCTCCTTCTCCCCCATCGGGGGAGAGGGTTAGGGTGAGGGGGCGGGCCAGAGACGCTGAGAAGCTTCACATTCAGGCAGGAAAGTCTAAGGGGGTTCCGTTTGCTTTTTCTTTTACGAGGAGGCGCGGAACTGGATAAATCTCCTGCATGGCAAAACCCCAGTTCACGATTGTCGAATGCGACCGGAATAAGGGCCTTTCCTGTTACCATATTGCCTTCACACCCGACGGACGGCATGTGGTTGGTTTCGTCTCGGGAGATGGTGCGCACAAAGGCCTCGCCCGATGGGGGACAGAGAGCGGAGTGCTGGAAGACATTGCTGTGGAGGATACTAAACACCAAGCGGAGCAAATACTCCTCTCAGACGATGGCCGACTCATGGCTGTCCGATTCATCACGGGAGCCATCGGCATTTATGATGCTACTTCGCGGGCCAAACTCGCTCAGTTCCCGGGGCCATGTAGCGCGCATAGTTTGAGCAGTGATGGGAAGTCGTTAGCCATTGCGTTTGGAAACGATGTTTGTTGTTGGTCTCTAGCCGAAGGCCAGAAGGCAGCGGAAGTGAAACTCAAGGAGATCCGAGAATGTGACTATGCCCGTTTCATAAGTTTCGCACAGGATGGAACGTCCGTTCTGCTGGGACGAAGCACGGGAATAGAGACGTGGGCTCCAAACTCTGCCACGACAGAACAGCGCGTGCGATTTCAGGCCAAAGACGGAATGTTTTGGCAGCATGGCGTGTCTCCGGACAAAACTGTGATGCTCAGCCTCAGCGACCGTGGTTGCCTGATACAGACGGATACCCGTAGCTGGTCGTCTCGGCGGTTCGCGGCGGTTTCAAATTCCTACGGTTCAAACTTTGTCTTCTCTCCCGACGGAAAACTGGCGGCGTGCAGAACTGGCCACGGCACCGTGTTCGTCTGGAACGTTGCCGAAGGACAGCCTTGGTTGAAGTGGAGCAAGCCGAACTACAGCAACCTCGGTTCTATCGCATTTTCTCGCGACGGACTACGGATCGCTTGCACACTGGATTTCTACGTCTTCGTGCTCGATTTTCGACCTGGAGCGGCTGGCCGTGCGATTCAAAGCCCTGCCACAAAAGCCGGAGAGCATCGGTGCGTCCAGATGGTCGGCCCAGATGAACAGATGGATTTGCGCGGTGGGTTCGGAGAGCCGTTGAATCCGTTGCCAACGAAATGCGCTCACTGTCGGATGCTGGACTTGGATTCCGTCACGGAGCCGTATTTGTTGGGACGTGGGCTGGAGAAGCCGGTGGACCTCGCGCCTGCGGAAGCCGGTAATTGTCTGGTGCGCCCGTCAGTCAGAACGATCTTGGAGCAAGTGGCTCCGGGCGAGTGCCGGTTTGTGAAGACGGTGCATTTCAAAACCAAGGAACCCACCGCATGGTTTCTGGCCGTGCCGCAGCGAATGGAAACCACAGCCACACCTCCGGCCAATCGCGAACGCTGCCCGGATTGTGGTGAACCTTGGTGCTTTCATCACTATTCCGAGTCGTCAGATTCATGGCGGAGTCCGAGCGCGCCATACGAGGTCTTCAAATCCAAAAACTGGGGATCACCGAAAGCCCCATTCAATAGTTGGACCGAGGATCGGCCTGAGATTTTCGGACGCATGCTCTATTTCTCCACCCGCCTTGAGACGCTGCTCAAGAAGCTGAAGATCCGTGGCATGGTCCGTTCCTACGACTGCAAAGATTTGCCGACAGCCGAGGACAACATCTGGGTGAAGCAACAGCTCGAACGGCTCAAAGGGAGTTCAGACATTGGCAACGACGCCGGCCAACCGGCTCCTCCTTCGACCTGGTTCACCGATTACCTCACCAAGCACGCCAAGGCGAAAGCAAAGCCATTCGATTTCGGAAGCCTGGAAAAGCGTGAAGGAGTCAAATTGCCAGCCAGTTACCAGGACTTTGCGGTTCGAATTGGACAGAAGAAATTCAAAAACCTGAACGGCGACGAAGGCCATGAACTGGTGATCGTCCCACCCGCAAAGCTGGATTTCGACACGTTCAGGAATCCGCCGGAAGAAGGGGACGATGAAGCACCCAAACGTGCGATCGTCTTCGGGGAAACCAATTCCGGTGACTCGCTGTGCTTCGCTATTTCAAACAAAGGCGCTGACCCGGAGGTTTTCTACCACAACCACGAAACGGACGAATTCGAGCCGTTCGCCAAGAACTTCGCCGAGTGCATCAGGCAGTTGGCTAAATCATGAATCCGCAGGACAGTGGCGCGCGGACTTCAGCCCGCTTCAACGCGATTTTCCGGGCCGACGTTGAGGGGATTTGAAGGCCGCGCGCCACGAAATCCGGTCTCTTCCTCATCGAGGGAGAAGGAGAAGCAGCGCGTTGCGCTCAAGCGGCTCCGAGTCAAATAGCACGCCTCGGTGTTCTCCCCCAATCCCAACGGGATTGCGTCCTTCAGCCCAGGGTTGGCGGAGCAACGCGATGCCTACCCTGGGTCACGCGCTCAGAATCGGTGAACCCTGAAGGGGTTCCGGCACCTCCGGCCCGGAGAACCGCAACCCTTTCAGGGTTGAGCCGCATTTCACCAATGCACCCAAGGTAGCCTCGTCTGACTCGGCAACCTTGGGCTGAAGGCCGCTGCCCCGTTGGGGCAGGCCCACGGCCCGAATGGCGGCGCGCTGTTCAGTTCCCTCTCCCCCATCGGGGGAGAGGGTTAGGGTGAGGGGGCGGGCCGCTTGCGCAAATGGGCGTTCCTCTACTCCGCACGCCCTGCCCCCTCCCCCCCGGCCTCTCCCCCCCTAGGGGGGAGGGAGA
>CAZOCL010000515.1:0-4102 GCA_964578245.1 uncultured Klebsiella sp. | reverse complement strand
GTAGGCGGGGTTGGGCAGCATCATCTGTGCACCGGTCTTGATGCGCCAGGTGTCGAGCTTGCTCACCATCGCCTTCACGCGCGGGGCGTGCGCGGGTTCTTCGGCGAGGTTCTTGTTCTCGCCGCTTTTCAGGTCGAAGAGTTCCACGCGGCCGGTCTCGTAGAACTCGATCAGCTTGAAGTCGCCTTCACGGATCGCGCCGCCGGGTTTGCCGCCCTGGTTGCTATAGTGCGGGTAGTGCCAGAAGAGGGCGCGCGGGGCGTTCGTTCCGCCGTTGAGCACGGGCACCAGGCTGACGCCGTCGATGAGGTTCGTGGCCCCGGCTTCTGCTCCGGACGTTGCGCCGGCTGAAGCCGGGACTCCAAGCGGGAGGCCCGCCAGTTCCAGCATCGTCGGGAAGTAATCCACACTGCTCATGGCGTTGGTGGTGATGGAGCCGGGCTTGATGCCGGGCCCGCGCACCAGCAGCGGCACGCGGATGCCGCCCTCGTAGAGGTAGCCTTTGCCCTCGCGCAGCGGCGAGTTGATCGTGGCGGGCGTGCTCGGGCCTTCGCGCACGCAAAGGCCGCCGTTGTCCGAGGTGAAGAAGACCATCGTGCGGTCGGCGAGCTTGAGGTCATCTAGCTTTTTGAGGATGCGGCCGACGCTGTCGTCCACGCTCTCGATCATCGCAGCATAGATCGAGTTCGTCTGCTGGCCGGCCTTGTTGGTGTCATGCGGATACTTGGCCACGACCTCCGGCTTGGCCTTGAGCGGCGTGTGCACGGCGAAGTGCGCGAGGTAGAGGAAGAACGGTTTCTCCTTGTTCGCTTCGATGATCTTCTCCGCCTCGGTGGTGAGGCGGTCGGTGAGATACTCGCCGTCCGGGGCTTGTTCAAGGCCGGTCATGGCGCGGGCCTTCCCGTCCTTGCCCGTGCCGCCGAAGGGCGCGAAGTAGCTCATCGGCGTGCCGGTATGGTCGCCGGCGATGTTGATGTCAAAACCCTGCTTCTGCGGCTCGAAGCCCTCGCCACCCAGATGCCACTTGCCGACGTGTGCCGTGACGTAGCCTGCAGTCTTGAGGCGTTCGGCGATGGTGACTTCGGTGAGCGGGAGCTGCTGGTTGATGATGGGACGGGCCAGGCGCTGCGGCGGGAGGTCACCCCGGCCGGGCAGCCAGTCGGTGAGGTGGAGGCGTGCGGGATACTTGCCGGTCATGATGCTCGCACGCGTGGGCGAGCAGACCGGGCAGGCGGCATAGGCATCGGTGAACTTCATGCCCTGCGCCGCCATGCGGTCGATGTTCGGCGTGCGGTAGAACTTGCTGCCATAGCAGCCCAGGTCGCGCTGCCCGAGATCGTCAATGAGGATGAAGATGAAGTTAAGCTTGGGCGCGGCGGCGGAGAGCGGGAGGGAAAATGCTGCGAGCAAAAGCAGGGCGCAACGCAGGGACAAATGGCTTTTCACGGCGCGATGCTGCCGAACCGCGCCGGGAACTCAAGCCCGCGCTCGGAGGAGGAGAAGCTTAGGGACGGACAAGGAAGCGGTCATTCGCGGCTTGTCATCGTGCCATGGTTTGCGGTCTTCTTTCCGCAATCACCAACCGAGCCAAGGAGGCAATCATGGAAATCAAGGTCATCCACGCCTGCGGAACCAAGTTCAAATTCGAGGTCGAACCAGAGGACGGCGCGATGCCGTTCGCCATCCAATGTCCAAGCTGCGGCGAGGACGCCACGGAGGACGCCAATGCGGTCATCACCCAGACCGTCACGGCCTCAGCCACGGCCCCACCCCCGACCCCGGCCCGGCCAGCATTCGTCCGGCCGGCGGCGACCCCCGCAGGCGTGACGGCAGCGCCACCTCCTCCTCCGCCTCCTCCGCCCGCGCCCAAGCCGGGCCTGAGCCTCGGCAGTTCCCACGGCAAGCCCGCGCCGGCGACCGAGAAGAAGGCCGAGTCCGCGCCGGCCGCCGCGCCGGCCAAGTCCGCAAAGAAGGGCGGCAGCATCGTAGCCTCGGACGAGCCGCACCTGCCGCTGGCCATCACCGGGGCCTTCATCGGAGCGGCCATCGGCATGGGCCTCTGGTATGCGATGATCCACTACCTGCACTTCGCGAGCGGCTGGGTGGCGTGGGGCGTGGGCGTGCTGGCGGGCTTTGGCTCGCGGGCGCTCGGTCGCGCGCCGACGCAGCTTTTCGGCGTCATCGCGGCGGTGTTCGCGCTGCTCGGCATTCTGGGCGGCAGCTACATGGCCTTGTCCGAGGACGTGAACAACTTTATTGCTGAGCACACCAAGGAGGCTTACGAAGAAAAACTCGCCTATGCTAAAAAAATGGCCGATGCGAAGGACGATGCCGCCTTGCGCGCCATTCTCAGCGAAGAAGGCAAGGGCAAGGAAGAGGCTACGGACGCGGAACTCGCGCGGCTGAAGACTGAACTCCCCAGGCTGAAGGATTTCGCCGCCGGCAAACCTTCGAAGGCCGAATTCCAGAAGCAAGAGGCTGACAAGATCCGCGAAGTTGTCTCGATGGCGGAGGTGATGAAGGAGAGCTTCGGAATCTTCTCGATCATCTTCATTCTGCTCGGCCTCAGTTCGGCCTACAAGATCGGCTCGGGCATGGGGTCGTGATGGGGCTGCGCGTTTGACAAAGCCCCGGCTCGGACGAAAGGGTTTTCACGGCGCGGGAAGTTGTTATGCTCGCCGTCATGCAGCCCGTGACGTGCCCGCTCGTAGCCGCCGACGTGAGGAGGCGGATTTCCGCTGGCTCGCAAGCCGTCCGCCTCCTCACGTCGGCGGCTACGTTGCTGTTGCTGCTCACCTCACCAAGTCCCGCGCAGCACAGCACGAACGCCGCAGCGGAGGCGAAGCTCAAGCAGCTTCAGGTCGCGCCGGGGCTGAAGGTCGAGCTGGTCGCCACCGAGCCGCTGCTGCAAAACCCCGTGGCCTTCAGCGTGGACGAGCGCGGGCGGTTCTTCATCGCTGAGACCCATCGCTGGAAGGGGGCCGTCTTCGACATCACCAAGCAGGTGACCTGGCTGCTCGACGACCTGAGCTGCCGCACGCTGGGCGACCGTGAGGCGCTGCTGGGCCGGCTCTTCACCGGCACGAATTTCGGCGTGCTCACGAATGCGTCTGAGGTCATCCGCATGGTGGAGGACACCGATGGTGACGGGCGTGCTGACAAATCCACGATCATCGCGGACGGCTTTAACGCCGCGACCGCCGGACCCGCAGCGGGCGTCCTCGCACGGAGGGGCGAGGTGTGGTTCGCGTGTTTGCCTGATCTTTGGAAAGTTTCGGGTTTGGGGTTTGGGGTTTCGAGTTCGGCCTCCGTGCCACCCAGCGCGTCCGCACCCAACGCGAAACCCCCAACTCCAAACTCGAAACAACTCCTGGCCTCCGGCCTGGGCGTCCACATCTCCGTCTCCGGCCACGACCTGCACGGCCTTGTCTTTGGCCCGGACGGACGACTCTACTTCAGCCTTGGTGACCGGGGCTTTGAGCTGCGGCCCGGCATGAAGCATCCGGGGTTCAGCGCGGACTACCTTCGCCGCATCGCGCCCGATACCGGGGCGGTCTTCCGCTGCCAGCCGGACGGCTCGGAGCTGGAAGTCTTCTGCATCGGCCTGCGCAACCCGCAGGGGCTGGCCTTCGATGCTGTGGGGAATCTCTTTACCGTGGACAACGACACCGCCGGCCCCGACAAGGCCCGCCTGCTCCACCTCGTCGAGGGTGGCGACTACGGCTGGCGCATCAGCTACCAGCACATGAAGCACTTCGGCCCGTGGGTGACCGAGGAGCTGTGGCGTGGAGGCCACGGCGACACGCTTCCCTGGAGCGGCGAGGTGGCCCAGGGCCCGGCCGGCTTCGCCTTTTATCCCGGCACCGGCCTGCCTGACCGCTACACGAACCACTTTTTCATCTGCGACTTCCCCGGCGGCATCTGGAGCTTCGATCTCAAGCCGCGCGGCGCGAGCTTCGAGTTGGGCACCCGCGAAAAGTTTCTCTGGAACCTCCTGCCCACACACGTCGCCTTCGGCCCCGACGGCGCGCTCTACGTGACCGACTGGGTGGAAGGCTGGGGCCAGCCGGAGAAGGGCCGCCTCTACCGCGTGAGCGACCCG
>CAZOCL010000514.1:0-4117 GCA_964578245.1 uncultured Klebsiella sp. | reverse complement strand
TGCACCGCAGTAGATCTGCACAAACCGCACGCCACGTTCGACAAGACGGCGCGCCAGCAGGCACTGCCGCCCAAACGGTCCGATGTCCTCGTGATCGAGCTGGTAGAGCTGCTTGGTGACGGCCGTTTCGCCACGCAAATCGGTGACTTCGGGCGCGCTGAGTTGCAGGCGCGCGGCGAGTTCGTAGGCGGCGATGCGGGCGTCGAGTTCCGTGTTGCCCACACGCGCGGCCGCGTGCTGGCGGTTCAGGGTCTGGAGGAAGTTGCGTCCACTGGCCTCGCCCTGCGGCGTGATGCCGGCGAAGGTCTTCGGCGGGAACAAGTCGGCGATGGGCGGCTGTTCCGGGTCGGTGTTGAGCGTCGTGCCCTGATGCACCGCGGGGAGGAAGCCCGCGCCCCAGTTGATCACGCCGCCGGGCGGCAGGCCGCGCGGGTCGGGCAGCACGACGAACGCCGGGAGATTCTCGCTCTCGCTGCCAAGGCCGTAGGTGACCCACGCGCCCATGCTCGGAAAGCCGGGCAGTATGAAGCCGCTATTGGCCATGAACATCGCCGGGCCGTGGAGCGCGGACTTGCTCTGCATCGAGTGGATGAACGCGACGTCATCCACGCAGGCGGCGAACTTCGGAAACAGATCGCTCACCCAACGTCCGCACTGGCCGTGCTGGCGGAACGGCCAGTAGCTGCCCTGGCAGTTGCCCGGCTTGGACGCGAAGAACTGGAGCTTGCCGGTGGTGTCGAACGGCTGGCCGGAACGCTTCGCCAGTTCCGGCTTCCAGTCCCACGAGTCCACATGGCTGAGCCCGCCGGGGCAGAAGATTTGGATGACGGCACGGGCGGTGGCGGGGGAAGGGGCGGGTTTAGGGGAGAGCGGGTGGGTTGAAGAGTTGAAGGGTTGAAGGGTTGAAGAGGAGGCGGCAGAAGCGCCTTGCTCCGCGAGCAGTGTGGTGAGCGCCACGCCGCCGAGGCCGCCGCCGAGCTGCCACAGAAAATTTCGCCGGGAAGTTGACTGACGAATGGGGACTGACGAATGGGGAAAGAGAAAATGGTCTGAGTTCATGAGCGGCCCGCTTTCATTAGTCAGTCAAACAACCGTCACGAGCTCGATCTCCCGTTTATTGAGGTTTATCCACTGGAGCGCTCGTTGTCCGGTGAGCTGGCGAAGGCGCTGGAAGTGCCCGAACTGCATGGCTGGCTCTGGAAACGAGGTGACGACGAAACTGACGCCAGCTACATGCGTGTTGATTTGATGGGTGCCCAGTTCAAGCCCATTGCTCACGACCGGCACGCGACGTAGGCAGTCCGTGTCTCCGCCGCAAAAGTGAATGAGCGCCTCCTCGATAAGCCGGGAGTCCATGTGCGTGCCCCAGTCAGTGATCAGTTCGAACAACTGTTGTCGCAATGCCTCACATGCGGGAGTGACCGCTCTCCATGTGGCGTCCTGCCAGTGCGGGCCATTCCGTTCTGGCGACAGCACGGCGTTGAATCGAAGCAGGCCGCGAACCTTCGCCGGCCGGAAGTTCACGAGTTTGATGTGATTCACATTCGCCATAATGGCGTAATGCAAGACCTGGGTGTCGTGTTGCGGCACGAAATCCTGAACCGTCTTCAGCTCGTAAATCGCGTGCCCGACGACGAGATCGAGTCGATAAACTTTCTCAAAGGTCGCGTGCGTAACTGTGACGGGGAGCTGAGTATGGACATCGGTGAGTCCGTCGGCGCACAGGAGCGAGGCCAGTTTGTTTTCATATACCCGTTCTTCACACAGCCGTCCCAGCTCGTTTTGTGCGTCGTAGGCCCGTCGCATTACCAGCCGGTCAACTGCATCGAACTCGGCCTGAGTAATGTTGCGGATGACGAATGGGAGGGTGATGGGCACGGGAGGTTCTCAACTGATGAATTGGCGAGGACCTATGAAGAAGGAGAAATGGTCTGGGTTCGCGATCATCTTGTTTTTCAATTTATTCGTCAGTCCCCATTCGTCAGTCAATTCCAGTCACAAAATCACTCATGGCAGCACCGGCTTCACGGGCTTGATGCTGCCCTTCTCCACCGGATAGACCGCGCCTTCCTTTTCGAGTCCGGTGATGAGGCCCTGCATCATCCGCTGGAGTTCGGAAGACTCGGTGGCCGCGAGGTTGCTCTGCTCGAAGGGATCTTTCGACAGGTTGAAGAGCTGGTAGTGCGAGCCCTCGGAAACCGCCGTGGGGAAGTAGTGGTAGATGACCTTCCAGTCGCCGTTCCGGTAGGTGGTGAAGTAGTCGGTGCGATGGGGCGAGTGCGGATAGTGCATGAGGAACTTCTCCTCGCGGCTTGGGTCGCGTCTGCCGGTGAGCAGGGTGTCGAGCCGTCCGCCGTCCACGCTGTGGCCCGCCGGAGCGGCCTTGCCGGTGAGCGCGAGGAGCGTGGGGAAGAGGTCGTAGACGGCGGCGAGCTGGCTCTGGACGGCCCCAACGGCGATGGGCAGGCGCTGCTGGAGGGCGTTGTTCGCGTTCGGCTTCACCCACGCGGCGATGAACGGCACGCGCATGCCACCTTCGTAGTGCGAGCCTTTCTTCCCGCGCAAGGGAGCCGCGCAGGCGACCGCGTGCTCGTGGCCGAGCGGCGCATCGGAGCCGTTGTCCCCGAGGAAGACGAAGAGCGTATTCTCCGCGATGCCGAGCTGGTCAAGGTGATCGAGCAGGTCGCCGAGCGATTTGTCCATGCCCTCGATGAGCGTGGCGAAGGCCTGCGCGTTGGCCGGCTTGCCGCTGTTCTTGTAGTGCTCGGCGAAGCGCGCATCGGAGTTGAACGGGGCATGGACGGCGTATTGCGCGAAGTAGAGGAAGAAGGGCTTCTGCGCCTTTACGGCATCGGCGACATGGGTCTTGGCCTCAAGTGTGAGCGCCTCCGTGAGGAAGATGTCCTGGCCGTGATACTTCTCCATGCCGGGAACCGCGTTGCCGGGTTTCTTCCTGGTTTTGGCATCCACGTTGTTGCCGAAGTTTTGCAGTCCCTGATAGCTCGCCGGCGCGCCGATGGAACCGCCGGCC
This sequence comes from uncultured Klebsiella sp., assembly GCA_964578245.1. Taxonomy (GTDB): domain Bacteria; phylum Verrucomicrobiota; class Verrucomicrobiia; order Limisphaerales; family SXTU01; genus SXTU01. The sequence goes on along the minus strand of CAZOCL010000514.1, from coordinate 1,086 downwards.
ACGTTGATGTCGAAGCCGACATTTCGCGGGTCGGCACCCTCAGAATCGCGCGGCCCGAAGTGTCCCTTGCCAACGTGGATAGTGCGGTAGCCATCCGCCTGCAAAAGGCGCGGCAGCGTCACGTCGCCCGTCTTGAGGCCGCGCCAGTTCCATTGCGGCGGGCCGTTGGGGCCGCCGTTGTTGCTGTCGGGGCTGATCCAGTTCGTCGTGCGATGCCGGGCGGCGTTCTGTCCGGTCATGATGGAGATGCGCGTGGGCGAGCACACACTCATGGCACAGAAGTTGTTGAAGCGAATCCCGCGGGCGGCGAGCCGCTCCATGTTCGGCGTGCGGTAGTAATCGTTGAGCGGATACCGCTTCGGTTTGCCAGCCTCGTCCGTGAGAAACGGGAGCGACGTGTCCATCACCCCCATGTCATCCACGAGCATGATGATGATGTTGGGTTTGGCCGGGGCGGCGGCGAAGGTGGACGAGACCAGCAGCAGCCATGCGAGTAGAAAACAGAGTTGCTTCATGTAATTGGGAGGTTTGGTTACGGATGCAGCTCGCGAACCCCGTTCTTCAGCCCATGGAGCTGCGTCACCTCGGCATCGGTCAGGGCGCGGCTGAAGACGGCTAGGTCGTCGAGATAACCGACGTAGGACGCACCGAGCACGAGCTGCACGGCGTCGGGATTCCAGCCGAGCGTGAGGTCCCAGTTCTCAATCGTGCCCATGAGCTTGCCGTTCAGGTGCAGGCAGCCGATGGGCTTCTTGGCCTTGTCATTAAGGTTCGCGAACGAAAAGACCGCGTGCGTCCACGCCTCGCGCGAGAAGGGCGCGCGGGGCAGGTTCACCGCCGGACGCTGAGCGTCAGTCATCTTCGCCCAGTCCAAGTTGTTCGGGTTCCAAATCTGAACCAGCGGACGGATGGCGAAGCGGAAGTGGCGCGGCATGTCGTCCTTTGACCATTCCATGAAGATGAAACCCTTCTTCGTGTCCTCGCCGACGATTTGCACGGGGTCGCAATAGCCGGGCTCCAGGTCCTTGTCCGGGTCGAGCCGCAGCCAGACGGAGACGGTGGCGCTCCAGTTCGTCGCGTTGTAGC
>CAZOCL010000513.1:0-4125 GCA_964578245.1 uncultured Klebsiella sp. | reverse complement strand
GTCCGCCTCGCTGTCGTATTCCACGACGATCTGCGAGAGCTTGTAGCTGCGCTCCGGCACGAGCTTCATCTCGCCGAGCCAGGGGACTTCGTTCCGCGCCTCGACGATGATCTTCTCGAGCGAGAGCGGCAGGTCCACGATGCCATCGCCACCGGAGGAGCCCCACCACGTCGTCTCCAGGTCGCGGGCGCTGTCGTAGGGATGCGTGCCGGGCAGCGGGAAGCGCACGTAGCGCCAGCCCTCGAAATTCACGTAGGACCACCCGTGCGTGTCGTCGCAGTTCCAGTCGTCCTTGGTGCCGACTGAAGTCCACAGCTCACCCTTCGCGTCGCGGAGCTGATACACCACACGGCCCCACGAGGAGTTGCCCTTGATGTAGATGCCCAGCGCCGCGCCCTTGCCCGGGATGACGACGGGCTTCTTCAACTTCAGGTTGCCATAGCGTGTGGCCAGCGGGCGGTCACCGGTCTCAACCGGCAGCGTGATCGCGACGGCGTCGCTGTGACCTTCCTCACCCTGACCGAACTCCGCCGTCAGCTTGGGATCGGGAATGCGGCGGATGGCAAAATGGTTGTAGGCGTAGGCCTTGTCCTCCGCGCCGTCATAACTCCACTTCGCGGCGGCCATGTCCGTGAGTGGGCGGGTGATCTTCGCGGGTGCGCTGGCATAAACGGGCGTGCCCAGCTCGATTTTCTCGATCTGCGGGACGCCCGTCACCCAGACCGGTGAGGAACCGAGGCTCACGACGGCCACGCCATTGTTCACGGGGACCTGGCGGGCGTTGCCCATCGCATCAGTGACGGTGGCCGAAGTGCCGGCGACCGTGAGGCGGGCCTCGGCGTTGCCGGTCACACGCCAGAGGGCGTAGATCTTCGCCTTGTCCTTCGCACGCGTGAAGGCCATACAATACGTGGTGAGGTTGCCGGTGGCAACGGAGCCCGAAGGGTCCGCGCCGCAGAGCATGGCGGTGGTGGTGGCGATGGCAGCGACGGCGGGCTTCGGGCACGCGAGCGGCTTGCGGTGGAACACGCCTGCGCCGTAGTGCTCGGCCCCGTAGTAGTTGCCGGCGTCGAACGGCACTACGCCCGACTCGAACGCATCCACGCCGTAGGCCAGCCCGAGCAGCCAGTAGCGGATCTGGTAATCGGCCTGGTCATCCTCGGTCAGCGCACCGGGATTGGTGGGGAAGAACGGGCCTTCGATCCAGTTGAGGGGCAGCTTGGGCCAGCCCAGTTTGGCCGTTTCCTGGCGCAGCTCCCAGAGCTGGTTGATGGAGCCGGTGACGTTGGAAATCTCCGGCAACAGCTCGAACTGCGGCGCGTCCATGCCATACATGTCCACCAGGTTTTTGGGCATCCCGGCGCGGATGTAGGCGATGCTTCCGTTCGGCGCGCCCCACTGGAGCACCAGGCGAGTCGTCGGGCTTTTCTCGCGGATGGCGTTGCCGATGGCGGTCCAGATCTTCACATGCCGCTCGGCGTTGCCGCGCTCCTCCGCCGTCAGGTCGCGGTCGCCGTCGCCCGTGTAGCGCGGCCAGGGCCCGTGCTGGATCTCTTTGCTGATGTGCCACTCGCCGCCGTAGAAGTAAGTGGAGCCGGGGAAGTCCGCCGCGCGGTTCAGGCCGGCGAGTTCGCGGTCCACGGCGCGCTTCATCTCCTCCTGGTTGATGCTGCCATCGGGGAGCACCGTCTTGCCCGTGTTGCCCGCGATGGTGTGCGGGCCGGTGGGGAGGAAGTAGTGCTTCTTGAGCGTCTCCGCCGTGCCCACCATCGGATGCGGCGAGATGCGGCGCAGGCCCAGCTTGCGATACATGGCCAGCAAGGCGTCGCTCATCGCGGCGTCACCGGACATGGGGGTGTAATGGCCCAGCAGCGACCAGATGCCGAAGCGCGTTTCATTCGCGGCATTGCCATAGGTCCGCTGGTTGGGCGGCAGGAGCACCATGCTGAGCGTGCTGTGCTGCTGCGTCCCGCCCGCCTCGACCGTCACCTTCAGCTCATGCCAGCCGAGCTTCTTCAAACTGAACTGCAGTTCCGCATCCCGTGACTCGCCGGGGGCGACCTTCACCGCGCCGGTGACCGTGGCCTGCTCCTGGCCGTCGTGGCTCCTGGACTTCAGCGTGACCTTCGCCTCGATGGGCTTGCTCCCCGTGTTCTTGACCGCGACCGCGTAAGCCGGCTGCTCTGGCTGCTCGAAAACAAACGAGATGCGCTTCGGCTTCACCTCATAGTCGAACGGGGACTCCTCCAGCGTGATGCCGACGACATGGATGGAACTCGGCAGGCCGGAGGGATGGTAGCCGTAGTAAATGGGATCGGGGTAGCTGCGACCGAGCGCGAGCGGCTTGGTCAGCTCGAATTCAAGGATCTCGTCCTCCATGTCCTTGAAGCCATACATCCCCTCGGAGTTGACCGGGACCTTCACGAGGTAAAGCTGTTTGCCATCCGCCGTCTTCTGCGGCAGCGCCGTCACGAGCCCTTTGGCGATGGCCTCCTCGGAAATCTCAAATTCGGTGGCGGCGGGATAGCCACCCACCGGTCGGAAGAAACGAAACGCCCCCTTGGGCACCGAGTTCGGCGTCTCGTCCACCCAGGCCACGAGCCAGGCGTTTTGATAGCTGCGGTAGGGCACGCGGAAGGTGAGCGAGGCGGGGTCGATGTCGAACGCGCCCGGCCAGGCGTGCATGGCGTTCACGTAGTTCGCATCAGGCCCGTTGCCGTGCGTCCGGCGGTAGCGGTAGAGCGAATCGGCAAGGTTGATCTCTGGACCGCGCGACTTGGGCAGAATCACGGGCACGTCCTTGAGGGTGGCCAACTGCGTTTCCGCCGCCGGGCCTTGCGCGGTCTTCGCATGGCTGTAGCAGGTGAAAGACACCGGCAGGAAGCGGCCCGTGTCCGCAGGCTTGGTGAACTCAGCGGAGAGGACCTGGGCGGACTTGGTGAGGCGGAGCGAGAGGAAGGCCTCCTTGGGGCTGGCTATGCGGGCTTCAGCGACCAGCCGGTCGTCCAGCCAGATTTGACGGCCTTCCGCCGTGAGCACGAACCGCATCGTGAAGGTCTTCTCCTCAAACGGCACCAGCTTCGCGTAGGCCGCGCCGATTTCCTTGCGGTCGGCTTCATCCCAGAGGTTCTTCACCTTGGGGAAACGCCAGGAGTAAGTGATTGCGCCCGCACGCTTGCGGATGGAGGGAGCTGTGGTGCCCATCGCCTCGCCCGAGGCCTGGGCGGTGACGCTGACCTGGTTCGGACCGGTCGGACGGAACGTGGAGAACAGCAGCGGCTTCGCGTCCTTGGCTTCTTCGAGGATTTGGAAGGTGATCGCGTCCCCCTGCTGCGCGCGGAAGCTGAAGGTGGCCTCCAGCGGCAAGGCCTGCGCGGTGCTCGTGCGCAGCTCCAGCGGGATGGTCGGTTTGGCGCTGCGCACCACGCCTTGCTCGGACTCGCCCTTGATGACGATCCAGCCTTCGGGGACGGACGCGGTGCGGAACGACGGCGGCGCGGCCAGCAGTGGCGCGACGACGAGGAACGAGGCGAGGGTGGTGAACAGGTTTCTCATGGGAGGAAGGGCGGCCCAAGTTTAACCACCGAGACGCGATGAACACAGAGAAAGACATTTCGGAAGGAATTCTCTGTGTTCATCGCGTCTCTGTGGTCAATCATCGGTGGTTTTTACTTCTAAGTTTCAAGCAGGCTGCGGTCACTCCGGCTCATAGGTGATGCGGAGCTGCCACTGGGCGCGACCGACGTGCGTGGGGGAAACCAGGATCGTGGAGGCGGCGTCGAAGGTCAGCAACCACCCGCGGTTCGGGGACGCGCCGCTGTGCCAGAGTTCCACGTCCTGCGTGACATTGATGGTGATCTGCGGCGAGCTGGGGCTGAACTTCCCGTTGCCCGTGGGGCTGGTGGCCCGGTCAATGGACTTGCCGCGCGCACCGGCCACGGACCACTCCAGCCGCTTCGGCCAGGTCATGCGGTATTGGTGGCACGCACCGATGCCCCAGTCCGCGATCACGCGCCAGACGTGGACGGTGCAGGCGGCGGCCCCGGCGGCGGGGATGACCCACTCGGCGTGCGTGATGCGCTGGCCCTTGGGGATCTGGTCGAACGAGTAGCGCAGCAGGTAGCT
>CAZOCL010000512.1:0-4128 GCA_964578245.1 uncultured Klebsiella sp. | reverse complement strand
GGGCCATGCGCCCCGCTATCTACCGACGGCGCAAATCGCCAAAAGTGTAAGCGATATCGTGAGTTCAAAGTGTAAGCGATGTCGTGACCCCATGCCCCGAGATGCGCCCCGCCCTTGCGGCCCCCTGCCCCGCACGCCACCTTCAGGCATGGAAGACACGGCGACGGTGGACTGCCCTTTTTGCGGCCAGAGCATGGAACTGGTGCTGGACACCAGCATCCCCTCCCAGCGCTTCGTGACGGACTGCGAAGTCTGCTGCCGGCCCTTCGAGGTGAGCGCTGAATGCGAACCGGGCGAAGTGGTGAGCGTTTCGGTGTCGGGTGAGTGAGTCACGTGCCGCACCGGCGCGCGACGTTTACGTCGCTTCACCGTTCGCGGGTCCACAGGTGAACCAAGACGCTTCGGTGCGTTCGAACGCTTAAGCGGCGTAAGCGCCGCGCGCCGACTTCCCGCTCGACACCGCTCCGGAAACTGGCAGCTTCGCCCCGGCTGTAGCGGAACACCAGCCATCGCACAAAAACCGCATGACGACCCCGTCATCCTTTGCCGACCATTCGCGCCGGCTGCTCGCGTTCATCCAACGCGGCGGCATTCCTGTTGAAGCGGAGTTCAACGCCCTTGCCCGCGACCTGTTTGCGCTGCAATACGCCCACGTAGCCCCCTATCGCAAGCTGTGTGAAGCGCGTCGGATCGCGCCCGACACGATTGCGGACTGGCGGCAGATCCCCGCCGCGCCCACGACGGCGTTCAAGGAGTTCGAGTTCACCAGCCTCGCCCCCGCGGAACGCACCGCCGTTTTCCATTCCAGCGGCACGACCGACCACCGGCCCAGCCGCCACTTCCACACCACAGAGTCTTTGGCGGTGTATGAAGCCTCGCTGCTGCCGTGGTTTGCGCAGCACATGCTGGCTGAGGTGGCTGCACACGTCCTGCCGCCGTCCTCTCCCTCGCCCCCACCGGGGGAGAGGGCCGGGGTGAGGGGGCAAGGCGTGCAGCAGACCGATGCGCGTCCAAACTTCCTCTCCCTCGCCCCCCCTCCGGCCCAAGCCCCGCACTCCTCGCTCGTCCACATGTTTGCCACGGTAAGCCGCGCGTTCGGTTCGCCCGGCTCGCGCTTCCTCGGCACCACCGGCACGGACCGCGCTTGGTCGCTCGATTTCGACGTGGCCCTAGACCACCTACGCCTCGCCGAGCGCTCCGCTCAGCCCGTGGTCCTGCTCGGCACCGCCTTCATGTTCGTCCACCTGCTGGATGAATTGGAGCAGCGCGGATTCGCTCTCGCATTGCCCGCTGGATCGTGCGTGATGGAAACCGGCGGCTACAAAGGCCGCTCCCGCGAGCTTCCCAAAGCCGAACTGCACGCGCTCATCACTGCCCGTCTCGGCATCCCTCCGTCCCACCTGGTCTGCGAATACGGCATGAGCGAACTCAGCTCCCAAGCCTACGACCGGGTGGCGGGTGACGCTTCCGCCTCACGCCCCACGCCCCACGCCCCACGCCCCTTCTCCTTCCCCCCGTGGTGCCGCGCCCTCGTCATCTCTCCCGAAACTGCACGCGAGGTAGCGAACGGCCAGACTGGCTTGCTCCGGCTCTTCGATCTCGCCAACGTGCGTTCCGTGATGGCGATCCAGACGGAAGACCTGGCCGTGCGTCGCGGCGATGGCTTTGAACTCATCGGCCGCGCCGCGCAGACCGAGGCGCGCGGCTGCTCCCTGCTGGCCGCCTGAGACAACCACGAATGGACACCAATCAACACGAATGGAATGCGTGTATCGCCCCGCAGGGTGCCCTTCCTTCGTGTCCATTCGTGTTTATTCGTGGTTGAATGCCTGACATGGACGCCCCGCAACATCGCGCCCGCACGCTGTGGCTCCTCGGCGTCCTGCATGCGTTTACGCACGTCTATCACGTCGCACTGCTGCCGCTCTACCTGCCCATGCAGCGCGACCTGAAGCTGGCGAGCCTTGAGCAGGCCACGCTGCCGATGACGGTGATGATGCTGGTTTACTACGGCCTGAGCTACCCGCTGGGCATCCTGGCGGACCGCGTGAGCCGCAAGAAACTCCTAGGCTGGGGGCTCTTCATCAACGCGCTCGGCTTTGTCGGCCTCGCTCTGTCACCCAACTATCCGGCGGCGCTGGCAAGCGTCGTGGTGGCGGCCATCGGCGGAAGCTGCTTCCACCCGGCGGCAACATCTTTGGTCGCCAAGCTCTACCCGGAAGCCACGGGGCGGGCACTGGGTTTGATCGGCATCGGTGCGGGAGCAGGCTTCTTTGTCGGACCGATCTATGCCGGCTGGCGCGCGACGCAGTCCGGCGACTGGCGCACGCCGGTGCTGGAACTCGGCGTGCTGGGCATGCTCGCCGCCGGAGCCTTCGCCTGGCTGGCGGATGAGGCGCAAACTTCGGCAGGGCGAGACTCCGTCGAACCCCATCTCGAGCGCAGCGAGGCGAGCGCAGCGAGCATCTCGGGAGGGGGCGATCTTAGCCAAGATGCTCGCTCCGCTCGCGCCGACTCCGTCGGCAAACAGGGCTCGACGGAGTCTCGCCCTACCGCGCCGCGTGCCCTCTTCTCCTCCACCGCCCTCTGGCTCCTGTTCTTCGCCGCCGCCGTGGCGTTCAGCCTGCGGGACTTCGCGGGGCACAGCATGGGCAGCCTTGGTTCGCTCTTTTTGCAGAAGGCCCACGGCTTCACCATGCAGGAGGCCGGCACGGCGCTCAGCGTGATCTTCCTCATGGGCGTGATCAGCAACCCGCTCTTCGGCCACCTGAGCGACCGCGGTCGGACGCGCTGGACTGCGGGCGTGATGATCGCGGCGGCGGTGGTCATCGCGGCGTTTCCGCATCTCCCGCGCGGCGCGCTGATGGCGGCCCTCGCGGTCTATGGGTTCTTCTTCATGGGCTGCTACCCGATGGTCGAGGCCGCGCTGATGGAGTCGGTGCCGGATGCCGTGCGCGGGCGGGTCTTCGGCCTGTTCATCACGGTGGGCGGCATCCTGGGCAACGTGGCGCACTGGTTCGCGGGCCGGTGGGTGGAGCACCTCGGCGCGGCGGCGGCAGAACCGGCCCGCTACCACGCCTTCTACCTGCTGCTGGCGGTGCTGCTGCTGCTGTCGCTGCCCGGCTTGCTGTGCTTGCGCGAAATCGGAAAACGGGAACACTGCCTGCAACCATGAAGATGCGGCTGCTCATCTACGGCGGGCTGGCGCTGGTGCTGCTGGCGGCCTACTCCGGCAAGGCCTTGACGCGAAAGACCGTCGAAGACCGCGTGAAGGAGTTCGGACCAGTCGCCCGCACTCGCCTCGAACCGCATTTCAAGAAAGCTGCCGTCGGCTACCCACCGACGAAGCTGGTTCTCGTCGGCCTCAAGGACGAGCGTCGCCTCGAAGTCTTCGCTGCCGGACCGGACGGCAAGCTGCGCCTGATCCGCGATTACAAGGTGCTCGGCTCCAGCGGTGAACTTGGCCCGAAGCTGCACGAAGGGGATCAACAGGTGCCCGAAGGCATCTACCCCATCGAATTGCTCAATCCCAACAGCCGCTTCCACCTCTCCCTGCGCGTGGGTTATCCGAACGCCTTTGAGCGGGCCAAGGGCAAGCTCGACGGACGCACCCAACTCGGCGGCGACATCATGATCCACGGCAGTTCGGTCTCCATCGGCTGTCTCGCGATGGGCGACGAGGCAGCCGAGGATTTGTTTGTCCTGGCCGCCGACACCGGGCTGAAAAACATCACCGTGATCCTGACGCCCGTGGATTTCCGGCGGGGCAAGTCCGTCCCAAAGGAGACGCACCTGCCCGCGTGGGCACCGGAACTTTACGCGCAAATCAAGAGCAGCCTCGCCACCGTGCCGACGCCATGACCCTCCCCAACTACTACCTCGCCGACCTGCCGCCCGAGGCGCACCTCACGCCGATGATGGTCACGGAGGCCTGCCTCGCGCTGAAGCGCAACCGCAACCAATACCTCGCGGTGCGCGATACCCCGAGCATCCTGCGCACGCTCGTCCGCACCGCCGAAGACTGGCTGGAGACGGACTACCCGTATCGCAAACTCGCGCTTAAGGAAGGCCCAGCTCAAACAGGCTTCTCCGTGCCGGTCATCGCAGCCGGGCTTGACCAGTTCTTCC
>CAZOCL010000511.1:0-4130 GCA_964578245.1 uncultured Klebsiella sp. | reverse complement strand
CCGGCACGCCGACCTGGCGGGCCAGGAGGATGTGCTCGCGCGTCTGCGGCATCGGACCGTCGGCGGCGGACACGACGAGGATCGCGCCGTCCATCTGCGCCGCGCCGGTGATCATGTTCTTGACGTAGTCAGCGTGGCCCGGGCAGTCCACATGCGCGTAGTGGCGCAGCTCCGACTCGTATTCGACGTGCGAGGCCGCGATGGTCACGGTCTTGGACTCGTCGCGCACCGTGCCGCCCTTGGTGATGTCGGCGTAGGAAATTGCGGGGGCCAGGCCCTTGCGATGCTGCACCGCCACGATGCAGGCCGTGAGGGTGGATTTGCCGTGGTCAACGTGGCCGATGGTGCCGACGTTCACGTGGGGTTTCGTCCGTTTGAAGGCTTCTTTTGCCATTTGCGATGTTCTAGTTAGTGGTTGACTCTGCTGCTATGTCCGACCGTTGCCGACCGGCCTAAAATCTGGAGCCCATGACCGGGTTTGAACCGGTGACCTCGTCCTTACCAAGGACGTGCTCTGCCAACTGAGCTACATGGGCGAAATTACTTTCACCCGTCCGTTCCAAAACTCCCCGTCAGGGGAAAAAAAACCCATCGACCCTGTTTGCCCTGCTGCTGCAACCGGGCCGATGTGCGTTTCAAGCTTGCTGACGGCTTGTGTGAACCGGGCGCACAAACTATGCCGCAGCGGAAAAGAGTCAACATTTTTTCTGGACTTTTTTATTCATGCGACGCAGTTCCTCTGCAAATCGAAATCGCCCCGCTTTACCCCTAAAGGCCCGCCTGTCACTGGGTTCCTCGGTCCGCCCCCCGTTCCATCGCCCCACCCCTGCGTTGGCTACCCTTGGAAAATTTTCCCTTATCCGATTTTTTGACGTAGCCAGCGCACCAGCCTTGCCCTGAACTTCTGGGCACATGAATGCCAATACGTCCTTCCCTGCCAGTTGGCCCTATCCTGCGCACCAGCCGCTGGTTGGTCGCCATGTGCGTTTGACGCCGGTGCAGGCGGACAGTGATGTGGCTGAACTATACCACGCCAGTCACGAACCCGCCGAAGCTCGCGAAATCTGGCGCTATCTCACGCACGGACCTTATGCCGAGATGACCGCTTTCCATACCTGGCTCCAAACCGCGCAGACCAGCACGGATCCGCTTTTCTTCACGGTTCGCAGCCAGTCCACCGGCCAACGTATCGGCATGATCTCCATTATGCGCATCACGCCGGCGCACGGCACCGCCGAGCTGGGCCACATCTGGTATGGCCTCGCCGCGCAACGCACGCCCGTCAACACCGAGTCGGTTTTCCTGCTGCTGCGCCACCTGTTTGACGACCTCGGCTACCGCCGCGTTGAGTGGAAGTGCAACGCTGAGAACGCCCGCAGCCGCGCGGCGGCGCTCCGCCTGGGCTTCCAGTTTGAAGGCATTTTCCGCCAGCACATGGTCGTGAAAGGCCAGAACCGGGACACCGCCTGGTTCGCAATGCTGGACACCGACTGGCCTGTGCGCAAAGCGAACTTCGAGCGCTGGCTGGCGGAGGATGGGCGCACCGCGTTGTCCTGGTTAAATAAAGCAGCACTCCAAGCTTAACCCGCCCGGGAAGGCAGCCTGCTGGGTTGCTCCGCAGCTCTGCGTTTGTGCTTAATCTTTGGCTTGGAGCCAACCATATACAAAGTTCGTCCACGATTTGTGAACAGAGTTGGAGTTGCGTTGTCACTAGCTGCTGAACCAAGACCTTCAGGATTTAAGGCATTTGCTGAATGCCATGAACACAACTGCAATCTCACCCGGGCCGCAGACGCTCACTACGCCAATTGGAGGTCCGAGCAAGTTTTTCGACAACACCGACCGTCGCAGTTTTCTCCTGGCTTGTGGCGTTGCCCTGACAGCCTACCTGTGGACTCTCGCCCCTAGCCTTACCTTGGGGTTCTCTGGCATTTTCACGACCGCCGCCAGTCATGGAGGCGTAGCTCACCCGCCGGGGTATCCGCTCTGGACGCTCTACGCATGGCTCTTTACGAAGCTGCTTCCGTTTTCGGATCTCGCCTGGCGGGTGGCAGTTTCCTCCGCTGTCGCAGCCGCCTTGGTGTGCGGCTTGATTGCAATGATGGTTTCGCGCGGCGGAGCGATGATATTGGAGGCAATCACAGCGTCCGCCTGGCTTAAGCCCGAGGAACAACGTCGGCTTCGGATGGTGTGCGGTTGCGTCGCCGGTCTGGGCGTCGGCTTTTCCAACGGTTTCTGGCGCGAAGCTGTGGTGGCCAGCACGTGGCCATTCAGCATTTTGCTTTTCACCACAACGCTCTGGCTGTTGATGTGGTGGGTGCATCAACCTGAACGACTCGGAGTTTTATATTCCGCTGCGTTGGTATATAGCCTCTCGATCAGCAACAGCCAGCTGCTCCTGGCCGCCGGACTCGGCGTTCAACTGCTCGTGATGCTGGGCCAGCCAAAGTTCATTCGGGACCTGTGTCTCATCAATGGGATCTTGTTCGCCGCCGCATTGCTCGCCCACGCGGAAGGCCAGTTAGTCCTGCTCGCCCCGCACCCATCTTCCACCAACCTGCTGCGCGCGGTCTTCATCACCGTAGGCGCAGCCTCCGTAGTGCAGTGCACGGTGCTCGCGCTGAAAACACGGGCGTTGTTCACCGAGTGGAAGCCCGTTCTGAAGCTGAGTCTGGCGCTGTGCCTGGGAGCGATGCCTTATCTTTATGTGCCGTTGGTCTCGATGACCAATCCCCCGATGAACTGGGGTTATCCCCGCACGATTGAGGGATTTCTGCACGTTCTCTCGCGTGGTCAATACGAACGCATTCAACCCACCGTTGGAGTCGAACGCTTCGGCAGCCAGTTGCAATCCTACTCAGAGCTGGTGCTAGCCGACCTCGGCCTTAGTAGCGTGGTTGCAACATTGGCCATGGTGTATTTCCTGCCCCGCATCCACTCTCCCCTGCGAAACTGGATGATTGGCCTCATCACTGCGTATATCACCACGACCTGTCTGCTCATCCTGGTGCTGAATCAACCGCCTGACCGGCAAAGCCTAGAACTTGTGAAGGGTGCCTTCACCGCGTCCCACGTCCTGTTCTCGCTATGCGCAGGTTATGGCCTCGTTGTGCTGGCCATCGTGTGGACGAAACCTAAGGCAACGACCGTCCCCTGCGCTCTTCCGGCGAACGCCTCGTCCCCAAGCTGATCAGGGATTGATCCTTCAGTGGGCCGCCGCCCAATCCGAGCGCGTGCTCTCGGCCATTGTCACAAAAGCATCGGAACGCGGGACTTTCTGCGTAGCACGTCACCAGCCCCTGGCCCCATCGTCACCCGCACTATGGGCAAAGAATTCAGCATCACTCCGCGCACCGTTCCGACGGTGGAAACCAAGTATCGCCGCATCGTCACACCGATTCCCCACCCGGACTCGGTCCCGACGCTGGAGCGCCTCCGGCACTTCGAGCCACAGTCCATGCGTGGCCAGCCGCCCATCGTGTGGGACCACGCGCAGGACATCTTCGTGTATGACAAATACGGCAACCGCTGGCTCGACTGGTCGAGCGGCGTGCTCGTGACCAACGCCGGCCACTGCGCCCCCGAGGTCAAGCAGGCCATCCTCGACCAGGTGAACAGCGGGCTGCTGCACAATTACGTCTTCCCCAGCGAGGAGCGCGCCGAACTGGCCGGCGAACTCGCCGCGCTCGCGCCGGAGGGTTTGAAGAAGGTCTTCCTGCTCACCACCGGCTCGGAGGCGACGGAGTGCGCCATCAAGTTGAGCCGCGCCCACGGCATCAAGGTGGGCGGCAAGAAGAAGATCGGCATCATCGGCTGGGAACGTGGCTTTCATGGGCGCACGCTGGGGTCGCAGCAGGCGGGCGGCATGGCGGGGCAGAAGAATTGGATCGTGAACGAGGACCCCGCGATCATCACCGCACCGTTTCCGGATGGCTACTGGCAGCAGGACACGAGCTTCGAATCGTTCCTCAAGTCGGTCGCCGCGCGCGGTCTCCAGCCGGAGAACGTCGCCGGTGTCATCATGGAGACGTATCAGGGCGTGGGGCCGGACTTCGCGCCGGTCGAGTTCGTCCAACGCCTGCGCAAGTGGTGCGATCAGCACCAGATCGTGCTCACCTTCGACGAAGTGC
>CAZOCL010000510.1:0-4150 GCA_964578245.1 uncultured Klebsiella sp. | reverse complement strand
AGGTCGTGGACCGCCTGCTCGCCAGCCCGCACTACGGCGAGCGCTGGGGCCGGCACTTCATGGACATCTGGCGCTACAGCGACTGGTGGGGCCTCGGCGCACAGCTCCGCTACAGCCAGAAGCACATCTGGCACTGGCGCGACTGGATCGTGGAATCCCTCAACGCCGACAAGGGCTACGACCGCATGATCGTCGAGCAGCTCGCCGGTGATGAACTCGCGCCTACCGACACCGCCACTCTCCGCGCCACCGGCTTCCTTGCGCGCAACTATTACCTCTTCAACCGCACCACCTGGATGGACGACGTGGTCGAGCACACCAGCAAGGCCTTCCTCGGCCTCACCATGAACTGCGTGAAGTGCCACGACCACAAATACGACCCGCTTACGCACACGGACTACTACGCGATGCGCGCGATCTTCGAGCCGTATCACGCCCGCCTCGACGAGCTGCCCGGCGAGACCGATCTGGAGAAAGACGGCCTTCCGCGGGCATACGACCTGCACCTCGACCGGCCCACCTACCTCCACCTCAAAGGCGACGAGAAGAAGCCCGACACCAACCAGGTCATCCGTGCCGCTATCCCCGTCGCGCTCGCCTTCAAGCCCCTGGACATCAAGCCCGTCCAGCTTCCCGCCCCCGCGCACAATCCCGCCCTCCAGCCGTGGGTGCTCACCAACCACCTCCGCGCCGCAGAGGAACAAGTCACCGTCGCTCGTCAGGCCGTTGCAGCCGCGCAGAAGAAGCTCGCCGAGATCGAGAAAGCGCCCCGGAGCGCAGTCGTCACGCCTGTAGCGGCTACCAACGCGGTGATCGCGTCCAATCCACCAGTCGCGCTCCCCGCCCCGAGTGGCAAGCCCCTCTTCACCGACACCTTCGCCACCGCCAACCCGCAGCTCTGGGAACTCACCGGCGGCAAGTGGGCCTATGAAGAGGGCGTGCTGCGGCAGTCCATGGTCGCCGCCCAACGCAGTGCTGCTCGCAGCCGCGCCGACCATCCGGCGGATTTCCAGGCCACGCTCAAGTTCCGCCCCACCGGCGGCAGTCTTTACAAGTCCGTCGGCTTCACCTTCGACACCACGGACGCCCGTGAATCGCTGGTCTATCTCAGCGCGCACGCCCCCGGCCCAAAGCTCCAGATCGCCTACGGCAAGGCCAACGCCTACACCTACCCGCCCAGCGGCACGCAGCCACGCGCCGTCAAGCTCGGCGAGACCTACGAGTTGACCGTGCGCGTGCGCGGCTCGCTGATCAACGTCGCGCTCAACGGCGAGCACGCCCTGGCCTTCCAGCTTCCCGAGCGCACGCCCGGCAAGTTCCAGCTCATCACCTACGACGCCACCGCCGATTTCCTTGCCTTCGAGCTGAGCGCATTGCCCGCCGAGGTGCAGCTCGTGAAGTCCGGCTCGCCCGCTCCCGCGCCGAGCGCCAAGGCTCCCGCCGTCCCCGCCATCATCTCTTCACCCGACCAGGCCCGCGCCGCGCTCAAGGCCGCCGAACTCACCCTCGCCGCCGCTGAACTGCGCCCCGCGATGATCCGTTCCGCGTGGGAAGCGGACTCGTCCCGTAACCAGTCTCCCGTCACCGCTGGTCTCCCCAACCTGCTCACCGCTGCCGCCCGCGCCGATGCGAAGTTCAAGCTCGCCCAGGCCGAAGCCGACATCGCCAAAGCCGAGCTGGAAATGATCGCACCCGCCACAGAGCCGAAGAAGAAGAAGGAACCGGATGCGGAGAAGAAGCTGAAGAATGCGCAGGAGGCCTTGGCCAAGGCGCAGAAAGCCGTCGAGACTCCCGGCACGAACTACACTTCGCTCCGCGCTTCGCTCAAACCCTTCGAGGGTCCGGACGAATCCGAAGCGCATCGCCACCTCCCCTTTCCGGCCACCAGCACCGGTCGCCGGCTGGCTTTCGCCAACTGGCTCGCTGATCGCCAGAACCCGCTCACTGCCCGCGTGCTCGTGAACCACGTCTGGACCCGCCACTTCGGCCAGCCGCTCGTGGCGAACGTCACCGACTTCGGCCGCCGCGCCGTGAAGCCCATCCACGCCGAGCTGCTCGACTGGCTGGCCGTGGACTTCATGGAGAACGGCTGGAGCCTCAAACGCCTCCACCGGCAGATGGTGTTGTCCGAGACGTATCGCATGAGCAGCAGCCAGGGAGAAGTAATTAGTAATCAGTCATTAGTCGGCGCGCGAGCGAAGGACGGCGCGTCACTAATTACTGCCCCACTAATCACTAATCACTCTCCCAACCAAGCGCGCGATCCCGAGAATCGCTTCTATTGGCGCATGAACTCCCAGCGCATGGATGCCAACGTCCTGCGCGACAGCCTGCTCCACCTCGCCGGCACGCTCGACCCCAAGCTCGGTGGTCCGACGGTTGACCCGAAGCGTGATGACTCCCTGCGCCGCAGCTTCTACTTCACGCAGTCGCCCGAGGACTTGAACAAGTTCCTGGAGATGTTCGACAACGCGAACACCAAGGAGTGCTACCGCCGCGACGAGAGCATCCTCCCGCAGCAGGCGCTCGCGCTGGCCAACAGCAAGCTCGTCTCCACCGCCGCCGCGAAGGTCGCCGAGCGCCTCGTGAAGGACTCCGAGAGTGCCGCAGACGACGCCTTCATCCGCACCCTCTTCACCACGCTCCTCGCCAGCGCCCCCACCCCCGCCGAGCAGCAGCTCTGCGCCGACAGCCTCGCCCAGTTCCTTGCCGCCGCGAAGGAGCGCAAGTCCCCCCAGCCCGAGGCCAAAGCCCGCGCCGCCCTCGTCCACGCGCTCTTGAATCACAACGATTTTATCACTATTCGTTAAGCCAGCATGAGAACGCCCTCGCGACGAATGCCGAAGTTTGAATCTCGCCCAGTCACCTGGGGTGGTTGGTTGGTTCAAACACTCATCGTAGCCGCAATCGTGTGGTTTTTCTGGGAAGTGCCAAAGGCGCTCTTCTTCCTACCGTTTGTTGCTGTCGGCCTGTTCATCGTAGCGCGCGTTCGGAAGCGTCATCTCCAACGAATGGCCAAGAACCGAGCAGGGGAGTCCATCTGCACCTTCGCCCGTTCGTTCGACTGCTCGATGACGGATACTTGGGTGATTCGAGCCGTGTATGAGCAGTTGCAGGCCTATCTTCGGGGCGATGTTCCAGCGTTTCCCCTGAGACGGGAGGACAACTTAGTCAAGGAACTAGGGATAGACTGCGAAGACCTTGGTTATGACATTGTGGACGAAATCGCCGCCCGCACTGGACGTTCCTTGGAGAACTTTGAGCAGAATCCTTATTGTGAGAAGGTTGAAACCGTCGGGGACTTGGTTCAATTCTTCCTGCACCAGCCACGCATTGCCGCATGAACCCCTTCCTCACCCGCCGCTCCTTTCTCACCCGCTCCGGCCTGGGCTTTGGCGGCCTCGCGCTCGGCACCCTGCTCGCGCGTGACGGCTTTGGGCTGGAGTCGAGTTGGCGACCACCGACGGGGCTGCCGCATTTTCCGGCGAAGGCCAAGTCGGTCATCTGGATTTTCCTGCGCGGCGGGTTGAGCCACATGGAGAGCTTCGATCCCAAGCCCGCGCTCACCCAATATTCCGGCAAGACTTTCGACGAGACGCCGTTCAAGGGCGTCAACGATCCCGAGAAGCGCAAGCGCGTGCGCGTTGTCGTGGTGAACGACGCCAACGGGCAGCAGCGCAACAAGGTTTACCCGTTGCAGATTGGCTTCGCGCCCGGCGGCAAGAGCGGCATCGAGGTGAGCGACTGGTTTCCCCATCTCCGCAACTGCGTGGATGACCTCGCCATCGTGCGTTCCATGTGGACCACGGATGACAACCACGGTGCGCAGATCCAGTTCCACTCCGGCCGCCACATGCTCGACGTGCAGGAGCCAACCATCGGCGCGTGGGTGAACTACGGCCTCGGCTCGCTGAATGAGAACCTCCCGCAGTTCATCAACATGGGCCCGCGCTTCTTCGACAAGCGCGATGGCCGTTACCTCGGCCCCGCCTACGATGCCGTGCCGCTGGTGATTGACCCGCGCGAACCGCTCGCCTACGCACGGCCCGAAGGCGACGTCAGTTCGGCCGAGCAGCAGATCCAGTTCGATCTCGTCGGCAGGCTCAACCGTCTCAAGGCCACGCAGTATCCCGGCGACCAGGCGCTTGGC
>CAZOCL010000509.1:0-4177 GCA_964578245.1 uncultured Klebsiella sp. | reverse complement strand
GAATCAATCGAACAACTGGATGAAGAGCTGGGCGGGGTCGAACGTCAGATGCCGGTAGTTGCGACGAATCCGTCGGAAGGTCTGGAACGAGCCGAGCTGCGCAAGCGGATAGACAAGGCGATGAACCAGCTTTCTTACGAGCACCGCACCGTGCTGATTCTGCATGAATTCGAAGAGATGGAATACAAGCAGATCGCAAAGGTGATGAACTGCTCGATCGGGACGGTGATGTCCCGGCTGTTTTATGCGCGGCGACGGCTGGCGTCGTTGTTGCAGAGTTTGAAGAAGGACCAGCAGAGTTGAACGGTTTGAAATTGAAATTGAGGCAGCTATGAACACGGAACTGAAAATGCAGGCATGGTTGGACGGTGAACTCGACGCCCGCGAGGCGCGCGAGGTCGAGACCCTTCTGGCGCAGGATGCGCAGGGCGCCGCACTGATCCAGGAACTGAAGTGGACGAAGGCGGCCTTCGCAGGCAGCGAGGCCGAAGTGAAGCTCCCGGAGACCCGCGAGTTTTACTGGAGCAAGATTTCCCGCGCCGTCGAGGCCGAGGAAAAGCGGGCTGCCGCGGCCCCGGTCGAGCACGTCTGGTGGCGCAAGTTTCTCTATCCCGCCACCGGTCTGGCGGCGATGGTCGCGATCATGTTCGTCATCAGTGGCGGACGCGGCACCGATGGGTCGGACAGCGAGAGCGTCCCCGAGGATGTGAACGCGGTCAGCTTCCGCTCCGAGTCGGAGAAGATGTCGGTGGTCTATGTTGCCGATGAAAACGGCAACTTCAGCCCCGTCAGCCAGGAAGCCAAACATGAGCCTGAAGCCGACAAGTAACCCGTCGCGCTGGCACTTCCTGGTCCTGCTGGTGGGGCTTGCGTGGGGTTTGATCCAAACGCTGGCTGCGTCTGTGCCCGTGGAAACACGGGTCCAGGCGGTCTTTGTCTGGGGCACGAACGAAAACAAGCCCACGGGGAAGAACCTCAAGGAAGTGGACGCCAAGCTGCGTGAGCGGCTGGCCAACATTTTCAAGTGGCAGAACTACTTCGAGGTGAACCGGCAGAGCACAGGAGTGCTGGCCGGCAAGTCCCAGAGCGTGAAATTGAGCGAGGAATGCTCGGTGGAGATCAAAATCCTCCCGGACAACATCGCCGAAGTGAAGCTCATCGGCAAAGGCAAGACCTTGGTGACGCGCCGTCATTCCTTGGCCAAGTCGGATGCTCTCGTTCTCGCGGGCGACGACAAGAACAACACCGCCTGGTTCGTGGTGTTGAACTTCAACTAAGCCGCGAGGTCAGCGGCCTGACTCCAGAATTTCGCAACCGCCTCCCTTTTGATTGGGGAGGCGGTTTTTGCGTCTGGGAGGATCACGCAGACGGCGCTGGCTGACAGTTCCCATGCATCCGCTCGAGTGCCGCCAGATCTGCATCTGGTATGCCCGCTTTCTGGTGACTTGCCCGCCAGCCGGTTTGCGGCCGGACGGGACCGTCTGGGGAATTGCGCATCCGTGCGCGTTTCCGCAATCCCTTGAATCCCCGCATTTCGAGGCACCCAACTAATGGTGGTTTTGCTGGCGATTAGGCCTTGAAATAACCATTGTCGCCACAGGGGTTTTCGGGTAATTTTCAGGCCGTCTCGAAGTCAGTTCAGCGGGCCGCTTTTCAGCCCCGTTTTCCGGTGAGTTTGCTGTCCTTCGCGGCGCGATTTTACAGATACAATGTCCGACGAATCCCAGACCTACGACGCCTCAAAACTCAGCCAGCTCAAGGGCCTCGAAGCGGTCCGCAAGAAGCCAGGCATGTATATCGGCGGCACGGATGAACGCGCGCTGCACCATTGCGTCTCCGAAGTGCTGGACAACTCCGTGGACGAACATCTCGCGGGGCATTGCACGCGCATTGATGTCACGCTGCACCTCGACGGCTCCATTTCCATCCGCGACAACGGACGCGGCATCCCGGTGGACATCAACAAGGACAGCGGCTTGCCGGGCGTTGAGCTGGTGCTCACCACGCTGCACTCCGGCGGCAAATATGGCCAGGGCGGTTACAAATTCTCGGGCGGCACACACGGCGTTGGTGCGAAGTGCGTGAACGCGGTGAGCGAGTGGTTCGAGGTCGAAGTATCCCGCGACGCGCAGGTGTATCACATGGAGTTTGAGCGCGGCAAAACGATGAAGAAGCTCGAGGTGATCGGCAAATCCAAGGAAAACGGCACATTGATCACCTTCAAGCCCGATCCAGAAATTTTCAAAGAAACGACGGAGTTCAAAACCGAGATCATCACCCAGCGGCTCCGTGAACTGGCGTTCCTGAACAGCGGGCTGGAAATCTCCTTCCTCGACGAGCGCAAGCAGACCGGCGAACGCGAGGTGTTCTACTACAAGGATGGGGTCGTGGAGTTCGTGAAGCAGCTCAACAAGAGCAAGGCTGCGCTGCACCCCAAGCCAATTGCGTTCAACAAGGAGACCCGGCAGAAGAACGAGGACAAGGATATTGAGGTCCACGTCGAGGCCGTGCTGCAATACAACGACAGCTACAACGACCAGGTCCTCTGCTACACCAACACGATTCACAATCCCGACGGCGGCGCGCACTTGTCCGGTTTTCGTAGCGCAGTGACACGGGCCATCAACCAATACGCAAAGTCCAACGAACTGCTGAAGGACAAGGATCCGCAAATCACGGGCGACGACGTGCGTGAGGGACTGACCGCCGTCGTCTCGGTGAAGCACAGCGACCCCAAGTTCGAGTCGCAGACAAAGGTGAAGCTCATCTCGCCCGAGGTGGACGGCATCGTCGGCTCGGTGGTGTATGAAGGGCTGATGAGTTATTTCGACGCGAATCCGCCCATCGCGAAACGCATCGTGGACAAGGCGCTCAACGCCGCCCGCGCCCGCGAGGCCGCGCGCAAGGCCCGTGAGGCCGTGCGCAAGACGGCCCTTACCGGTGGCGGCCTGCCCGGCAAGCTGGCGGATTGCTCGGATCGCGATCCGGTCAATACCGAGTTGTATATCGTCGAGGGTGACTCAGCCGGTGGCTCCGCCAAGCAGGGCCGCGACCGCAAGTTCCAGGCGATCCTTCCCATTCGCGGCAAGCTCATCAACGTGGAGAAGGCCCGGCTGGACAAGGTGCTCCAGAACAACGAAATCCGGACGATGATCACGGCCATCGGCACGGGCATCGGAGATGGCGAGGGCGAGGGCGCGTTCGACCTGAACAAGCTCCGCTACCACAAGATCATCATCATGACGGACGCCGACGTGGACGGCTCGCACATCCGCACGCTGCTGCTCACGTTCTTCTACCGGCAGATGACGCAGCTCGTGAAGCAGGGCTTCGTCTACATCGCGCAGCCGCCGCTCTATTCCGTCACGCGCAAGAAGCGCACGGATTACGTGGATGACGACAACCAGCTCAACCGCATCCTGCTGCAAAACGGCACGGAAGAAGTGCGCTTGAAGAACCTGGCCGACGGTCGCGAGTTCACGCCGAAGCAGTTGGAGGAGATCCTCACGTTGCTGGAGTCGCTCGACAAATACGCCACCTTCATCCGCCGGCAGGGCGGGGACTTCGCGGACTACGTCGAGAAGCGCGGCGCAGACCAGTCCTTCCCCGTGTATCTCATCAAGGTGCGCGAGGGCAACGAGGAGACTGTCTCCTACTTCGAGAGCCTGGCGGACGTGGAGCAGTTCAAGGCGGCGAATCCCGACCTCTACGGCGACGGCGAGGTGCGGGAGAAGGCCGAGAAGGCCCGCACGCAGTCTCGCCGCGCGGTGAGCGCTGACCTGCATCTGGAGAGCAAGGCGATCGGCGAACTGCTCGGCAAGCTGTCCAAGAAGGGGCTCGCCGTGGACCACTATGCGGCGCAGGACAAGCCGCTCTTTGAACTGACCGAGGGTGAAGGTGAGCGCGCGCATGTGACACCGCTCTTCTCCATTCCCGAAATTCTCGAAGGTGTGAAAGCCGTTGGCAAGAAGGGCATCCAGATCTACCGCTTCAAGGGCTTGGGTGAAATGGACGCAAAAGAGCTTTTCGAAACGACGATGAACCCGGTCAAGCGCAAGCTCCTGCGCATTGATCTCACCGACGCGGTCGAGACCGAGGAAATGTTCGTGCGCCTCATGGGTGACGAGGTCGAGCCGCGCCGCCAGTTCATCGAGGACAACGCGCTCAACGTGCGGAA
>CAZOCL010000508.1:0-4178 GCA_964578245.1 uncultured Klebsiella sp. | reverse complement strand
CCGTCATGCCGATTGAGAAAATCATCGTCCTCGAGGACGACCTCATCATCCGCAAGAACTTGGAGCAGCAGTTGCGCGCCCGTCGCTATGATGTCGCGGCTGCGCCCACGCTCGCGGCCGCGCACGATTTCCTCGCCAAGGACACCTGGGACCTCGTCATCGCCGACGTGCGCCTGCCCGACGGCGAGGCCACCTCGCTCCTGCGCGAACTGCAGACCCGCCCCACGCGCCCGCTCGTCATCATGATGTCCGGCTACGGCTCGGTGGAGTCCGCCGTCGAGTGCATGCGCGGCGGGGCGTTTGACTACCTCATCAAGCCCTTCTCCAACGAGCAGCTCGAAATCTGCATCCAGAAGGCCGAGGACTTCACCCGCCTCGTCAAGGTCAACGCCTACCTCAACCAGGAGGAAGACGCCGAGACCGGCTACGAACTCCTCGGCCACAGCCCCGCGATGGAGCAGCTCCGCGCACTCCTCCGCAAGGTCGCGCGCACCCAGGCCACCGTGCTCATCCAGGGCGAGAGCGGCACCGGCAAGGAACTCGTCGCCCGCGCGCTGCACAAGCAAAGCCCCCGCGCCACCGCCCCCTTCATCAAGGTCAACTGCGCTGCCGTGCCTGAGAACCTCATCGAGAGCGAGTTCTTCGGGCACGAGAAAGGCGCGTTCACCGGCGCGATGAACAAGCGCGAAGGCCGCTTCGAGCTGGCCCACGGCGGCACCATCCTGCTCGACGAAGTCAGCGAAATTTCCTCGCAGGTGCAGGCCAAGCTGCTGCGCGTGTTGCAGGAGCGCGAGCTGGAACGCGTCGGCGGCAACCGCACCATCAAGGTGGACGTCCGAGTCCTCGCCACCACCAACCGCAATCTGGACCAGAGCGTCGAGCGCAAGGAGTTCCGGCAGGACCTCTTCTTCCGCCTGAACGTCGTCCCCGTCCACGTCCCCGCCCTGCGCGACCGCCGCACGGACATCCCCTTCCTGTCTGAGCAGTTCATGCACCGCTTCGCCCGCAAGCACGGCGTCCGCGTGCAGGGGTTCTCCAAGGAATGCCTCGCCGCCCTCACCGCGCATGGCTGGCCCGGCAACGTCCGCGAACTCCAAAACGTCATCGAACGCGCCGTGATCCTCTGCGGCGACGGCGAACCCCTCGGCCCCGACCACCTCGGCCTGAGCGGCGTGGTCACCCCGGTGCCTGCCTCGGGCACGACCTCCGCCACCGACAGCACCGGCGCGCCCGCCTCCCCCGGTGCCCAGCCCGGCCCCGACCCCGACGGCCAGTTCCCCACGCTCGGCGAACTGGAGAAGCGCCACATCTTCGCCGCCCTCGCCCGCTGCAACGACAACCGCACCCACGCCGCCAAGCTCCTCGACATCAGCATCCGCACCCTGCGCAACAAGCTGAACGAGTATGCGGGGAAGACGGGCGCGGAAGCGGATGGGGAATAGCAGTGAAGCGGACACTCCTGTCCGCTTTCGGCCCCCGGAGCGCGGCTCTGTGAGCCGCAGCACTTCAGCTCGTATCCCAAGACGAACCTCCAACTAAGGATCGGTTCATGCCTCCGTGGTAACCATGAGGTAGCGGTGCTTGTCCCAACGGGCCGTCCGAACGTCTATGAATCTCACACCAATTCTCAATGGCTGCCGCTGGCATGCCTGATGAGGGCCGCGACGTCCGGCTTCTCCCTCTCCCTTCCTCGGAGGAGGGGAGAGGGTTGGGGTGAGGGGAGACCTCCGACGGAATTCTACCGATTCACATTGGTAATTGGTATCAGTGACCCGTTGAGGACAAGCGCGCAAGGCTTGACCTAAGGGAAATGTCGCTCCCTGATACTAAATGTCGCTCCCTGATACTTCATTTTGATTGGTCACCCCCTTTCCATGCCAATAATGAGGTTGATTTTAATCAACCGCTTTTACCGTGGGTGCCACCAAAAACAACGAGCGTCTGCCTGTAACGGATACCACCGTCCGCAACTCCTTGCGGGCCTCCCTTACCTCCAGTTCTCCGCCCTTCCCTGGACAAGCCCTTTCAGTGTCCCGGAGCGCGAGGACTTCTTCGGCGACGTGCTGGAGGAAGAGCGGGACGACACCAGCCTCGTGACCATCATGGAAACCTACCATGTGGCCATTCAGTTGCAATTCCCCGGCCGGCCCATTGTCAACACCCTCCCCCGCATCTTCCCCGAACAGGATGGCCCGCTGCCCAAGTTCAAGTTCAACTGGCGCGACCTCGGCGGCGGCTCCCTCAAGACCTGGCTCGCCAACCCCGCCCTCGAAGACGCCACCACCCTCTACCTCCAGAAAGGTGCCGTTGAACAAACCAAACCCTTCACCCACGGCGACGAAGACACCGTAACCGCCCAAACCTGGACCGGCATCACCATGGTCGGCGAACTGGAAGTGCTCGAACTCCGGGACGAGGATAGGAAGACGGTGGCGAGGGGGCATAGGGATGCGGGGTTGGTGGAGCCCGGGTGAGCAAAGCCTTGAAATTCACCCTCAGAAAACTCGCGCTTGCTCCCAGAACTGGGTGTGGAACGTCAAAGTGCCACGCGTTACCGCTCTCGATGCTGATCGCTTCTGCGCTTGTTCTATTGGCTTTGACTGGGTGTTCTTGGCACGACAAACAGGGCACTCGACACAGCGTAATCTTTGGGCTCGGGATTGTCAGAACAACCAACCATCAAGGGATAGCCGTTTGCGACACCAAGTTTCTAGGGCTTGGAATGAGTTCTGGATGTAATGCAATTGGCTTCGGGCAGCATCACCTTGTTGTCATTAACCCGAGTCTGGCACCAGAAGCTGTCATCACAATAAACTCATCTCTACGAGGAACTGTGATCAGCAACCTATTTTCAGCACCGAGTGAACAATTAGGAACCAACACAATCCAACATGAATAAGCACTTGTCGAAGCGCCACAGTTTCGCAGCCAGTTTGCTGCTGATTATCGTTTTCACATCAGGTTGCAAAACGGTGCTGCGCGAAAATGTCATATCCTCAATCAATACCGTTTATGGAGTTGAGGTTGCGCAAAACAGTCAATCTGGCTCCTACGAATTCAAGCTCGGCTTTGTCCGTAGCCAATTGCACTCTGTGCCTACCAGCAAGATGGTCGAGGGGGGAACGAGTTCACCGTCGCTTTCAAGTGACCCACAGAATACGCCCGAACTCGTGAGCGGAATCAGGATCGGCAGCGATGGCGGCCAGTCTTCATCAGTTAGTGCGAAGATTTCGGAGAATTTTGCTGTAGGTAAAATTGCGGTCATGAGCCCCGCTGCAGTAGCAATGTATTTGGGACAAATCACCAACCCCGCTGTCGCCACGGCAGCGGCAAATGCCGTGGCAAGAATGTCCACTCCTCTCAACAAGCTTGATACAAACTCGCCAATAGCGGCCTATCAAGTGATGGATGGCGTCTTGAGTTTCTTGAAAGCTCTACCGCCACGATCCAATCCAACTGCAATTGCAGTCGCTAACGCAGTGGATATTGAAGTCGGTTCTTTCGTGCCGGATACAGTTGACTTTACTGAGTATCGCATACCACCCGCACCCGCACCCGCACCCGATCTGATAATTGATGATAGTGTGCGGACGATCGGAGCAACTGGATACATAAAGTTTAAGGCGTATCGGTCAAGATTGAATCAATCGATAGGTGTGCTCGAAAGCAAATCTGGAACTGCTAATGCAATCAACGTGTCCTCTTCAACTGCCGGTCCTGTAGCGAAGATCTCGGGCGAGCAAAATAGGAAATTTTTCGCCGATTTAGTGTCCCAAACTCAAAGGCTTAAAGAACTCGACAAGAAGTTTAGTGAGCACAAGTCAGTTGTGGCAGCCTGGGAGCTGTTCCTAAAAGTAGCATCACAGGAGTAATAATTATGAACCAGAAAACTGAATTCGCGGATGACACGAATACTTTGGGAACAACCGAAAACGAGAAACTTGCCTACTTGCTAGGCGGTCATGGTGGTGGACCATGGGTTGCCTATCTCATCATTTCCATCACACGAATTAAAAGCTCGCCCGCCTTTCCACATTCCGGGTGGCAAGTGGTCTATTGGGGCTAAACCAGTTCCCTGATCGGCTCCCCATGCTCCACCACAAAGCGCGGTCGCCTCTGGTGGTCTTCGTAGGTCACGTCCACGGGGACGCCCATGTGGTGGAAGATGGTGGCGGCGA
>CAZOCL010000507.1:0-4195 GCA_964578245.1 uncultured Klebsiella sp. | reverse complement strand
GCGCGCTGCCGATGATGTCGCGCCCCTCCAGAACGAGGGGGATCGCGCGAAGCTGGATGGGGGTCGGTTCGACGTAGCCCATCGCCTTCACACCTTCCAACACCGGCTGGGAAAGTCCGAGTTTGCTGAATGCCATGGGTGGCATTGTGCCGGACTGTCGGCGAGAAGGGAAGCGGGCAATATCAGGGATGTGGAGCGCGTGCGTCCTCGCCCGCTTTGCGCGCGCGGCCGACTGAAACGATCCGCAACCTTCCCACGAATCGGAACGCCGGTCTCCGACGCGGCGTGTGGGTCGGCAGCAGGACCACGCCGGGTCGGAGACCGGTGCTCCGCTCGCGTTCATGGCCTGTGAGCAAGCCCAAACGGAACAGGAAACTTTCCATGGCGCAGGCACGCGCAAAGCGGCCCCGAGGGCCGCGCTCCGCCAAATACTGCTTGCGCATCGAAATGAGCAGTGCTTAATTGCAACCGATTTGCAACTGAGTCGCCGCCAGCCGCGCTTCTCCCTGCCGCGATTCCTCATCGCGGTGCTGGTGGTCTGTGCCGTGGTGGCGGTCAGTTTCCTCGCGGTCAGCCCGCGGGCCCACGCCTGTCTCCACGCGCACCACCAATCAGCGGATCACGACTGTGTGATCAAGCACCTCGCCGATGGCAAGGTGCTGCTGCCCGCGCTGGACGCACCGCTGCCGGCCGCAGTCTGGGGCTTGTCGCTCGCCCCGGTGGCTCCCCTTTCCCTGTTTGTTCCGCCTGTTTCCCATCGGCTCCCCGCCGGTCGCGCTCCGCCGACAGTCTGACACACCCCCCACGCAGTCAGTAGTTAGTCAGTGTCAGTCCGTCGGTAAATCCCTGTCGCACGCAGTCTATGCGACGTCAATTCGGAGCCAATGAAATGAAACTTGGAAAACTTATGGGCCTGTCTTCCGCCCTTGCCATGAGCGCGATGCCGCTCATGGCGCAGGAAGCGACTCCAGCAGCACTCAGCAAACAGCTCGACGAACTCCTCCGCGTCCAGCGACAGCAGGCGGAGCAAATCGAGTCCCTCAAAAAGCAGATCGAAGTTCTTAAAGGCCAGCCGGCCATCCCCGGGGCAAAGGCCGCGACGCCCGAACCACAGATCGCGGAACTCCAGCAGCGTGTGGACGCGCTCACCGAGTCCTCCAAAAAGTCCTTCGCCGGACAATTCAACCCGGCGTTTGGTTTCGTGGGCGAGACGGTCTTCGGCTACCGCAGCACCGGCAGCGACAAGAACGGCGGGCCGCGACCCGGTGGCTTCGATGCCAACCTTCGCTCAGGAGAACTCACGTTGCAGGCCGCAATTGATCCCTTCGCCAAGGGCTACCTCGTCGTCAACGGCAGTGCGGACACCACCGGCGAGGCCGCCCTCGGCATCGAGGAAGCTGCCCTTGTCACCACCTCGCTCCCCGGCAATCTCACCATCCGCACGGGCCGGTTCTTCGCGGACTTCGGCCGCCTTTCCTTCCGTCACGACCACGAGCTGCCCTTCGTGAACCGCCCGCTCGTGCTCGATAACTTCATCGCCGGCGAGTCGCGCACTGACGGCCTCGAAGTCAACTGGCTGCTCCCCACCCGCCACTACATCAACCTCGCAGCCGGGGTCGGCACGCATCTCGGCGGTGATGTCACGCCGAATCCCGGAACGTTCCGCACGGCGGGCGAGCTGACATTCTGGACGCACCTCTCCTCGTTCTGGGAATTGACGCCCAACCTCACCCTGGAAGGCGGCGTCTCCGCGCTGCTCAACAACCGCACCGACGACCGCGGCGGCGCGCTCGTGCAGGCCGACGGGAGCACGCTGACGGAGCGACGTCGGATGGTCACCGGCGTGGACCTCACGCTCCGCTACCAGCCGCTGGATGCCGCCGCGTATCGCGGCTTCGAGTGGGGCACCGAGCTGCTCTTCAACCACGGCGACTACGACTTCGATCCCGACGGCTCGCTCGACCCTGCGAACCCCACCGGCACGCCGGGCTTCCCCGCGCTCAGCGGCGATGAGTTTCGCGGGCGCGTCCGCACGATGGGCCTCTACACCTATCTGGCCACGAAGCTCAACCGCGAGTGGACCACCGGCTTCCTCTTCGACTGGGTGCAGAATCTTCCCGGCGTGGCCGTCGCGCCTTATGCGCAGCCGGACACCTACCGCTACTCGCCCTATCTCACTTGGAAACCCTCGGAGACGCAGATGCTGCGCCTGCAATACAGCTACACCGCCGAACGCCCCGCCTCTGGTCGCGCTGACGACCACGCCATTTACCTCCAGTGGACCTACGTCCTCGGCAGCCATTCGCATGGCTTCCGCGACCGCTGAGCCCTTGCAACCCATCTTGCGCCTTACCTGCCCATGAAAATCTTCCTGAGTTCCCTGACCCTGGCCGCACTGCTCGCCCTGGCCGGCAACGCCACCGCCGCCATCCGCATCATCACCAGCATCCCTGACCTCGCGGACTTCACGCGCGAGATTGGCGGCAAACTGGTGGACGTCGAGAGCCTCGCCACCGGCGTTGAAGACCCGCACGCGGTGCCGGTGAAGCCCAGCCACGCCGCCAAGCTCAACCGCGCCGACCTCGTCATCGCGCTGGGCCTGGACATGGAGCACGCGTTTCTCCCTGCGTTGCTCGAGGCGAGCCACAACCCGCGCATCCAGCCCGGCAAACCCGGTTACCTGGAAACCTCCAAGGGCCTCGCGCCCCTCGAAGTGCCCAAGACTCTCAGCAAGTCCGAGGGCGACCAGCACGCGCAGGGCAACCCGCACTACAACCTCGACCCCGTGCAAGGCCGCCTCATCGTCAACAACATCACCGACCACCTCGCCCAGCAGTGGCCACAACACGCCGATGCCTTTCGCGCGGGAAGGGATGCCTACCTTGCAAAGCTGGACGCCAGGATCGCCTCGTGGCAGCAACTCGCCGCTCCGCTCAAGGACGCGAAGTTCGTCTCGTATCATAACCACTGGCCTTACTTCGCCGCGCGCTACGGGCTCACTTACGCCGGGACCATTGAACTGAGTCCCGGGGTGGAGCCGACACCCCGGCACATCGTGGAACTCGTCGCGCGGATGAAAGCCGAGCGGGTCAAACTCGTTGTGCGCGAGCCACAGTTCGCCGAGAAGACCCCGAACCAGGTCGCCGCCCAGGCCGGAGCCAGGGTTGCCAAGCTCGCCATCATGGTCGGCGGCGTCCCCGAGGCGAAGACCTACCTCGACCTGATTGACTACAACGTCCGCACACTGGTAAAGGCCTTGCAGCCGTGACCGATTCCGCCACCAATTCCGCATGGGCCCGCCTCACGGACACGGCCGTCGGCTACGATGGCAGGCCCGTGCTGGCGGGCCTGACGTTTGATCTGCCACGCGGACGCTTCACGGCGGTCGTGGGCGAGAACGGGTCGGGCAAGACGACGTTGCTCAAGACGCTGGCAGGCATCCTGCCGCCGGTCGCAGGCCGCGTGGATTTGTCGGGCACGAACGACGCCCTCCCGGTCCTCGGCTATGTCCCGCAGCGCGACAGCCTGGACTCAGTCTGGCCGCTCTCCGCTTTCGAGGTGGCGCTGATGGGCACCTACGGCCGGCTCGCGATTGGCCGTAACTTCACCGATGCGGAGCGCGAACTCACCCGCAAGTGCCTGGCACAAACCGGCGCGGCAGACTTGGAGCGCAAGCCCTTCTCCGTCCTGTCCGGCGGTCAGAAGCAGCGTGTGCTCATCGCCCGCGCGCTGGCCACGCGGCCGGAAGTGCTGCTCCTCGACGAGCCGACTGCGGGCATTGATCCCGAGGCCACGCAGGCCGTGATGGAACTGCTCTCCCGACTGCACCGCGAGCAGCACCTGACTATCCTCATGGTGAACCACGACCTCACCCTCTCCCGCCGCCACGCCACGGACGTGCTGCGCGTGGCCGATGGGAAGGTGAGCTTCGAGGCCGTGACAAAGCTGGAGGCCACCCGATGAACCGCCGCTTGCGCCAGACAATCAACCGAGCATCCGCCGCCTCTTCTCCCTCTCCCTCATCGGGGGAGAGGGCCGGGGTGAGGGGGCAAACCGTGCGATCACCGGAGTCGTGCGACTGGTCTGAGCGCCACGTTAATGACGAATTTGTTGCACCCACTTACAGCGCGGCCCGCCCCCCCCCCCCCCCCCCCCCCCCCCCCCCCCGCGCCCCCGCGCACCGCCGCCGTCCTCC
>CAZOCL010000506.1:2106-4221 GCA_964578245.1 uncultured Klebsiella sp. | reverse complement strand
TCTCCCCCGGTGGGGGAGAGGGAGAAGTCCAGCGCGCCGCCGTAGCCCGTGACTCCGAACTCCTCGTCCTGGTTCGCACCCAGGCCCAGCTCGAAGCCGCTCTCCGCTGCAGCCTCAGCACCATCTACTGCGAATTCGAAGACCCCAAGCGCTACCGCGAGGCGGTCACCACCTACCACACCGCCCGGGGCTGCGCGGCCTCCAGCCTCCAGCCTCCAGCTTCCGGCATCTTCGTCGCCCCTCCCCGCATCACCAAGTCCGGCGAGGAATGGATTCTCAAGCAGGTCCGCTCCTGCAACGCCGACGGCTACCTCGTCCGCAATTACGACCACCTGAACTTCTTCGCCGACTGCCGCCGTGTCGGCGACTTCTCGCTCAACGTCGCGAACCCGCTGACCGCCGAGCACTTCATGACCCGCTTCGGCCTGGAGCGGCTCACCGCCAGCTACGACCTGAACATCACTCAGCTCGAGTCGCTGCTGCGCGCTGCGCCGCCCGCCTGGTTCGAGGTCACGATCCATCAGCACATGCCCATGTTCCACATGGAGCACTGCGTCTTCTGCGCGTTCCTCTCCAAGGGCAAGGACTACCACGACTGCGGCCGCCCCTGCGACCACCACGACGTCCGCGTGCGTGACCGCGTGGGCCAGGAGCACCCGCTCAAGGCCGATGCCGGCTGCCGCAACACCGTCTTCAACGCCCGCGCGCAGACCGGTGCGGAATTCGTCGGTCGCCTGCAGACCCTCGGCGTGCGCCGCTTCCGCATCGAGTTCGTGAACGAATCGCCCGACGAAGTCGCCACCACCATCGCCCGCTACCGCGCCTTGCTCCGCGGTGAACTCACTGGCGAACAGCTCTGGCGCGAACTGAAACTCCACCACCAGCTCGGCGTGACCCGTGGCCAGATGGAAGGCGAAACCAAGCTGGCCCGGGGATGATTAGCCCTGGAATAGGAGCCCGCTAAACACGCGAAACAGGCGAAATGAAGGCAAGGCCTGAGGACGGAGCAAGAGTAAATCGGATGGTTGTTGGAATTCCCATTTTTCGCGTCATTTCGCGTGTTTAGCGGGCTCTCTCACCAGCAAAAACTTCACCGCCAAGTTTGACAGTCACCCACCCCGCCACTACGTTCGCAGCAGAACTAAGATGAGCACCGCCACCGCCACCGAAGCCGTCATCAGCCTCACGCCCAGCGCCGCCGAGCAGGTCAAGACCATGCTCGCGAACGAAAAGGACAGCGCCGGCAAGCGGCTCCGCGTGTATGTGGAAAAAGGCGGCTGCTCCGGCATGCAATACGGCATGGTCTTCGACGAGCAGCGCGATGGCGACGTGGCCGACGAATTCCACGGCGTCGGCGTGCTCGTGGACTCCGTCAGCGCCCAGGTCCTCCACGGCTGCGTCATTGACTTCAAGGACGAGCTGTCCGGGGGCGGGTTCAAGATTTCCAATCCCAACGCCAAGCAAAGCTGCGGCTGCGGAAAGTCATTTGAGGCCTAGCACGACTTGATCAACCGGCGCAGGCCGAAGTCAGCCCTTCCGTGCGATGCGGAAGGGCTCTTCGTTTTCAGGAGTTGTTAATCACGGATGGATATGGATGAACACGGATGGGGAAGTGCTTTCTGCACACGGGTCTTATCCGTGTTCATCCGTGTCCATCCGTGGTTAACCCTTTTTGAACCTTGAACTTTGCACCCCGAACTTTGAACTTCGCCCCATGAGCCAGCCTTTCCGCGTCGCGTTCATCGGCGTTGACCATCCGCACGGGGCGGCGTGGCGCGAGTCGCTGCTGCACCTCCCGGACGAAGTCACCATCACCGCGCTCGTCCCGGAGTTCTCCGGCGGCCTCGCCAGCCTCGAGGAGCGTCTCGCCGCCGTGCCGCGCTTCCACACCATCACGGAACTCCTCGCCCAAGGCGCGCACCTCTTCGACGGCGCGGTCATCTGCCTCCCCAACGACCGCACCCCCGCCGCGCTGGAACAGCTCGCCCGCGCCGGCAAACACGTCCTCGCCGAGAAGCCCTGCGGGTTGAACGCCGCCGCCGCACGGCCTGCGCTGGAGCAAGTCCGCCAGTCCGGCGTCGCCTTCCAGACCGGCTACGTGTGGCGCTATGACGA
>CAZOCL010000506.1:0-2006 GCA_964578245.1 uncultured Klebsiella sp. | reverse complement strand
AAGTCCGCCAGTCCGGCGTCGCCTTCCAGACCGGCTACGTGTGGCGCTATGACGAAGGCTCGCAGCGCCTCAAGGCCATGATCGCCGAGGGCCGCTTCGGCAAGCTCATCAGCGTGGAGATGACCTGCGTGACCAGCGATGCCAGCCGGCGGGGGCCGTCCCATTTCCTCTTCGACCCGCAACAGAGCGGCGGCGGCTTCTTCAACTGGCTCGGCTGCCACTATCTCGACCTGCTCGGTTACGTGACCGGCCAGTCCGTGGCCGGCGTGACCGCGCGCACCGGCGTCTTCGGCGAGACGCCGCTGGGCGTCGAGGACGGCGGTTCGGCCATCTTCGACCTGTCCGGCGGCGGGCTGGCGACCTTTGTCGGCGGCTACTGGCTCCCGCGCTGGGCGGGCGAATGGCGGTGGTCCCTGCGCGGCAGCCAGCGCTGGGTGCATTGGGACCCGAACCGTGCCGGCACCAGCGGCGTTCTGGAGATCCACGGCCCCCAGCCCCAATTCCACGCGATGGAAGAAGTCTTCTCCCTCCCGCCGGACAAATCCCCCGGCTACTGCGGCTACCGCAGCCGCGAATTGATCCGCGACTGGCTGGCCGTCGCGCGCGGGGAGCGCCCCGAATGCCGCAACACGACGGCCTCCGTCCTCGCCACCTTGGACCTGATGGACGCCATGTATCGCTCCAGCGCCGAAGAGCGCCGCATCCGTCTCGCGTAGCGCCGGCCTCCGGCCAGCCGTGCCGCAAGCGTCCCCGCTTGCCCCGGAGCGCGGGCGTCCTCGCCCGCTTTGAGCATGCAAATGCCGAAACGGTGCGACCCTTCTCCTGACGCAGCACCCGCAAAGCGGCCCGGAGTGCCGCGCTCCTCCAACCGCCCGCTTGACCCCGCCCGCGTCCGGCGTAGTCTGCCCCCTGAATCGGGGAGCCAACCGGCCGCAGGTGCGGCAAAGGCTGAGAGGGCGACGCGGGAGCGCCGCCGACCCATAGAACCTGCTCCGGGTAATGCCGGCGAAGGGATGCGCCCGTCCGGCCCCCTTCTCCCCTTTCCCGCAGCGTGCGACGAAGTAACGCGCCGTGACTTTGAACTTTGAACCTGAAACTTTGAACCTCGACCAGCTATGATCGCCGACCCAAAAACCTCCTTTGAGCCCCACAGCAGCGAGCAGCTTCCCGCCAGCACCAAGGTCTTCGTGTCCGGCACGATCCACCCTGATGTCCGCGTGCCCATGCGCGAAATCGAGGTCTCGCCCACCAAGTCCTACACCGGCGCGGTCTCGGCGAACGCCCCCGTGCGCGTCTATGACTGCTCCGGCCCCTGGGGCGATCCCGCGTTCACCGGCAGCTCGGACGAGGGCCTGCCCCCGCTCCGCGCCGGCTGGATTCAGGCCCGCGGCGACGTCTCCGACTACGATGGCCGCGAGGTGAAGCCGATGGACAACGGCTACCTCTCCGGCAAGCACGCCGAGTTCGCCAGCAAGGCGGAGAAGAACCGCCTCGTGGAATTCCCCGGCCTGCTCGGCCAGCGCCGCAAGCCCCTCCGCGCGAGCGCCGGCCACCCCGTCACGCAGCTCTGGTATGCCAAGCAAGGCATCATCACCCCCGAGATGGAGTTCATCGCCATCCGCGAGAACCTGCAAAGTGCGGAATGCGGAATTCGGATCGCGGAACTAAGCGGCGACAACAAGCGCAACGAACTCGGCAAGCAGCACGCGGGCAGTGCTCAGCATTCCGCACTCCGCACTCCGCATTCCGCATTCACTCCGTCGGTCTTCCAGCGCTTCCCCCAGCGCATCCCCAAGGAAATCACCCCCGAGTTCGTCCGCCAGGAAGTCGCCGCCGGCCGCGCCATCATCCCGAACAACATCAACCACCCCGAGTCCGAGCCGATGATCATCGGCCGCAATTTCCTCGTGAAGATCAACGCCAACATCGGCAACAGCGCCGTCGCGTCGTCCATCGAGGAGGAAGTCGAGAAGATGCGCTGGGCCACCAAGTGGGGCGCGGACACC
>CAZOCL010000505.1:0-4221 GCA_964578245.1 uncultured Klebsiella sp. | reverse complement strand
CACAACACGCCGCCGGAGCAGCGCACCGCCGCGCAGGCGAATCTCGCTTTCGAGACCGCTGCTGCCTTCGCGGTGCTGGACAAGGACGTGCAGGCCGCCATGAGCGACGCTGACCGGAACCGGCGGAAGGAACTGGCCGAGACGGCGAAGCAATCTTCCGCGCCTGCGCCGCTGCCCACCGCACTGACGCTCACGACCAGCAACGCGGTCCCTGCCAGCGCCCGGGTGCTGAACCGCGGCGACTACAACCAGCCGCGCGACCTGGTGCCGGCGGGTTTCCCGACGGTGCTTCCTACCGTGCCCATGAAGGCAACGACTGCACGCGCACAGCTCGCTGAGTGGGTGGGCAGCCCGGAGAACCCGCTCACCGCACGCGTGATGGTGAACCGCGTCTGGCAGCACCACTTCGGCCGCGGGCTGGTGGTGACGCCGAGCGAGTTCGGCACGCACGGCGCGAAGCCGTCGCACCCCGAACTGCTGGACTGGCTGGCGAGCGAGTTTGTTGCAGGCGGGTGGAGTTTGAAGAAATTGCATCGGGTGATGGTGACGAGTGAGGCGTATCGGCAGCGGAGTGATGGAGTGGTGGAGAAATGGAGTGATGAGCAACGCGCTTCCGGGCAGCACTCCAACACTCCAGCACTCCAACACTCCATTGACCCCGACAACAAACTGCTCTGGCGCATGAACCGCCTGCGCCTCGAAGGTGAAGTCATCCGCGACAGCCTGCTCACGGTGAGTGGACGGCTGAATCCGAAAGTGGGTGGGCCGGGAGTGTTTCCGCCGGTGCCGGCCGACGCCATCAAGGGCGCGAAGGGGTGGAACCTCTCGCAAGACGTGAAAGAGCATGACCGCCGGAGCCTCTATATCTTTGCGAAGCGCAACCTGCGCTTTCCCTTCCTGGAAGTCTTCGACGCGCCGGACAGCAACCTGACCTGTCCGGAGCGCGGTCACAGCACCACGGCACCGCAGTCGCTTACCCTGCTGAACGCGGAGGAGGTGCTGGTGGCGAGCAAGACAGTTGCTGCCCGGCTGCAGCGTGAGGCGAAAGAACCAGCCGAACGCGTGGCGCTGGCGTATCGGCTCATCCTCGGGCGCGTGCCGACGGAGCGGGAGCAGACGGTGGCGGCGCAGTTCCTCGCCCAATCGCCGATGACCGAGTTCTGCCGGGCGCTGTTCAATCTGAACGAGTTCGTGTATGCCTACTGAACTGAGAGGTGACGAGCCTCTGACGTCAATTTCTGGCTGGCTTGTCCAGTGAACGTGAGCTACCCATTGACCATGCAGTTTCCAAAGCCTGGACCAAGCTGGCGCAAGGCGCGCATTGCGGCGCGGCTCCTTCTCAAGAAGGCGGCGAACCAGCCGTGGAATGCGCGTGACCGTGCGCTGGCGGAGCGGTTTTACCACGATCCGGCGGTGACAAACCGGCTGCTTGACCAAGCCTATCACAGCATCTCCGCCCGCAGGCGCAATGGCTACAGCCTCATCCATCGGCTCGGTTGACCTGGGCACGGCGGCCGGGCAGTTGCTTTGCAAGCTGGCTGATTCCCTGCCGCGTGACCGCTCGTGGCGCATCGCTGCGTTTGGCTCCGCACCCATTCAAATCCAAGTGGACCGGACGCTCATCAGCGCGGACGTAGACGTGTTTTGCGATGAGGAGGATTTGCAGCCGTGGGTGGACGCCATCGGGGCGGCTCAGGGACAAGCAGATTTCTACATTCAGGTTTGCTCCGGCTTGAATTTCCGCACGAGCCCACACTGGTTGATGCGGGCGACGACGGTGCCTTACGGCCATTGCACCTTTGTCTTCCCCCATCCAATCGACATCCTCATCGCCAAGCTGAACCGGCTGGAGGAAAAGGACCTTGAGGCCTTTCGCGTCGTCATCCGCAAGACCGGCCATCCGACGGAGCTGGAAATGATTCGCGAGCTGCAAAATGCCGTGGACTTGTTCCGGCCCAGCTTCGATGAGGAAAACGCTTCCGACCTGGTCAACAACACGCGGCGGCTCTGGCCGCTGATCTTTGGCCGGGAAATCAACCCGCGTCTGGAAATAATTGCGCCGGCGCTTGCGAAGCGGAAAGCAGGCTACGGCCTGCCCACGCGCGATTACAAAAAGGAGCTGCTCGGATGAACACGCCTTGTCCCGGACCTAACGCTCCCTTCGCGCCCCCGACCTCGCGCCGCCGGTTTCTGGAACGCGCAGGCAGTGGTTTCGGCATGGTGGCGCTGGCATCGCTGCTGAAGCAGGATTCGTTGCTCGGGAACGAAATCACGCGCCCCGCCTCACGCACCACAAATCCACTGGCCCCCCAGCTCACGCATTTCGCGCCCCGGGCCAAGCGCGTGATCTTTCTCTTCATGTCCGGCGGGCCGAGTCATGTGGACTTGTTTGAGCCGAAGCCGGAGTTGGTGCGCCTCGCGGGGCAGCCGATCCCCGATTCATTCGGCAGCTTCAAGACGCGGCGGAATGTGGCGAAGAACAAGCTGCTGCCGTCGCTGCGCCCCTACCGCGCGCACGGCCAGTGCGGCATGGAAATCTCGGACTGGCTGCCGCACATCGCGTCGTGCGCGGACGACATCTGCCTGCTGCGCGGCTGCCACGGCGACAGCGTCACGCACCCGGAGTCGGTGTATATGATGAACACCGGGTCCATCCTGATGGGCAAGCCGAGCCTCGGCGCGTGGGCGGCTTACGGGCTGGGCACGGAGAACCAGAACATGCCGGCCTTCGTGGTGATGCCGGACCCGGCGGGCTGGGTGAAAGGCGGCGCGCCCGCGTGGGGGAACGGGTTTCTCCCCGCTGCGTATCAGGGCACCGTGCTGCGCGGCGGTTCGTCACCCATCCTGCACTTGAACACGCCGGATGGCATCAGCGCGCAGCAGCAGCAGGCCACGGTCGGGCTCATCAACCAGTTGAACCGCGAGGGGCTGGCTCCGAACGAGCAGGACTCCGAACTGGCTGCGCGCATCTCGGCCTACGAACTGGCCTTCCGTATGCAGAGCCACGCGCATGAGGTCGTGAACGTGAGCGATGAAAGCCCGGCGACGCGCAAGCTCTATGGCCTCGACAAGCAGGCGACCGCGGAGTTCGGCCTGCGGTGTCTGCTGGCGCGGCGCATGGCGGAACGCGGCGTGCGGTTTGTGCAGGTGTATTGCGGCGACACCAACGGCTGGGACGGCCACTCGAAGATGGACGAGAACCACACGCGCCTGTCCGCTCAGAGCGACCGCCCGGTCGCGGGATTGCTCAAGGATTTGAAGTCGCGCGGGATGCTCGATGACACGCTGGTGGTCTGGGGCGGCGAGTTCGGGCGGATGCCCATGAGCGAGGGGACGGACGGTCGCGATCACAACCCGCATGGTTTCTGCATGTGGATGGCGGGTGGTGGTGTGAAAGGCGGCACGGTCATTGGTGCGACGGACGAAGTAGGTCTGCGCGCTGCCGTGGACAAGACGCACGTCCACGATGTGCATGCGACGATTTTGCATCTGCTGGGCTTCGACCACGAACGCCTGACCTTCGGTCACGGTGGACGGGAAGAACGGTTGACGGACGTCGCGGGCAAGGTGATCGGACAGGCGCTCGCGTAAGTCGCGTTTCAGACGGTGACCGTTTTTCCTCCCCTGCCAGCTCCCCGCAATCTCCGCAGTAATGCGAATGGAGCGAGGTCCAACGGCGTAGCAGGCCACTGACTTGCCTTAGGAATCGGTATCGGTCCGACTCAACGGACCATTTCCCGCACCGCGCTGAGCCGCAAAGGGCAATCAACGCCTCCCATCCGACCGGCGCGGCTCCCCTAGGGGCATTCCCGAGCCCTCAATCGGATTTGTCGCCCGATACCGCTCCGCGCGCCCGCGCGTAATCTGAGGCCATGAAAAGTGCACTGAGTTCTCCGCGTGGCAGCGAGGAAGCCCTGTGCACCTCGAACAACACACAGCCCGATGTCATGAGCAACAAACCCTCCCTCCGCACGACCCAGACCATCCGGGTCAGCTTCCCCCAGAAGCCCGTCGTTTTCCTCGACGTCGTGGTGAAACGCTTTACGCGCAGCGTGGCTGTGAGCCGTCCGGGCTTGCTGGCCAAGCTCGACCGCCCGGCCAGTGGAATGCTGGCCTTGGTGCTCGGTCTCCTGCTCACGGTGGCCGGTCGTCCGTCCGCCAGCGCTGCGCTGACGAATTCCGCCACCGACCTGGCGGTGCTGGTGGTGACGGCGACGACCA
>CAZOCL010000504.1:0-4259 GCA_964578245.1 uncultured Klebsiella sp. | reverse complement strand
CTAAACGTTGCCAGCCAATTCGCGGCCATGGACTGGGCCACCCGCGA
The DNA here is from genome assembly GCA_964578245.1 of uncultured Klebsiella sp. Taxonomy (GTDB): domain Bacteria; phylum Verrucomicrobiota; class Verrucomicrobiia; order Limisphaerales; family SXTU01; genus SXTU01. Next base: position 4,212 of record CAZOCL010000504.1, on the reverse strand, counting down.
ACGCCCGCATGTCGACCGCACGGCCACTGCCTGGCTCATCCGTCGGTTCATCGACCCCAAGGCCAAGTTCACGTTCCTTGTCTCGGGACAGGAAGTGCCCAAGGGCGTGACCCCCTTCGACATGCCGGGCGTCAAGTACGGCCATAAAGGCAACAAGTGCACCTTCGAGACCGCCATCGCCGAGCACAAGCAGCGGTTTGAATCGGCGATCGGGGGATGACGCCGGATTTAGAAGCAGTGCCCGCTAAACACGCGAAATGCCGCGAAAAGGCCTAGTCTTCCGCGTGGTTAGCGGGGACTCGCTTCCGGTTTGAAACTCCAGCGTTGCACCTCACTGCGGCGCGCCGTCATACGGATACCAGTAAACCACGCGGGGCGTGGCCCACTCCACGGTGGAGGAGGCCACCTCAGCGGCGGTCCGGGTGAAGTCATTCGTTTTGACCGGACTGGCGTGGCCGTCGGCAAACGAGAAATTGCCTGTCAAGCTGTGGCGGGCAGGGGTGACAGCCCCGGTGGCGGTCGGGAACTGGCCCTCATTGTTCTCGGCGAAGATGATCGTGTCAGTGGGCCGGACCACCTGGTTCTGCCGGAAGAAGAGGTTATTGACGCCTACCACCGTGTCGTTCGGGTCCATCGCGCTATTGAAGCCGATCATGAAAAACGGGGTGGCGAAGGCGGGCGCGGCGGGCGTGGCCACGGTCGCTGGACAGGAAAAAAGGGACTTGGATTTTGCCAGCGGCGGGGTGTTGTTCGTGTAGAGTTCGTCCAGGCGCGGCTGGGCGGCGTAGCGGGTGACAGTGTTGAACCACGCCGTCAGGTTCTTCGCCATGTTGATGGCGCTCGTGGTGTTGCCTTCGTAGGGATAGATGTCGTCCATCTCGTCGCAGTAGAGCGTGCCGGCGAGTCCCCACTGCCGCAGGTTGGACATGCAGGCCGTCGCGCCGGCCTTCGCCTTTGCCTTGCTCAAGGCGGGCAGCAGCATCCCGGCCAGGATCGCGATGATGGCGATGACGACCAGCAATTCAATGAGGGTGAACGCACGGTCAAGGCCGCGGGGCAGGGGCGCGAACTTTTTCATGAAGCTGGTGGCTGCGCTCGCCGGACGAACGGCCGGTTGAGCCGCCTGACGCCCGACTTGGCGAACCTAGTCAGGCGGTTCGCCGCCCGCAAGCGTCGTTTGGTGACGGAAAGGTGAAACTTTTTGGGGATTCCCATGCGTCCGCCTTTCGCCGTGCGCGGCGTTGACACGAGGGCCGGGAAAAAGCTCTACTGGCCGGGTTATGAAGTGCCATTTCCCTTTGACCGCCGCGCTGTGCCTCAGCGTGGTGGCCGTGTTCGCAGCGGATGAGGCTGTCGTCAAGGCTCCGCGGGTGAATGTCCGCGGCCAGCCCACCACCGGCAGCGAGGTCGTCACCCAGCTCAAGCAGGGTGAGAAGATCACCGTGCTCGAGGAGATCGTCCATCCCAAGCCGGGGAAGGACGAGCCGGCCAAGTGGTTCCGGATTGCGCTCCCGTCCAACACGCCCGTCTGGGTCAATACGCACTTTCTGACCAATGGCTCCGTTGCCGTGCCGCGCCTGAACATCCGCTCGGGACCGGGCGAGAATTTCAGTGTCATCGGTCGAGTGCCCAAGGGCACCGCGATGAAGGAACTGCGCCGCAACGGCGACTGGCTCGAAATCGAGGCGCCGACCAACACCTTCGCCTACATCGCCGCCGACCTCGTCATCCGTCAGGCCGGTGGCGCAGCGCCGCCTCCGCCTGCGTCCGTAAACCAGCTCGCGGGCACCAAGACTGCGCCGAAGACGTCCGGCAAGGCCGCCGACAAGTCGGGCAAGCAGATGGCCAAGAACACGCCGAAAGGTCCGCCCATCGCTGCGCCCGAAACCAAGCCCGCCCTCGAACCGGTCGAGGTCAAGCCCATCGCCCCGCCGCCGCTTGCACTCGTGCCCGGCGTCGCGGCCCCGCGGCCCAAACCGCCAGTGATTCCTCCGCCGGTGGTGGCCCCGCCGTCCGCCGTGCTCGCGCCCGTGCCGGCGACCAATCCGCCCGTTGTCGCGGCCGTCTCCACGCCCAAGCCCGAGCCAGCCAAGGTCGCGCCGCCCGCTGCGTTGACTGAGAATGTTCCGCCGCCGGTGGACCCCTACCAGTCCACGGGCCGCTACAAGATCGAGCCGGAACCGAAGCGGGGCGTGGGCGCCTGGTTCAAGGGCCTCTTCGCACGCAAGCCCGCTGAAGAAGCGGCCAAGGCCGCTCCGGCTGCCGCCGCCAAACCGGTCGTGGATGAAGGCCCTGCGCCCATCCGAATCGTCACGCGCGAGGGCGTCGTCGCCCGCTCATGGAACATCCAGACGCCGAGTGACTGGGCCTTGCAGGATGCCGAGTCCGGCCGGGTCATCAACTATCTGTGGACCGGCTCCACGAACATTCCTTGGGCCACGCTCAAGGGTCGCACCATCATCGTGACCGGCGAGGAGGCGCTGGACGTGCGCTGGCCGAACACCCCGGTGCTGAAGATCGAGACCCTCAAGACGGTTGAGGAGTGAGCGAAACGGGCAGGATTTGATTGGGATCATGAGCGGGACAACAGCTCGATCCTTCTACGCTTAATCCTGCTCTTACTCTTAATCCCCGCATGACGAACCTCATTGACGGACGCGCCATTGCCGAGCAGATCCACACGGAGACCGCCCAGCGCATCGCCGCGCTCCAGGCCCGTGGGGTGCAAGCCGGGCTCGCGTTTGTGCGCGTGGGCGAGGACCCCGCGTCCCGTGTCTATGTGGGCATGAAGGAGAAGACCAGCGTGCGGCTGGGGATCAAATCCACGACCACGGTCCTGCCGGAGACGACCACGCAGGCGGAACTGCTGGCGCTCATTGCGAAGTTGAACGCCGATGCGGACTGCCACGGCATTCTCGTGCAGGCTCCGTTGCCGGCGCACATTGACCAGGCTGTCATCTTCGCCGCCGTCTCGCCTGCGAAGGATGTGGATGGCTTCCACCCGGTGAACGTCGGCAAGCTGATGCTGGGAGACACGACCGGGTTCCTGCCCTGCACGCCCGCTGGCGTCCACGAACTCCTCATCCGCAGCGGGGTGAAGATGGCCGGCGCGGAAGTGGTGGTGCTCGGGCGCGGCAACATTGTCGGCAAGCCGATGACCGCCATCCTCTGCCAGAAAGCGAAGCACGCGGATGCCACGGTCACGCTCTGCCACTCGCGCACGCGCGACGTTGCCGCGCATTGCCGCCGGGCGGACATCATCATCGCCGCGATGGGCGTCGCGCACTTTGTGAAGGCGGACATGGTCCGGCCGGACGCCGTAGTGATGGACGTGGGCGTGAACCGCATCCCCGACGCGACCGCCAAGAACGGCTCCCGGCTTGTGGGCGATGTGGACTTCGCCGCCGTCCAGCCCCTCGTCCGCCTGATCACCCCGAACCCCGGCGGCGTCGGCCCGATGACCATTGCGATGCTGATGCAGAACACGGTGCGCGCGGCGGAAGTGGCGACGGGAGGGAAGAGTAATTAGTGCTTAGTAATTAGTCCTCTTCCTTTCAGCCAGCCCGTAACAGCCTCATTTACCGCCCATTACTAATCACTAACCACTAATCACTTTCCCATGAACGTCACCCGCATTCTCCCCGACCTCCAGTGCGCCCTTGTCTGTGAAGACGTGCGCCAGGAAGTGACCGGCAACTTCATCCTCCTTGGCGTCACCGCCTTCCTGCGTGTGCCGCAGGTGCCCATCACGGCCAACCGCCTGTGCGTCTTCACGCGCTGGTGTGCGGGCGTGGGCACGTTCACGGAGACGGTGCGGCTCATCGCGCCGGACCAGACCACGTTGATGCGCGAGGCCAAGGTGAAGTTTGGGCTGCAGGACCCGGCGCACAACGCCACCAACCTCTCCATCTTCGCGCAGCTCGAAATCACTGCGGGCGGCATCTATTTCGTCGAGGTCCTGGTGGATGACGTGATGAAGCTGCGCTTTCCGCTGCCCGTCCTCGTCGTCCCGCCGCAGGGCCAGCCCGGCCAGGAAGCTCCAGCCGCGCCGCAAGGCGCGTGAGGCATGGAGTCCCGCCTTCAGGGGGCGAAACTCCGACCAGCGGCGGGCACCAACTACGAGGAGAGCGCGGTAAAACGAAAGCGCGCCTGATTTCGTGGCCGCTCTCCCTCACCCCAGCCCTCTCCCGCTGGGAGAGGGAGAATCTTCGC
>CAZOCL010000503.1:0-4267 GCA_964578245.1 uncultured Klebsiella sp. | reverse complement strand
CCCTACGTGGACAGCTCCTCGAACGGGTTCAACTACATCATCAGCAAGTTCCGCGGGCACGCCATCGCCGCGCACATTGAACTGCAGCGGGGTGAGCGGTCTGATCTGGCCGAGCTGGCGGCGAACGTGCTGTAGGCCAGGAGCGCTCGCGGAGCGCGGCCGGCCGGGCCGCTTTGCGGGCGCGTGCGGCGGAGACGGGGCGCACCGTTTCGGCCTCCGTGCGCGCAAAGCGGGCGAGGACGCCCGCGCTCCGGGGGCGAGGCTTCGGCTGGCCAACTGAATTCCCCCGGGCCCGGCACGTCTCTCCTCCGCGTTTGCACGGGCGTTTCGCCAGCCAAAACGGGGTTCCAAGATTCCCGAAAATTTTTGTGGCACAAAAGCTCGACCTTGATACATTCGCGCACTCTTTTGCGGGCGGTCATGCCCGGCAGCGTTAAAAACTACGGGCCGCCAGCGAAGGAAGCGACAAACGCGGTGACAAATAAGAAGCATATCGTGAAAAAACCAACGGCCCCGGCCAAGAAAGCCAAGAACGTTGGATCGGCGACGCTTGCCGCCATTCTCGGCCAGTCCGTGCCCCGGCAGGACACGAAGCAGTCCGTGATGTGGGCGCCCAGTGGCAAGGTGAAGATCAAGCACGAGTGGCAGGTTTACTACAGCACGCTGCTGGATCTCCGCGAGCGGCTGCAGAGCCAGATGAGCGGCCTCGCCAAGGAGTCCGCCACCGAGATGGAGAGCTACAGCCTCCACATGGGTGACTCCGGCACCGACAATTTCGACCGTGACTTCGCCCTCAGCCTGCTCTCCTCGGACCAGGACGCGATCTATGAGATCGAAGAGGCGCTCAAGCGCATCGAGCGCGGCACTTTCGGCGTCTGCGAACTGACCGACAAGCCGATCCCCAAGGCCCGCCTCGAGGCGATTCCCTGGACCCGGTTCACCGTCGAGGCGCAGGCCCAGCTCGAGCGCGAAGGCGCGCTCCGTCAGAAACGTCTGGCCGCGCTCGGCTCCATGGAGAGCACCAGCGTGTCGGAGATTGAAGACGGCGACGTGGAGGAAGCCGAAGAGAAACCCGCAAAGGAAAAGGAATAATTTATGGCCCGTGAAATCGTAACCATCGAATGCACTGAAGCGCGCAAAGAAGGCAAGTCGCCCTCGCGCTATCAGACCAGCCGCAACAAGAAGCTCCAGCAGGAGAAGGTGGAGAAGAAGAAATACAATCCCGCCCTCCGCCGGCACACCCTGCATCGCGAAATCAAATAATCTCCTATGCCCCGTAAGACCCACACCGACAAGAAAGACGCCAAAGGCCGCCCGACGGAGCGCCGTGCGCCCCGCCCCAAGCCCAAGATTGACTTCACTGTGGACGCGATTGACTACAAGAACGTCAATCTGCTCAAGCAGTTCGTCACCGACAACGGCCGCATCCTGCCGCGCAAATACACCGGTCTCCCCGCGCAATTCCAGCGCCGCGTGACGACCGCGATCAAGCGCGCCCGGCAGATGCTGTTGATGAAGTAGGCTTTCACCCTCCGCCTCTGGCCCCGCGCCGAGGCGGAGTTTTTGTGCCCGTTGATTGCAAATGATTTGCATGAAGCCGTGGGTCGCGCTATTTGTCTTTGCATGAACCAGTTTCCGTCCGAGCCGGGCGCGGCTGAGGTTTTCCCCGCCCGTGGCGGGAGGGCAGGGAGCCGGGCCACCCCGGCGAAAACCTGCCTTCTGCTTGGCTGGCTGCTGTTGGTCCTTCCATTTTTCTCCGCCTGCACCCGCGCGGCTGAACCCGCCGTCAAACTCAAAGTCCTCACCAGTTTCCTCCCGGTCTATTGCTTCACGGCCAGCATCGCCGGGGAGCTCGCCGACGTGGAGAATCTCCTCCCGGCGAACGTCGGCCCGCACGACTACCAGTTCGCCCCGCGTGACCTGCGCAAGCTCACCGCCGCGCAGCTCTTCATCATCAACGGCCACGGCATGGAAGAATGGCTGGCCAAGGCGACGAAGGCCGCGAAAGGCGCCAAGACCGCCACGCTCGTCGAGGCCTACGCCGGCGTGGCCAAGGACCGCCTCATCACCGAACTCCCGCACATCCACCTGCCCGGCGAGCAAGGCCATCATCACCACGACACCGGCCCGAATCCGCACCTGTGGCTCGACCCCACGCTTGCGGCCCATGCGGTCACGAACATCCTCACCGCGCTCCAGCAGGCGGACCCGAAAAATGCCGCTGGCTATGCTGCGAACGCCGCCCGATATATCGAGCGCCTGCGCACGCTCGACAACGATCTCGCCACGGCGCTCGCGCCCTTCAAGGCGCGTCGCATCGTCACCTACCACCACGCCTTCCCCTACTTCACGCGCCGCTACGGCCTCGACCTCATCGGCGTGATCGAGGAGGTGCCGGACGTGGAGCCGTCGCCGAAATACCTGGCCGCGCTGCTCAAGGCCATGCGTGAGAAGGACGTGAAGGTGATCTTCACCGAGCCGCAATTTTCCCCCAAGCTCGCCGAGCGCATCTCGAAGGACACCAAGATCCCCGTCGCCGAACTCGACACCCTGGAGACCGGGCCGCTCAAGCCCACGGCGTATGAGGAAGGATTGCGGCGGAATCTGAATATGCTGCTGAAGAATTTGAAGTGAATGGCTAGCGACTCAATAACCGAGGTAAGTCCAAATCCTACTCGGCCAAGTGGGCGCAAATGGTTTCGCTGGGGAAAGAGGTTATTTCTCGCGTTGGTCTTGTTAATTGTCGCACACAATGTAGTTCCTGCGCTGTTGATGCGAGTTGGTTTCATACCAGTGGTTTTCAACAAGTCTTTCAGCGGTCATCGTCACTGCATCAAGCAAGTTGGCCTGGCGCTCAAAGTCTATGCGAACGACAATAACGAGGTCTTCCCCGCTCATCCTGGTGGCTATGGCGACGCGCTCCTTCTGCTCTACACAGGAAAGGATAACTACATTGGTGCAATTCCGCTCCTGACAGGTCCCTGTTACGATTGGAAAGTTTTTGAGGACGCGGCTCGCACGCGTGGACACGTTCCGGAATCCGAGTGTGGCAGAGTTTACGTGCAAGGATTGAAGGATTCGGCAAATCCCTACATAGCACTCCTTTGGGACAAACAGTCAACTCCGGGCGGCGACCATTGCCACAGTTGGGCTAAGTTAACCGCACCTTTGTTGCGTGAAGTCTCGTTGGTGGATGGCTCCATGCAGCGCATCCTCGAAAAGGACTGGTCGGAGTTTTCTAAGAAGCAAATCGAGTTACTGGTCGAAGCTGGCATTTCTCGCGAGCGTGCCATCGCGCTCTACGCCGAGAAGGGCAAGTTCACTAAATAGTCATGCCCGCCTCCCACACCACCTGCAGCCACTCCGCCGCTGACATCGCCGTCTCCGTGCGCGATCTGCGCGTCACGCTCGGCGGGCAGGCCATCTTGCGCGGGGTGAACCTGCATCTGCACCGCGGGCAGCTCGTCGCGCTCATCGGACCGAACGGCTCGGGCAAGACCACGCTGCTGCGCGCCATGGTGGGTCTGCAAAAGCCCGATTCGGGCGAGGTGCGACTCTTCGGCGAGAGCAACTTGAAGAAGGCCTTGCCGCGCGTGGGCTACGTTCCGCAACGCCTCGCGCTCGACCGCAGCTTCATCCTCAGCGTCCGGGAGTTCCTCGCCCTGCGCCTGCGCGAGACGCAGCACTGGTTCTGGCACCGCCATCGCGACACCGACGACCGCCTCCGTGCCGCAATGGCCGAACTGGGTGCGGAGGTGCTGCTGGACCGCCCTATCGCCGCACTGTCCGGCGGTCAGCTCCAGCGCGTGCTCATCGTCTTCGCCCTGCTGAAACAGCCCGACCTCCTGCTGCTGGATGAACCCACCGCCGGCGTGGACTCGCCTGGCGAACAAGACTTCTACGAAACGATCGCGGAGGTGCATCGCAAACACAAACTCACGGTCGTGCTCGTCTCGCACGATCTCTCCATGGTCTATCGTCACGCCTCGTGGGTCTATGCCCTCAACGGGGTCGTCTGCTGCGAGGGCACACCGGAGCATGTGATGAACGCGGATTCGCTCAAAGAGGCGTATGGGCTGAATGTGACGCCGTATCACCATCATAATCATTCGCACGGCCCGGGCGGGGGAACGCCCAATGCCCAATGACGCAATGACCAGTCAATGGCCAATGCACAATGCTCCAAGAAGCCCCGCCATGTGCGGCGGTGTGAGGTGGACTGCGGGCGTTCGTTGCGATCCCCTCTCCCCCATCGGGGGAGAGGGAC
>CAZOCL010000502.1:0-4270 GCA_964578245.1 uncultured Klebsiella sp. | reverse complement strand
GACAGCGCATGGAAGAACGCCAGCCCGGCCTGCACCGCGAGGATGCCGATCAGCAGGAGCGCCGTCCGGTCCACCCCGGCCATGCTCCCACCGCCTTTGGAGTGCAGCACCGCGGCGTCAATGATTCTTCCTGCCAGATACGGAAAGGCCAGACTCAGCAGGCTGGAGGCAAACAGCGACACCATCGCCGCGCTGAACCGGCCCCGGTAAGGCCGGAGATACTGGAACAGCTCCAGCGCCTGGCGGAGCGATTCCCGGTCGAGCTTCGCCTTCGGAAGTTCGACCCCGGACTGGTCATTGCGTGAGTAGCGCGCCACTGGAAGAGGTTAGTGTGTTAATGGTGTGGGGCCAGCGGCAATCGCGGGTCGTATCGAGTCCCGCCTTCAGGCAGCAGGACGTCCGACCATCGGTTCCATGTCCGCGTATTCTGAGTATTCCATGGTTTTCAACTTCCGCCTCACTGGCCCGCCTCCCGGATGCGCGCGAGCTTCTCCTCCAGCCGCTTCGCCGAAACCGGTTGCGCTGTCCCCAATTCCTGAGCAAATACCGAAACCTTGAACTCCTCGATCAGCCAGCGGAATTCCTCCATCGCCTGCCGCGCTTCGGCCGACCGTGGCGGTGTGGCTCGAAGTTGATTCCAGGCCAGCGCGAAGGGAACCACCAGCCGGGCCCGCTCCTCATCCTTGGCCGGATTCGACGCGCTGCGGTCCAGGCGTGTGAGCAACGCCTTGAGATAGCGTGGCACATGCGCGAGCCGGTCGAAGGGAATCTGTTCGAGGAAGCGCGGTGGCACCAATGCGCCGAGCTCAGCGGCCAGCGGATGGCCACCCGTCGCCGGTGCCGGCAACCCAAGCTGGCTTAACTGACTGAGCGTCCGAGGTCGTGCCGGCGTCGCCGCTGCCGCCACCGGGCCAATCCGCTGCTGCACCTGCTGACGCAATTGCAAAATCATGCCAACGCGATCAATGAACGGCGGCACCAGTCCGGGCAGGCGGCCACGCGCGCTCTCCACGGCTCGCTGAAACTCCACTTCACTCAGCGAAGGCAAAGGCTCAGCCGGTAGAAAGTGTCGCTTGAGATGCTCCAGCGCCGTCTCGCGCAAGGTGTCACCATCCCCCAGCGGAGCATAGAGGGCATCGAAGCGGCTCAGCGCGCGCAGGTCCTTCTCCAGCCACGCGATGTCCTTCTGCAGCGTGAGTTCCACGAGCCGTTGCAAGCCGTGGAGACTCGCTTGACGTGCGCTGTCCTGCGTGCGGAAGAGGCGAACGTTCACATTGTTTTCCTCCAGATGCAGCCCTGGCCACGCGTAAACCGGATGCCCGTCCCGCTCCTCCACCGTGATGCGCTCAGGCAGTTCTCCGCAGGTCCAGCCGCGCAGACCGAAGCGCTCCCACTGCTGAGCGGCCCGCTGCCACGCGCCGGACTCCTTCGCCGGCTCGGCCTTCACCTGCGCCAAAGTGCGGCGAAGTTGGTCGAGATCACGACCACTGCCCAGCGTTTTGCGGTCATGACTGACGATCTCGATGCGCGGACGCAAATGCGCGGGCATCGCGTCCACCGGCCAGGCGGAGGCTGGCACCGGGACCCCATACCGTTCGTGCAGGAAACGGCCCAGGTCCGCCAGGAACGAACTGCCGGACGGCTTAAAGTCCCGCACGATCTCCACCACTTTGGGCGGGAACGGCATCAGTTCGCGGCGAATGGCCTTGGGCAGCGCGCGCAGCAGCGTGCTGATCTTCTCCTCACGCAGCCCCGGCACCGCCCATTCCAGCAATGACGCCGACGCGCTCTGCGCCAGGCTGAACGGAAGCTGGATCGTCACGCCATCATGGTCCTCACCGGGCGCATAAGCATACGCGAGCGGAACCGGCTGGCCGCCGACCGGCAGCGCATCAGGAAACGCGTCCGTGTCATAGCTCGCGACCGGCCCACCCGCGAGATCAGCCTCATGCACGCACAGAAACTCCGGCTCGGGGTGCTCGCGCAGCACGCGGTTCAGGTCATGCGTGGAGGAAACATTCTCCAGATGCTTCGCGTAGAAATCGCACATCGCCTGGTCGAGGTCCGCGAGGTCGTAGCGCCGCACGCGCGTCTGCCAGTTCTCGATCTTCTGCCGCACCGCGCGGTTGTGGATGAGGAAGCGATGCGCCGCCATTGCCGTGCCGGGGGAAGTCTTCCGGCGCTCCGTCTCCTCCTCGTCCAATTCAGCCGTGATCGGCGAACCTCCTGCGCGTGCCCGTGGCGGCTCGCGCTTCGCCTCCAGATCATCCTCCACCAGCGCCGAACGGATGAAGATGGCCGTCGCATCCTTCGCGTTCACATTCCCGTAAGCCACTTTCCGTCGCTGCACTTCCAGTCCGTGCAGCGTGATGACCTCCTCCACCAGCACCCGTCCGGCGCTGGCGCTCCAGTGCGGCGTCTGATAGGTCAGCTTGCAGCAGTGCGGTGCGAGCTGGAAAATCCACTGCGGATCAATCCCCGCCAATGTGCGCGCAAAGAGCTGCGAGGTCTCCACGATCTCCCCGGCCACGATCCACTGCGGCTGGTTGGAGCGCGGCTTGGGCGCGGACTTGTCGCCACGGGCCGCATGCTGCTTCGGTGCGTCGCCGCGTTCAAACAGCGCCGACCCGGGAAAGACATTCAGCAGCCGGTTGCCAGCCGCTTTGTAGCTGTTCCGCTCCTCGCGCCGCGAGACGTGGCCGGTCAACCCCGCGAGGATCGAACGGTGGATGGCATCGTAGGAAGCATTGCTTTCGTTGAGGTCCAGCGTTCCGAGGCCGTCGAGCGCGTCGTGAAGCTGCGTGTAGAGATCCTGCCATTCGCGCATCCGCAGGTAGGAGAGGAAGTGCTGGCGGCAGAACTTCCGTCGCGCACCCTGCGTGCGCAGGCTCTCCCATTGGTCATGGACCGCGTTCCAGATGTTGAGCAGCGCGAGGAAGTCCGACTTGGGGTCGTTGAACTTCTTGTGCGCCGCCGCAGCCGCATCCCGCTGGTCCAGCGGCCGCTCGCGCGGGTCTTGAATGCTCAGCCCGGCGGCGATGATGAGCATCTCCCGCGTCGCGTGCTCCTGCTTGGACTGGAGCAGCATCCGCCCAATTGTCGGGTCCACCGGCAACCGCGCGAGGTCGCGGCCGAGCGGCGTGAGTTCCTTCTGCCCATCCAGCGCGCCGAGTTCCTGCAACAGCGCAAAGCCATGCGCGATGGCCGCCGGGGTGGGCGGCTGGACGAATTGAAACGTCTCGATGTCCCCCAGCCCAAACGCCTTCATCCGCAGGATCACTTCCGCCAGGTTCGCCCGCTGAATCTCCGGCTGGGTGAACGGCGGTCGCTCATTGAAATCCTCCTCCGAGTAGAGCCGGATGCAAGTGCCCGCCTCGACGCGACCCGCCCGGCCCTTGCGCTGGTTCGCGCTGCTCTGCGAGACCGGCTCCACCGGCAGCCGCCGAGTGCGCGTGCGCGGGTTGTAGCGGCTGATCCGGGCCAGCCCCGCGTCCACCACATAGCGGATGCCGGGAATGGTCAGCGACGTCTCCGCAATGTTTGTGGCGATGACGATCTTGCGCCGGGACGAACTGGCGAAGACCCGTTGCTGATCGCCCGAGCTGAGCCGGCCAAAGAGCGGAATGACTTCGGCGTCCTTGGCGAACATGCCAGCCAGTTGATCGCTCGCCTCGCGGATGTCGCGCTCGCCCGGCATGAAGATCAGAACGTCGCCGAAGCCGCTCTCATACAGGATGCGCTCCGTCGCCTGCACGGCCCCCTCCACGTAGCTGGTGTCGCCGCGCTCCTCGGAAGCCGCATCCAGCGGCTGATAGACTACCTCGACCGGATACAACCGCCCCGAGACCTCGATGATCGGCGCATCATTGAAGTGCCGCGAGAAGGCCTGCGTATCAATCGTGGCCGACGTCACGATCAGTTTCAGGTCCTTGCGCCGCTCCAGCAGTCCCTTGAGATAGCCGATGAGGAAATCAATGTTCAGCGAGCGCTCATGGGCCTCGTCGAGGATGATCGCGTTGTATTCCGCCAGCGTCGGGTCACCCTGCGTCTCGGCCAGCAGGATGCCATCCGTCATCAGCTTGATGTAGGTGTGCGGCCCCGACCGGTCGTCGAAGCGGATCTTGCAGCCCACCTCGCGCCCCCAGTTCACATTGAGTTCCTCTGCAATGCGCTGGGAGATCGAGAGCGCCGCCACGCGACGCGGCTGGGTGCAGCCGATCATCGCCCCGATGCCCAGCCCCGCTTCGAGGCACATCTTGGGAATCTGGGT
>CAZOCL010000501.1:0-4285 GCA_964578245.1 uncultured Klebsiella sp. | reverse complement strand
TGGAACCCGGCGAATACGTTGCGCTCCTGAGCCACAGCGGCAGTCGCGGCACCGGCGCGGCGGTCTGTGAGCACTACAGCCAGCTCGCGATGGAGCAGCACCCCGAACTGCCCAAGGAGCATCGCCACCTCGCCTGGCTCTCGCTCGACTCCGCGGAAGGTCAGGAATACTGGGCCACGATGGAGCTGATGGGCGACTACGCCGCCGCCAACCACGCGCTCATCCACCAGCACATTGCCGAGCACCTGCGCGTCGGCGTGCTGCTCGATGTCGAAAACCACCACAACTTCGCGTGGAAAGAACGCCACGTCATCGGCGGCACGGAGCGCGATGTGGTCGTCCACCGTAAGGGCGCGACGCCTGCCGGGGCCGGCGTGCTGGGCATCATCCCGGGCTCGATGGCTTCGCCCGGTTATCTCGTGCGCGGCAAGGGCAGCGAACCCTCGCTCAAGTCCGCCTCCCACGGCGCGGGCCGCATGATGAGCCGCAAGAAGGCCACGGAGACTTTTGAGTGGTATAAGGTCAACCGCGTGCTCAAGGAAGCCGGCGTCCACCTCATCAGCGCCGGCCTCGACGAGGTGCCGATGGTCTATAAAGACATCCACCAGGTCATGGCCGCGCAGAGCGACCTCGTGGAAGTCCTCGGCCAGTTCGACCCCAAGCTGGTGAAGATGGCCCCGCATGGGGAGCGCCCGGAGGATTGAATTGACTGAAGCACAGTCCCGCTTGCGGAACCGAAATCCGATACTAGCCGCGCCGTCGTTGATTCTTATCGCAACATGCCAGAGCCAACCGCTCCAACTAGAAAGCCATTACCGCTGAAACTCGGCTGGTGGCTGCTCGGCTTTCTTGTGCTTGCCGTGTTGGGATTGTGGCTTGCGCACGAGCGCCGCAAAGCACAGCTCGACGCCTACAAACAACACCTCATCGCAATGGGCGAGCGTCTCACGCTCGCAGGTCATGTGCCACCCGCACCGTTGTCTGCAAGCAATGGTGCCATCGAATTCCGCAAGATAACCGAGAGCCTGCTACATGCGGACAATGTTGAGACGCTGTTGCACCGTCCTTATCCAATGGTCGGAATCGCGCCCGGCCGCGCGATGGTGTGCTGGCAGCAGGTTCAACTTCTGCGCGATCTGGGCTTACAGCCCTTCGGAAGCAGTAACCACTTTACAGCCAACCTCTGGCCTGACTTCTCCGCTGATCTCGCTGACAATCGGGAGAAGCTAAGGGACTTGGCCGTCACTTTGGATTTACCGGCCTTCGGCTGCCCGTTTGACTCCGCCAAGTTTCTCTCCAGCTCCGAGACGGAATGGTTTAGGGCAAGCACCAAAGGCCAGGATTGGTTGATGTCGGCGACCTTGCACGACCTACGATTCGAGGCCCCTGACGACGCCTGGCGCTGGTGGCGTGCCGGTTCCCGACTGGCGCTCCGTTCACAGAACCGCGCGCTCATCGGCCTTATGTTTCACAATGTGATCCTCTCGCGCTGCAGCAATACCACTTGGGAGGCGCTCCAGTTTTCCGGCTGGAGCGATGCCCAGCTTGCGGAAATCCAACAACTCTGGCTTGAACACGACACCCTGCAAGCCGTGCTGGACGGCTTCTCGATGGAACGCGCCTATACGGTCGAATCCTTCGCCCTGCAGCGCACAAACTGGCCGACACTCTGGAGTTTAGCGCAAATGCACCGCGGGGGACTCACAGCGATGGTTGCGGGACCACCGGCCACTTGGATGACAGCCCTCCGCGACTCACCAATGGACACCTTGCGAAACACGGTTCCGCTCATTCCCTGGCCATTCTGGACTTCGTATTCTGAAGAACTCCAGGCGTTGAAACTGCAAACCGGCATGATGCACGCATGGCAGACGGCGAAGACCACCGGCTCGCTTCAAAGGGGCCTTTCAGAAGCCGGTTCGTTGGGGTCGCTCCGTCCGAGTGAGAATTACTGGCAGCTTTTCTCCAAGGATGCCTTCGCCGTCTGGGAGGCCTCCACAATGCTTCGTCATGCGACCATCGTGGTGCAAGCGCGGCTCACACTCACCGCCATCGCGCTGCATCGGCATCGCCTGAAGCACGGCAGCTTCCCCTCAGCCTTAGCCGAACTGGTGCCGGGCTTTCTCCAGACTGTGCCTGTCGATTTCATGGATGGACAGCCGCTCCGCTACCGGCGGGAAGCTGACGGGAAGTTCCGTCTGTGGTCAGTGGGCGAGGACTTCAAAGACGATGGCGGCGACGCTAAACCTCCCGCACCGAAAGCGAATGAATCCTCGAACTGGCTCAAAGGCCGCGACTGGGTCTGGCCCCAACCGGCCACCGAAGAGGAAGTCGCTGCCTACCATGCCGCCCTCGCCGCGAAACGTTTGTCGGCACCCGGAAAGCGGTCTGTGGACTAAGCGACGGACACGCAGCCTTCAGGAAACGCGGCTCACGGCACCCGTTGCTCAGTGGCCGCCCCAGCGAGGGCGATACACTTCCATCGTGCGATTATCCCGGTTGTAGTGCTCGTGCGAACGGTTCGGCGGCGGGGCCTGCATTTCCTGTAATTTCACCACCTCCATGGACCGTCCCTTCCCCCCGGGCAGGCCGGCAAAATCAGGCCCGCGATTGGCCATATGGAACTGCGTCTGATTGTTCTCCACCACGCGGTTGGCGCTGTAGCGATTGATGATCGTGGTCTGGTTAAACACGTTGCGCGCCTCGAACTCCCTCACGAAATGACGCCGGGGCGTCTCGCCCAGTTCGCGCGTGTAACTGAAGTTGAAATGCTGCCAGCCCAGTCCGAAATCGAAGTTCGCTCCCACGAATTTGCCATTGTAACTGAACCGCGCGCTCGCCTGGTCGTAATACGCTCCCCACGGCAACGGTGCCCAGCCGCAGTAGTCGCCACCGGTGCGCCACACCACCCAGGACGACGCCCAGACACGGTCCGGGAACCAAATCCACCCGTGACGCGGGTGCAGATTCCAGCGCCCATAGTGGAACGCTGCCCAGCCCCACGGATAGTCCGAAGCCCAATACCACCCCTGGTCCGTATTGACCCAATGTCCCCGGTCCCAATACGGCCGCCACTCGGCATTGCCCATCACCACGGTGGGCTGCCAGCACCAGCGGTTGTCCTCCACCAGGAACCACTTGCCGTGTGGGCTGAGTTCCTGATGGAAGTAGGCCACATCGGGGTTTGCGGCCGGCGAAGCCACCACGGCCGGTGGCGCGCTGACAATCATGGGCTGCGCAACCGGAGGCGGCGGATTCGCCGGCGACAGTGTCGAGTAGGTCGCGGACGAAGTGGGCGGTGGCGGGGGGGACGAGAGGACCGGCGGAGAGGTGACGACCGGCGGTGCGGCAGGCGAGGAAGGAGCATTCCCGCTGCTGAGCATCGCGCTCAAAACCATGCTGGTCAGTCCTTTGTCCCGCAGCCCAATGGCGTCGTCGGCCGTGAGGTCAAACAGGTAGTTCTTGCTCTTGATGAACGCGACGATGGTCTCGTCCCCCAACCCAGCGACGTGGAGTTTGATGATCTCATCCACCGCCGGTTTGTTCATCGCCTGCAAGGTGGAGATCTGCATCAGCAGTGCCAGGCAGAGGCCGGCGTAGGTAAATCGGGTCTTCATGGATTCAAAGGGAGCATTCATCGCGCACAGCCTCAACATGACACACTTCTTCGCGCACAGTTGAGGAGATTGGAACGCGCTTGCTGCGCGCCGTTCAAACAAACGCCACCGCCGCATGGCGGCCACAAATGGGAATGGCCACAAAGAGGCGCAGAAGGCGCAAAAATTGGAATGGGGAGCGCGTGCACTTCCCCGGAGCGCGGCCCTCCGGGCCGCTTTGCGGGTTGTGCGGCTGGGAGGGTGCGTTCCGTCTCAGCGGTCGCACGCGCAAAGCGGGCGAGGACGCCCGCGCTCCGGGAGCGCGGCGGCCGCTGGCACTTTGTCCGGTGCGTGAGTGCCACAACCGTGGTGAAAGCGGCGGAGGGCCGCCGCACTCCAAGACGCTGGCGCGCTTGCTCTCGCCCCGCTGCTGGGGAACGGCAAATGGCTTCCGTGGTCGCGCAGCGTCTGGAGTGCGCGCGGCTTTCAGCGCCGCTTTGCGGGTCGTGTGGCGGGGAGGGTGCGCATCGTCTCAGCGGTCGCACGCGCAAAGCGGGCGAGGACGCCCGCGCTCCGCCACATCAGGGCTCCTCTCCTTCTTGTGCCTTCTGCGCCTCTTTGTGGCCAAACTCTTGTGGCCCGAAAACACCACGGCGCGGGAAGGCAAGTTCCCGCGCCGGGTGTGTGTT
>CAZOCL010000500.1:0-4306 GCA_964578245.1 uncultured Klebsiella sp. | reverse complement strand
GCCAGCTTCAGATTCTGCAGGATGCGCGTGGTGGAGTGCGCCTTGTTCAGCGTGTAGAAGTGGACGCCCTCGACCCCATTCTTGAGCAGGTCGGCGCATTGCGCGGAGGCGTATTCGATGCCGAAGGCTGTGGCTGCCCCGTCGTCCGCACCGCACTTGTCCAGGCCGGCGAGGAACGGGGCGGGCAGTTGCGCACCGCAGAGTGCGGTGAAGCGCTTTACCTGCGAGCCGCTGTGGGCGGGCAGGATGCCGGGCACGATCGGCACGGTGACACCTTTCTTCGCGAGGTAGTCGCGGAAGGCGTAGAAGTCCGCGTTGTCAAAGAAGAGCTGCGTGACCACGAAGTCTGCGCCGCAATCAATCTTCGCCTTGAGCCGGTCCCAGTCCACGAGCTTGCCTTCCTTGCAGGCGATATGCCCCTCGGGAAAACCGGCGGTGCCGATGCTGAAGCCGCCGAGTTCGCGCAGGTAGCTGACGAGCTGGTAGGAATACTCGAAGCCGCCCGGCGTGGCCTTGAACTCGCCGCCGGCGGGCGGGTCACCGCGCAGGGCGAGGATGTTCTGGATGCCGCGCTTGCGGGCCTCGGCGATTACCCCGGTCAATTCCTCCTTCGTCGCGTTGACGCAGGTGAGGTGCATCATCGCGGTGAGGCCGTGCTCGCGCTGGATGCGGTCCACGATGCCGATGGTCTTGTCCCGCGTGCTGCCGCCCGCGCCGTAGGTCACGGAGCAGAAGTCGGGCTTGAGCTTCATCAGCTCGGGGATGTGCTTCTCCAGCAGGTTTTTGTCGCCCTCGTCGGTCTTCGGGGGGAAGAACTCGAAGGAGATGACGGGCTGGCCCAGCGCCTTTTTTGCCGCGTGTATGTCGCGGATGAATTGCATGGGCGGGAGAGTGGCGACGAATGGCGGGCGCGGCAAGTTTGCAGTGGAATGGGCGGCGTGTTGCGTGCTTCGTGTTGCGTGTTAAGAACGGTCGTCCGGAAGCGGTCCGTGTTGTAGCACGCAACACGCAACACGAAGCAGCAGCACGTCCGGCCTGCTCTCCGCTTCAGAACTGCACTTTGGGCGCTTCCTTCTCCGCCTGGGGCACCTCGAAGAACGGTTCTTCCTTGAAGCCCAGCATGCCGGCGATGAGCACGGCGGGGAAGGTCTGGATGGCGGTGTTCAGGCGCGTCACCGTGTCGTTGTAGGTCTGGCGGGTCAGGGCGATGCGGTCTTCCGTGCCGGTCAGTTCGCCCTGCAGCGAGGTGAAGTTCGAGTTCGCCTTGAGGTCGGGATACGCCTCGGAGACGACGAGGAGGCGCGCAAGCGCGGAACTGACTTCACCTTCGGCCTTGATCTTGTCGGCGGGGGTGGTGGCGCTGGTGGCGCGGGCGCGGGCGGAGATGACGCGCTCCAGCGTGTCCTTCTCGTGCGTGGCGTAGCCCTTGACCGTGGCGACGAGGTTCGGGATGAGGTCGTGGCGGCGCTTGAGTTGCACGTCAATCTGCGCCCAGGCGTTCTTTACCGCCTGCCGCAGGCCGACGAGGCCGTTGTAAATGCCGATGCCCCACAAGCCGACGATGAGAACGATGGCAATCACCACCCCGATGACGATCAAGAACGCAAACATCATGGTGCGAGCGTAGCAGCGGCGGGCGGCTTGGCAATGGCGTGGACGCTACAAGTCCGCGCGGGGTTTGTAGCACGGTTTCGACGCAAAGACGCGAAGACGCAAAAGGCAATCCCGGCTGAGATTCTTAACAGCTTCGCATTCGTTTCGGACCTCGCCTTCCAGTTAGGGCGCGATCTGGAAGAGCAGCCGTGCTTGTGCCGGGACCTGTTCAATCACCAGACCAGTGGCCGTCGTGGAGGTTTTCAGACCGGCGGGTTCCACGGCTTGCAAGCGCCAGCCGGGGCGGACGAAAAGCGTCAGGCCGTTGAGCGGCTGCGGGGCCGCCAGCGAGACCGTGGCGAACTGGCCGGCGACCGCCACGTCCACGGCGACTTCGTTGCGCGCCGTCCACCATGAGGCGAACTCGTTCACCGTGCCGAACCATGCGACGGGTTTCAGCGCCGTGACGAAGTCGCGCTCGAACTGAAGCTTGTGGCCGGTAATGTCTGGATGGATGAGCACGTTCATGAGGCCGCCGTAGCGGGCCAGTTCACGCGCCACGTCGAGGGCTGCCTGCACGCGCTCGCCCATCGGGGGCTTCTCCTCGTCCTCGATGGTCACGGGGAACTCGAAGACGGGTGTCTCCGCCGCACGGGCCCGGTCGTAGTTGAGTTGAAAAGGCAGGTGCGTGAGCGAGTCGTTTGCGGTGACGGATGAACTGTGGCGGAAACCGGTGGCGACCAGCGCCTGCGGCAGCGAGTAGGGATTGCTCAAGTGTCCGGGACGGAACGAGACGACCTCCTGGCCGCACAGCGTCTCCAGCAGGAACTTGCTCACGCGCAGTTCGCCCAGCACCGAGCCGCCGACGGTCAGGATTGGCGTGCGCACGAAGGGCTGGTAGCCCGGATATTGCTCGGCCCCCGTCCCTAGTGGCAGGCGGGAAAACACACGCGAATGGCAGACGGTGTGGCTGGCCAGTTCGTGACCCAGCGCGCGCGTGCGCTGGAGAATGGGCGGCGCGGTCTCGTTGAAGAAGGCCACGTCATTGAAGTCCCGGAGGTATTTTACTTGCGTGAAGTAGGTCGCGCGCAGGCCGATGCTCGCCTCGTATTCTGCGTAGGCCAGCGTGTTGGTGAGCGAGCGGTTGTAGTCCACGTCATGCGTGATCAGCACGGGCAGCGACCGTCCAAACGGCACCGTGCCCAGCGTGACGGGCGCGACGGCGGTGGCGGTGTAGAGTTCCTTGAGCAGCCGGAGGATGACGTCGAGCGACGGCTCGAACTGGTTCACGTAGGCGCGGGCGATGCCTTCCTCGCGGTTGTTGTAGCCGAGGAGCAGCAGGTAGCCAGGGTCGAAGCCCAGCGCGCAGGCGTAGCCCGCTTCCCAGGGGCGCAGGAGGATCGCGGCGGTGCCATCCTCGTAGATCGCGAGCGGGGGGACGGTCGGCTGGGTGTAGTGATACTTGCCGGCGATGGCGGAAGGATTCTTCGGCTCGGCCACGCGGAAGACGCGCTCGCGCGGATGGGTGAAGCTGGCCGTGAGGGGGTGCTGCGCCGTGAAGCCGATTTCGTAATGGCGATCCGAGGCGACCGCCTGCTGGAATCCGAAGAGCTCCTCCAGCCCGCCGCCGAGGACGTTCGCGGCGATGAGCGTCCCGCCCGTGCGCGGGTGCGCGGCCAGCGCACGGAGGTCCGGTGGCGCGAGCACCGCCCCGGACAATTGGGGATACACGAACACCACGCGATGCATGAGCGCCTGCGCGGTGTTGGTGGTGAGCAGGAACGGCACGCCGATGGTGCGCAGCCCGTGCGCGACGCCGAGCCACGCGGAGTTCGGGTCGGTCAGCAGGACGGCGAGCCGATTGGTGCCGCCGCTGCCGTAACGCCGCCAGTCCGCCGGCACAGGCAGGGGCAGGTGAGAAATGTTGGTCGGTCCCTGCACCCCGGGGAAGCGGTGCATTTCAATGGTGCGTTCTGGAGGAATGGCGGGAGCAGGAGACTCCGCTGGAACGGGCGTGGGGCTGGGCTGGTTCTCGCTAGATTTTAACGCCTGCCGGGCCACCCAGACGAGCAACGCCAGCGCGACGAGGCCGGCCAGGGGAAAGTAAAACCAGTTCCGTTTCACGCGAGGGCGGACGGGGTTGGCAGGGCGGTATCGGGCACGGCCCCAGTTATTAGCATGAGCAGCCGAGCAGCGTCGAGCCGCGCGGTGGCGAGCGCGGCACTGCTCTGGAGCGCGGCCCTCCGGGGGCAATCGGACAACGTTTACTTCCGCTGCAGAAACTTCGGCAGCCACTCAAAGAAGCCGTCCGGGTAGCGCTCGCGGTTCAGGATCTGGTAGAAGCGCACGGCGGAGTCAAAGGGCAGCAGGATGACCGCAAGGTAATCCAGCCAGATGAAAATCCCCGCCACCCGCTGGAAAATGCCGTGGCTGAAGAAGAACAGGCTGATCAGTTCCGCCATGAAGAACACGTAGGCGCACATGCAGGTGATGAGCGAGACGCGCAGGGGGTTGATGCCGTGCGGTTCCAGCACTTCTTCCTTGAACGAGGCAGGGAAGAAACCGAGCAAGGGGTAGAGCAGTCGCCACTTGGTCCTGGTCCCGTCGGCGGGCTTGATCTTCTTGAACGCTCCGTCCCGCAGCGCCACGTAGTCCTCGTCATAGACGATGACCACCTTGGGCTTCACCCCCGCGAAGTCCGGCCAGGGGGCCA
>CAZOCL010000499.1:0-4312 GCA_964578245.1 uncultured Klebsiella sp. | reverse complement strand
TCTCCACGGGCCACTCGCGCCAGTTGCGATGGTAAACCTTGTTCGCGCCGAGATGGGCCGCGTCAAACTGCGGCATCGCGAAGCGGTTCAAGTTCACCAGGCACGTCGAGTCATCAATGATGAAACTCACGGGCACGCGGCTGCGCGGGTTGAGCACGGTAACGCCCTCGGCGCGTGGCGGCCGCTCACCCGCGACCTGCGCCAGCGTGTTCAAGGCCGGAGCCGCCAGCGCCGCTCCGGCGGCGGCGACCGCCCCACGTTGCAGGAAATGACGACGGGTGTGCGCAGGCACGGCGGACGAGGATCGAGGTGTCATATGTTGCCGAGCCTACCCAAGCCACCGCCCGTTGAACACGGCAGAAATGCGTTCAGCCCAAACTCCGGGGGGAGTGCCCTGGTGGCGCGCTGGCGCGAGTGGAGCGCGGCATTCATGCCGCAGAAGGCTGCGTGTGCAATTGTGCGCTTGAACCACGTTTGACGTGCTCCCGTTCCTAAGGCCTGATGGCCGCGCTCCACATCCACGCCTCCGAGACTTCTACTTCGCCTTCGCCGTCAGCATTTCGCGCACGTCGAGCCACTCGTTGAACCGGTCCAGCCAGGCGGCATGCGGGCCTTTGTTGGCGGGGCGGTAGCCAAAGCCGTGGCCCGCGTTGGAATACATGTGCAGCTCCGCCGGGACCTTCGCCTGCTTGAAGCGCAGATACACCTCCGCCAGGCCTTCCGAAATGTCCTGCCGGTCGCCGTAGCCCGCGCAGAGGAACACCGGCGGCACTTCCTTCGTGGGCAGGATGGCGGCGGAACGACCGGGGTAGATGAGCGCCTGGAAGGCCGGGCGGCAGCCTTGCCGGTCCACGTCATCCTTCGCGTCGGCGAGGCCGTTGTCGTTCCTGGCGCTCACAAGCCACGCCAGTTCCCCACCGGCGGAGAAGCCCATCACGCCGAGGCGCGCGGGGTCCACGTTCCACCCACTCGCGCGGCTGCGGATCAGGCGCATCGCGCGTTGCGTGTCGGCCAGCGACTCGACCTCGATCTGGTAGGTCGAGTTGGTTTCCCGCGCCAGCCGGTGCTTGAGCACGAAGGCGGCGATGCCGTGATCGCGCAGCCACTCGCCGACGTTGTAGCCCTCATGCGCGATGGCCAGCACGCGATGCCCGCCACCCGGGATCACCAGCACGGCCGCGCCGTTGGCCTTGTCCTTCGCAGGCAAATAGGGTGTGAGGCTGGGGTTGTGGATGCGCGAGACGCTGGTGACATCGCCAGTGGCGTTCTTCACCTGAAGCTCCTTTTCCGTCTTGCCCTCGGAGCCGGGCGCGCCCTTGGGCCACAGCGGAATCTCCGTCGGTAATTCAGCGGCGAAGAGTTGGAAGGAACCGGTGGCCACGGCCAGCAACAGCGCGAATCGTTTCATGATTAGTGGCGGGATTGGAACGCCTCCCGCCGCAATCAGGCGAGCAGAAAAGGCGACGGCAACATCCGGCTGACCCGGCGGCGAGGAGACTTGACCAGGGACAACCAGCGTCGTTATCTCCAACCGGTCACCCATGAAATTAGGATTCCAGCCAGCGGCCTGGTCTCGTTCGTTCTCGAGAGACCGCCGTGCAACCAAGGAACTGCACCATGATTCCCATCAAGATTCAGTGCGCCTGCGGACAACGCTACGCCTTCGACATTGAACCCGTGGACGGTCAGATGCCGTCCCCAGTGGCCTGTCCGTCCTGCGGTGCGGATGGCACCCCGGCCGCCAATGAGATCATTTCGCAGCAACTAGCCAGTCCGGCCCCTGCGGCTACAGCAACTCCACCGCCACCACCGCCGCCGCCGTCTGGGCTGCGCACGACCAGGCCACCGGCCTCACCACCGACGCCACCGCCGCCGGCTCCAGCCCCTGCGACCGCGCTGAAGCCGGTGGGGAGTTCCATCACGCCGGTGACGAAGCTGGTCTGGTATGAACAAGTATGGGCGGGACTGCCGCTCGCGCTTGTGTTTGTTGGCGGTGCCATCGGGGGCGGCATTGGCGGTGCGGCCTGGGCGCTCAACCGGCAGGTCTTCCAGAAAACCAAGAACCGCGTGCTGCGCTACGTCTGGACGGGCCTGATCTCGATGACGGCTGTCGCCGCGTATGTGGGGATCGTGATCGTCTTTCTGGGGCTTAAGGGCAAACGGTGACTGGAGTCCAAGCCGTCTCCTCGCCTGAATCATTTCCCCCCGGCTCACAGCCGTCCGACCGTGGCCCGCGCCGTGTAAGCCCAGAAGGCAGGCACCTCGCGCAGCACGGAAGCCGGGGCCAGCGCTCGCGTGAGCGTCGTGGGTTGCGCCGGCACGGTGAAGACCTCCACACCCGCGCTCCGGTAAGCCAGTTTGATGCGGGGCAGGTGGTAAAACTCGCTCACGACAATCACCCTTTGCCCGGCCAGTTCCGCACTGGTGTTGTGCACGGTCGCGGCAGTGTTCACGCCTTGGAGATCGGTGCTGATCGCACTGGCGGGCACGCCGAGGCCCAACGCCATGCGGGTCATCGCCGCCGTCTCATGGATATTGCCATCGCCGGGGCCGCCGGAGAAGACGAGTCGTTTCACCAGGCCCTGCTGATAGAGCTGGCACGCCGTGCGGACGCGGTCAGCCAGCGCGTGGGAAGGCCGTCCGTCCGCATACGCTCGCGCACCGAAGACCACCGCCACTTCGGCTGAACGCCGGTAATCCGTCTTTCCAAACGCCACACATTGCAGCATCGGAAACGCGAGCGCACAGATGACGAAGGCCTGGGCCGTCGGGAACCACTGTGTCCGGGCGGGCGTCTCACGCCGCACCTCAGTCATCACCGCCACCAGCCCCGCGAAGAAACACAGTGAAAGGGGCAACAGCCAGCCGCTGGCAATGCTCCCCTCACCCGCGAGCCGCCAAAACAACAGCGCATTGACCAGCGTCACCGACGCAAAGAACGCGACGACCGCGAGCGTGGCCTGCCGCCGCCACGATCGCGCCCGGGGCACCACCACGAACGCCACCAGCAAGCCCGCCAGTGCCAGCAGGCAGCCGGTCTCGAGCCAGCGCGGCAGCCAGCGCAGATCCACCCACCATCCATTCAGGTTCAGCCCCGGGTCCCGCACACCAGCGACCACGCCGAGCAGCGTGAACCCGGCGAGGAACAACGCGAAGCCGCGGGTGGCGGATTGGAAGTGGCCGGGGTTTGTGCTCATGGTCAAGTGGCTGTGTTCAGCCGACCGGGGCGGTGTATTTGCGAAAGCTCACCATCGTCTGCGCCGCCGCCGTCTCCGCATCCGGCAGCGGGAGGATTTCCGCCGAGAGGTAACCCGCGTAGCCGATGTCGTTCAGTGCGGCCGCGATGGGCGCGACGTCCGTGTGCCCGAGGCCGATGGCGCGGCGGTTCGAGTCAGCGAAATGCACATGGCCCACCAGCGCACCGGTCTGCCGGAGCGACTCCGCGAGGTTCTGCTCCTCGATGTTCATGTGGTAGAGATCGCAGAGCAGCCGCACATGCTTCAGGCCATGCTGCGTGACGAACTCGGCCGCGTCGGCGTTGCGGTTGAGCAGGTTCGTCTCGTAGCGGTTGAGCGGCTCGTAGAGCAGCACCTGCCCATGCGCGGCGGAGCGCTCCGAGAGCGCCTGCAATTCCTCCGCCAGCCAGGCCAGCGCCTGCTCGCGAGACACTGCGCCCTCCCAGCGGCCCTGCATCGAGCCGATGATCGTGGGCGCGCCGAGATAGCCGGCGAGGTTGATGATGCCGTAGATGAACTCGCGGGCCTTCGCGCGCACGGCGGGGTCGGGATCGGTCAGGCGGAGCTTGTGCTTCACCCAGCCCGCACCCGTGCCCACGGCGGCGATCTTCAGCGAATGCTTCTCCATCAGCTCGCGCGCCGTGCCGACGGACACCGCGTTCGCGGTAGGGGGAAAAATCTCCACTGCATCAAACCCATGCCGCGCGGCGGCGGAAAACCCGGCCGGCAGATCGTCCCAATACACGAACGGACCACCGCGCGCTTCGTTGACCAGGGAGAGGGTGATGGCACTTTTCATCGGCGAGGAATTTGGCATGGCGCGACTCAAGCACGCCGGGATGTCCGCAGCGTGAACCACGGCACTCAAGCGGAATCGCCGCCGTTTGCCAATTCATTCCCGGTGGTGACCGCCCGACAACCAGCGCGACCGCGCGACCGGCTGCCACGATCTCCTCGGCGCCCGCGCTGGGGCAGAGTGCGCGCCTGCCTTGCCTGAGCCATCCCCGGCACCTACAGTCGGGCGTCCGCCGCGTGACCACACTCTTCGCCATCACCCTGTTTTGGAGCGCCGCGCT
>CAZOCL010000498.1:0-4314 GCA_964578245.1 uncultured Klebsiella sp. | reverse complement strand
GGCACGGAGGTGGAGGCGGTCGCGGGCTTCTCCGGCACCGTCGGCGGGCAACCTATGGACGTGGAGGACTCGAACGCCGCCGCGCTGCGCTTCACCAACGGCATGTTCGGCACCATGACCAGCGGCTACTACCTCGACCGCGGCTACCACCAGCACATCAAGCTCTGGGGTGAGAAAGGCTGGCTGGAGATGAACCAGCAGGCCGAGGTGATACTAAAATGGTATTCCACCGCCGAGCCCAAGGTCAGCGGCGTGCAGGAGTTCAAGCCCCCGGCGGAGGCCGGCGGCTACACCCCGTGGGTCCACGCTTGCGCCCGCGCGAGCGCCGGCCTGCAACCCCCGCCTGTGACCGGCCGCGAAGGCCTGCGGGTGCTGGACACGATCTACGCCTTTTACGAAGCCGCGAAGGTCGGACAGACCAGGACGGTGAAGCGCGTTTGAGTTTCACCCGCTATTTGATTAAGTCCGATCAAACCAAACCCCAAACCACCATGCCCACCAATCCCATCCCCGCCGGTTATCACACTGTCACGCCCTACCTCATCATCAAGGGCGCAGCGAAGGCCCTCGACTTCTACCACCGCGCCTTCGGTGCCCACGAGCACATGCGGCTGCCCGGACCCGGCGACCAGATCATGCACGCGGAAATCCAGATCGGTGACTCGCGCATTATGCTCGCCGATGAGTTCCCG
Organism: uncultured Klebsiella sp.; assembly: GCA_964578245.1. Taxonomy (GTDB): domain Bacteria; phylum Verrucomicrobiota; class Verrucomicrobiia; order Limisphaerales; family SXTU01; genus SXTU01. The sequence continues at coordinate 3,622 of CAZOCL010000498.1, read as the reverse complement.
CAGATGAACGCGCTCAGCCCGCAGAGCCTCGGCGGTTCGCCGGTGTTCCTCCATCTCTACGTGCCGGACTCCGACGCGATGTTCAACCAGGCCGTGGCCATGGGCGCAAAAGTGGAGCAGCCCTTGGAGAACAAGTTCTACGGCGATCGCTCCGGCACGGTGGTGGACCCGTTCGGCCACCGCTGGTCGCTCTCCACGCACGTCGAGGACGTGACGCCGGAGGAGATCGGGCGCCGCCTCGCTGCCATGGGCAAGGCGTGCTGAACGTCGGGCGTCGAATTGGTTGGGAGCATTGCCGTGGGTCGCATCGTGTTCCACGCGGCAGCTCTGCCGGTGGTTTTCTTCGTGCGCCCCTTCGCGGCCAGCTCAACCGCGCGCAGTCCGCGTCAGATGTTGTCCTGCCCCTTCACACCCTTGCCGTGCTGGCGCTGGCGGTTGGGACGGAAGGCGCGGTCCGGACCTTCGCTGCCGTTGGCCTCGCCCATGTAGAGGCTCAGGAGATAGGCGCGCTTGGTCTGCTGCGCCTGCTGCTGGCGGCGACCACGAATCAATTGAGCAATTCTGGCAAACAAGCGCATCGGCTGTCGCGGACGACGCCGGGAGCTTGCGGGAAACCCAGGCGCGCGGAAAGAGGAAATCGACGCCGGGACGCATTCGTGCAATCCCCGCGCACCGGGACAGGCCGTGTCCGCGAAGGCTCTTGAGCCGCGTTTTTGCTCGTTCCCCGCCCTCGCCCGCGCTAGGAATCCGCCATGCACCACGGTGAAATTCAGGGCCGCCACTTCGCCACCGGCCAGCCTCTTCGCGTCCAATGGTCCGCTGGCGTCATCACGGACGTCAGCCCCGCCATCGGCGATGCCGACGGCCTCTGGCTCGCGCCCACGCTGCTCGATCTCCAGATCAACGGCTATGGCGGCGTGGACTTCCAGCGTGACGATCACCTCACCGAGGCGCACCTGCTCTCCGCCGCGCGCCAGATGCGACGCGATGGCTGCGGCCGCTTCTTCTTCACGCTCATCACCGACGAGTGGCCGAAGCTCATGGCCCGTGTGCGCCAGGCCAAAGCCATTCGCGATGCGAATCCCGAACTCCGTGCCGCGCTGGCCGGGTGGCACATCGAAGGCCCCTTCCTCTCGCCCGAGATCGGCTTCAAGGGCGCACACAATCCCGCCGTGATGCGCGATGCCACTGAGGCCGATCTCCGCGAACTCCGCGCCGTCACCGGCACCGACCCCGTCCTGCTCACCCTCGCCCCGGAGCGCAACGGCTCGCTCGAAGCCATCCGGCTCGCCGTCGCCCTCAGATTCGTCATCAGCCTCGGCCACACGAACGCCTCCGCCGATACCATTCACACCGCCGTCGCGGCCGGGGCGCGCGGCTTCACCCATCTGGGCAACGGGATCCCGCAGCAGCTTGATCGTCACGACAATATCCTCTGGCGCGTCTTCGACACGCCCGGCATCACGCCCAGCCTCATCCCGGACACGCACCACGTCTCGCCCATCCTGTTCCGCCACATGCACCGCGCCCTCCCGCCCGAGCGCATCTACTACACCACCGACGCCATGTCCGCCGCCGGCGCGCCCCCGGGCCGCTACACCATCGGCACCATCGAGCTGGAGGTCGGCGTGGACCAGATCGTGCGTCAGCCCGGCAAACCCAACTTCGCCGGCTCCGCGCTCAAGCCCATTGATGGCATCACCCGCGCCGCGCAAATGCTGGGGAAAACCTGGCGCGAAGTCTGGCCGCATTTCTCCGAACGCCCGGCGCAACTCATGGGCCTGCGCAATGAAATCGCCGTGGGCCAGCCGGCGGATTTTTGCGTGGTGAAGGCAGGGGCGGATGGCGTGCTGGCGGAAGCGCGGATTCCGTGAGCCCTTGGCCGAGCCACGCGAAGCGTATGGGAACTTGGAACACTGGGAACTTCGATTGCGACGGAGCACGAGACTATCTGCATGATGCATTTCTCAAACCTCTGATTGAGCGGATTGAGAGCATCATTACAGATCCTGTCGCGGTTCAGTTGGATGAACAGGGCGAAGATGTTCTCATGCCGAGCGTCGAGTTGCTCGCATTACTTTACGAAACCTACGGCGGCACACTCCCAGAAGTCGCCATAGTGCGCGGCTGGCGCGAGAAGTATATCGCGGGTTATGACAGCTACATTGACCGGCTGTCTCCAAGCCCCGGTTACAAAGAGGAGCGGCGTCGGGTCATCGAGCAGACATTTGACCGGCTTGAGAGGTTAGCGAAAAAGCACCATGATTGGCTGTGGTCTGAAACGTGACATCTTCTGGGTCGATTCGTTTAGCATGGGTCGGTGGGGTGCGCCCTAGCAGATCACTTCCCCCCATCCGTCCGAAACGGCGACGCCGGCAATCCGGCTCCGTTGTAGAGATTGCACCTCGGCCAGTTCTCCCAGGCATAGCGCACCGCCAACGGCTGCTTCACCTCGGCGTTGGAGACCACCACCTTGTCGCCCTCGATGCGTGCTTGCGCGGGCTTCCACTGCTTGTCTTCACCGGCGATTACGAAGCCTTTCAGCTCCCCGCCCTTGGCCACCAAGCCGCCGTCCGTATGCTTGAAGCTCAGCACCACTTCGCTGCCGCGCACCTGATGCCCGGCCGGCAGCGGGCCGCTCGTGGCTACCTTCTGCCCATACACCGTCCCGAGCGCCCACGCGGCGAGCCGGTGTCCGACTTCCTGTTTATTCTTCGGGTGGATGTCCTTCTCCTCGCCGACATCAATCGTGATGGCCATGCCGGTGTCCTTGAGCGAGAGCGTCTGGAGCATCGCCTCGCGCACGGCTGGCCAGTCGCGGCCGTTCCCGCTGAAGTTCGGGAGCTGCACCCACGCGAACGGGAACTCGTAGCCCCACCGTGCGCGCCAGTCAGTCACCAGCAGCGCAAGCTGCGCGTGATAGAACACCGCCTTCTCCGCCGCCGAGTTCGCCTCGCCCTGATACCACAGCGCGCCCCGGATGGTGTAGGGGATGAGCGGGGCGATCTTGCCGTTGAATAGGCCACCGAGATTGCCCTTACGCTCGGCCACGGCCGCCGGGTCCTGCGGCCGCCGGGGCGCGGGCTTGCCGTCGGCCTTCGCCTTCTTCGCGTCCTCCTGCCACTTGGCGAGGTCCTGCTCAAACTTCGCCTTGGCCTTGGCAGGGTCGAGCGCGGGGCTGGGCTTGCGCGGCGCGTTGAAGAACCCCTTCAACTCCGGCGACGCCTGCTGCGTCTCGGGTGCAATCCACGACTCAATCGGCGTGCCACCCACGGACGAGTTGATCAGCCCGACGGGCACATTGAGCACCTTGTAAATCTCACGGCCGAAGAAGTAGGCCGTGGCCGAGAAACGCCCGACGCTCTCCGGCGAACAGATGACCCACTCGCCCTTGCCCACGCTCTGCGCGGAGTTCGCGGCGGGCGAACCCTCGGTGAACATGCGGATCTGCGGGAGCTTCGCCGCCAACTGCTCCTGCTCGTAATCCTTCGCGCGGTTCACGGTCATCGCCATGTTCGACTGCCCGGAGCCGAGCCACACCTCGCCGACGAGCACGTCGTTGAAGAAGAGCGTGTTCTTCCCCTTCACCGTGAGCGTGTGCGGACCGGCGGCGGAGAGCTTC
>CAZOCL010000497.1:0-4339 GCA_964578245.1 uncultured Klebsiella sp. | reverse complement strand
CCGCGATGGGCTTCGGCCTCTTCAGCGGGTTCTTCATGGGCAACATCTTCCCGTCCGCGTTTGAGATCGTCCCGGCCAATGCACGGGCCTCGGCGGTGGGCGTGCTGAACTTGTTTGGCGCGGTCATCTCGGGTTGCGCGACCCTCGCCGGCGGTGTGCTCAAGGAATCCGTCGGCATCAACCATCTGCTTACCTACACCGCCCTGGCCTACGTCCTGGCCGGCCTCGCGGTCATCGCCGGCATCAAGCTCGTCTTCCCACGCGATTACGAGAGAGTTCATTAAACCGGTCCGCTTATGAATTACCACGCCACATCGAAATGCCTGCATCGACTTGGACTGCGCCGGCAGAACGCAGCGGCGACGGCGCTTTGGCATCCCGGGGAGCGGACTTTTCGTGAGGGGGACACTCCTGTCCCCCCGTCCAGTGAAGCGATAATCCTGACGCATGGGGGACAAGAGTGTCCCCCTCACGCGCCGCCTCCGCTGCTCCTTCTGATATTGGTAACTTCGCTGTTCCTCGGGACCGGCCTGCCCGCCACACGAGCCGCCGCACCCGACGAGCCACAGGACATCACCTTCACCGCCAAGGCTGACGGCTCCGAGCAACGCTACGTCGAGTTGCTGCCGCCGGGTTTCAACGCCGCAGAACCGCACGACGTGGTGCTCGCCTTCCACGGGCATGGCTCCGACCGCTGGCAGTTCATCCGCGACGCACGGGGTGAGTGCCGCGGCTCGCGGGAGGTGGCGGCGCGGTTCGGCATGATCTTCGTCTCGCCGGACTATCGCGCGAAGACGTCGTGGATGGGGCCGCTGGCCGAGGCGGACACGGTGCAAATCATCGCCGAGCTGCGGCAGCGGCACAAAGTCGGGCGCGTCTTCCTCGTGGGCGGCTCGATGGGTGGGACGGCAGTGCTGACCTTCGCCGCGCTTCATCCGGAACTAGTTGCCGGCGTGTGCAGCCTGAACGGCACGGCGAACCATGTGGAATACGACAAGTTCCAGGACGCCATCGCCGCGTCCTTCGGCGGCACCAAGGCGCAGGTGCCGGAGGAATATAAAAAGCGCAGCGCCGAGCTGTGGCCGGAGAAATTCACCATGCCCACAGCCTTCACCACCGGCGGGAAGGACGCACTCGTGCCGCCGCAAAGCGTGCTGCGGCTCGCGGAGAAGCTGAAGCAGGCGGGGCGAAAGATGCTGCTGCTGCACCGCGAAACGGGCGGACACGCGACGACTTACGAGGACACGACGGCGGCGCTGGAGTTCGTGCTGCGCGAGGCTGGCGCAACGCCCAGGCGAGGGGCGAACGGGCCGGCCGCACCTTCCACGAACGATCAACCGCTCATTGCCGCCGAAGCGAAACAGTTGCAGGAAAAGCTGGACCGCCTGCGCGCGGATTTTGATCCGGTCGCCGCACCGGCTAAGGCTGATCGCTTCGCCGATGCCGGCTTGTTCCACAAAGGCATCACTTGGGCACTGCGCTACGAGACAACGCTCACGACCAACGACGTCGCCGCGCTCAAGCGCGCCCTCGCGCGCGGCAACCAGCGCGCCATTTCGCTGCTCGCGAATCAAACGCCCTGGGCCACCCGCAAAGGCAAAGTCCTCCGCGCCTACGTCTCCGCTGTGGACGGCTCCACCCAGCCCTACGGCGTCATCATCCCAGCGAGTTACGACGGCACGAAACCCATGCGCCTCGACGTCGTCCTGCACGGCAGCTCGAAGCCCGTGGGCATGAGCGAACTGAAATTTGGCGCACGCTTCGACGAGGGCGATGACGCCGCCAAATCCGCGCCCGACGTGGACTTCATCGAGCTGCACCCGCTGGGCCGCGTGGAGAACTGCTACCGCTGGGCGGGCGAGACGGACGTGTTCGAGGCCATCGAGGCCGTGTGCCGGAACTACAAGATTGACCGCGACCGCATTGTGCTGCGCGGCATGAGCATGGGCGCGTCCGGCACGTGGCATCTCGGTCTGAAGCACCCCAGCCGCTTCGTCGCGCTCGGGCCCTACTGCGGCTACGTGGACACGCACCGCTTCTCCGAGACACCCATCCCGAACTTCATCAAGGTCGGTCCGCTGCCCGTGCATCAGGAGCGCGGCCTGCACATGCTCGACTCGATTGACTACGCGGCGAATGCGACCGTCGTGCCCGCCATCGGAGCCATCGGCGACAAGGATGTGTTCTTCCAGTCGCACGTCCACATGAAGGAAGTCATGGCGAAGGAAGGCGTTCAGATGGTGAACATCATCTCGCCCGGCACCGGCCACACCATTGACCCCGTGACGCACCGCGAGCAGTTGCGGCAGATCGGGGAATACGTGGCGAAGGGCCTGGACCACGCGCGCAAGGAGCTGCGCTTCGTGACCTGGACCCTGAAATACAACCGCTGCCACTGGCTCGAACTCCTCGCGCTCGGCGAGCACTACGAGCGCGCGGAAATCGTCGCAAAGGCCGCTGAGGACGGCTCGGTCGATGTGAGCCTCGCGAAGAACATCACGCAGTTCGCCATTCACCCGCCGATGCTGGTTTCGTCCAACGCGAAAGTCCGCATTGCCGGGGCGGAAGTTACATTGCCGAAGCGGACAGCGGGCGAAGCGCTGGTGTTCGCGTTGGAGCAAGGCAAATGGAAGTTCGCCGGCCCACGCGAGTCCGTCCCCCTCACCGGCAAACGCCCCGGCGTCCAAGGCCCGATTGACGACGCCTTCGCCACGCCCTTCCTCTGCGTGCGCGGCACGGGCACCCCATGGAACCCCGCCGTCGGCGCGTGGGCCGACGCGAGCCTGCGGCGCTTCACCTACGAGTTCGCCCGCTACATGCGCGGGGACGTGCCGGTGAAGAACGACACCGAAGTGACCGAGACCGACGTGCGCACCAAGCACCTCATCCTCTTTGGCGACCCCGGCAGCAACCCCTGGATCGCCAAGGCGCTGCCCAAACTGCCCGTCACGTGGACACGCGATACGGTGAAGCTCGGCACTGAGCAGCACTCGGCGAGGGACCACGCCCCCGTCCTCATCAGCGCCAGCCCGTTCCCCGGCGCAGGCGACCACTACGTGGTCATCAACAGCGGCCACACCTTCCACGAAAAGGAATTCGCCGCGTTCAACTACCTGCTGTTCCCCCGCCACGGCGACTGGGCCGTGATGCACCTCACGCCCGGCGCGGAGTCGTGGAAGCCGGGCATCGCTGCGTTTCCCGAGGAAGCCATCCGTGCGGGCTACTTCGACGAACAGTGGAAGCTGTCAGCAGCACCCGCGCGATGAGCCGCTGCGCCGGACGGAGCGCGGCGTTCACGCCGCAGAAAGGTGGAGAGCAAAAGTGCGCTTGAAACACCTGATGCCTGCTCCCGTTTCTGCGGCCTGAAGGCCGCGCTCCTCGTCGTCCGCCCCGCCCGCTTCGGAGTTCGCGTTTCAAATCACTGACCGCCCAGTTCCGTTGGCCCAGCCGGCCCGATGCCCAGCTTTTCCCACCCGGCATGGCCCAGCTTGGTGAGCGTCTCAACGTTGTTCTCGTAAATCGTCTCGGTGGGAAAAGCCTCGGCGGCGCGCTCGATGCTCGCTTCGCGTAATAGATGCAACGTGGGATAGGGAGCGCGGTTCGTGTAGTTGCTGATGGCATCAGCCTCGCTGTCGGCGAACTGATAGTGAGGGTGGAAGCTGGCGATCTGGATCTCCCCGACCAGGTGCGCCTTCTTCACCGTTGCGTCAGCACGGGGAAGGAAGGTCTGAAAGTCATAGAACTCACCCAGGACATGCGGGTGGATGAGCAGGGTGTTGTCGATCTGTTCCGGCGGCGTGGCGTGCAGCAATTCCAGTTCAGCCTTCAAGTCGGCCAGCAGCGCGTCCGCCGTGCGGGCCTCGCTGACCACGTAACGGACCTGGCCTTTGACCTGCACGGCCTTCGCGAACGGGCACAGGTTCAGCCCGATGACGGCCCGGTCCACCCAGCGGCGCATGGCGGCGATGATCTCGGCATGAGGAACCGGCAACTCAGACATGTTCGGAGGCTAAACGGGGTCGCAAGGGTTGTCGTGCGATTTATGGGTCCCAACCAGCAACGAGCAAGGTTCCACCAGCCCGTGATTGGATGTCATTCGCAAATTCCCAAGCATTCGGGCGCATCCGCACATTCCCCCGTCCCGACCTTCCGGGGAAACGAGGACGCTTGCGGCACGGCCGGCCGGAGGCCGGCGCTACGGAGTGCCGGCGTCCCCCCGCTGGCCCGGCTTCGGGGCGGTGTCAAGATACGCCCCAGCCTTTCACCCCTCCTTCAAGCAGCTTGCTGCTCGCGCGGGCGAACCGGTAATCTTCCCCGCAATACGCCATGCCACGCATCC
>CAZOCL010000496.1:0-4355 GCA_964578245.1 uncultured Klebsiella sp. | reverse complement strand
CGCCTGATGTCTTCGCCCGCCGCCAAACCGCCTGCGCGCGTCTGGAATCCGTTCCGGCGCGGCGCCGTGTATTGGCAGGGCAAGCACGGCCGGCTGCGGCGGCACATCGCGGGCTCGTTCCTCGGCCACGTCGGTCTGATCCTCGCGCTGGTGCTGCCGATGTTCCTGCCCGGTTGCAAAAAGACCTACGACCTGGTCAAGGGTTCCGGCAAGCCCAAGGCCATGATCAAGCAGATGAAGGTCGAGGTGAAGAAGGTGCAGCGCAAGCGCGTGCTGGTGAACCCGAACAGCCCGATTGTCTTCGAGGTGCCGCCGCTGGAGCTGACCCCGCTCAACCTCAAGGAGGTCACCGCGAACGAATACAAGATCGGCCAGGGCGAGGGTGCGGGACCCGCGGGTTACGCGGCCGGCCGTGAGGGCGCGCGCTTCATCTTCGTGCGCGTGCGCTACGACGGCGGCAACTGGGATTTCAACATGCGGAATGGGGCGGACGAAAACATGACCAAGGAGTTTGGCCGCCGCGCGAAGATGCCGGTCTCGACGATTCCCCAGGACGTGACGTTGCTGGAGCTGGGGCGCTACGTGAAGGGCCGTGCGCCACCGGTGGTCTTCCTGTGCGGCAGCTACCCGTTCCGTTTCGAGAGCCGTGAAATCAAGGCTGTGCGCAATTATCTGCTCGAGAATCGCGGCATGATCTTCGCGGACAACGGCGGCAATCAGTTTCACAGCGCGTTCCTGCGGCTCATGCAGTCGGCGCTGCCCGAAGTCGCGGCGGTGGAGATCCCGGATGACGATCCGATCTATCAGGCCCCGTATCCGCTCACCGGCTGCCCGCCCCTCTGGGCGCACAGCGGCACGAAGGCCCTGGGCTGGAAGAAGGACGGCCGCTGGGTGGCCTTCTACCATCAGGGCTCGCTTTCGGACGCGTGGAAGGACACGCACGGCGGCACCAGCGCCGAGTCAGCGGAGCAGGCTTATCAGCTCGGCGTGAACATCCTCGCGCAGGCCATGGCCGGCTACAGCGAGTGGAAGCTGATGCTCGAAGGGAAGATCAAGAAATGAAGGCCGCATTTGCTTTGCAGTCCCCGGACTCGAAAAACGTCAGATAACCGTTAACCAGAAGGAAAACTATGTTGTGGGAATGGATTGTTGCGGGTGGCATGACGATGGCCACGCTGATTCTTTTGTCGGTCATCAGCATCGGCGTGGTGCTGGAACGGCTGTCGTTCTTCAAGCAGGTGCGCCTCGCAACGGCCAGCCTGCGCACGGCCATCCAGGAGGCCCTGGCCAAAAAGCAATACGACCAGGTGCTGGAGCGCTGCCGCCAGAGCGAGTCCCCGCTGGCCGCAATGATCCTCGCCGAGGCCGCGTCCGGGCGTGATGCCGAGAGCGCGGACGCCGAGCGCGTCATGACCCTCACCATGCGCGGGGAGATGGCCCGGCTGAAGCAATACCTGCCCATCCTCGCCACCATCGCCTCCATTTCGCCGTTCGTCGGGCTGTTCGGCACGTGCAAAGGCATCATCGCCGCCTTCTCGGACATCGCCACGCAGGGCATGGGCGGCCCGAGCGTCATCGCGGCGGGCATCTCCGAGGCGCTGGTGTCCACCGCCACCGGCCTGCTGGTCGCCATCCCGGCGCTCATGTTTTACAACTATTTCAGCAAGGCCATCTCGAACATGGCGCTGGAGCTGGAGTCGCAGGCCTTTCAGGCCTACCGTGACCTCCGGCAGCAAAGCCCGCAGAAGTAAACCGCGTCCGCCGCCAACCACGACCGCCGCCTACTCCCAAAATCTATGGCAATGGACGTCCAAGACGACTCGGATGAACCGATCGCGGCGATCAACTTCATTCCGATGATCGACATCAGCCTCGTGCTGCTCATCATCTTCATGGTGGCCACCACGTTCGTGAACGTGACCGGCATCGACCTCAAGCTGCCCAAGGCCTCGACCTCCAAGAACGCCGAGAGCAAGAGCGTCTCCGTGCAGCTCAACATGCAGAAGGACGTCTTCCTCAACGGCGAGAAGACCACCTGGGACAACCTCAAGGCCGGCATCACGGCCAAGCTCGCCGGGACCAAGGACCGGGCGGTGATCATCAACATTGACCGTGGCGTCGAATACGGCAGCGCGGTCAAGCTCATGGACATTGTGAACCAGTGCGATGCGGCCATTGTGCTGGCCACGGAAGTGGACAAATGAAAATTCCAAGCTCCAAGCTCCAAGCTTCAAAGAAGATCCAAATCCCAAATTCCAAGCCAGGCGTGCCGGTCGCACCGCAGCGTTTGGGATTTGCAGCTTGGAATTCATTTGGAATTTGGAACTTGGGATTTGGAATTTGCGCCGCCCTGCTCCTGACATTCTCCACCGCCCAGGCCCGTCTGGCTGCCGACCGCTGGACCCGCCTGACCGAGGAGGAGCGCCACCAGCTCACCCGGGCCGAGCGTTACGCGGAGCAGAAGAACTGGAAGTCCGCCCGTTCCGAATACGAGCTGTTCCTCCAGCTTCACACCAAGTCCGAGGTCGCCTCCTACGCGCAGCTCATGTTTGGCGAATGCACCCGGCAGCTTGGCCAGGTGAACACCGCGATCAACGAGTTCCGCAACGTCATCGACTACTTCCCGGACTCGATTGACGCCGGCAGCGCGCAGTATTCCATCGGCGTCTGCCAGACGCAGACCGGCGACGCCGAGGAGGCCGTGAAGGCCTTCGAGAAGGTGATCACCAAGTGGCCTACGAACGACTTCGGTGCCTACGCCCGCAGCGAGGTCTGCAGCATCTACTGGCGGCTGGGCAAGACGGAGAAGTGGGTTCCGCACATGGAGTTCCTCGCCACCGGCGACTACAACGATCCCTCGAACCTGCATGGCACGGCGCAGCACCGCTTCTTGATGCATCTGCTCATGGCCAAGCAGACGGCCGAGGGTTTTGCGCTCATCGAGAAGGTGCGGAAGCGGGAGCCCATCGTCACCTTCGCCTCCTGGACCGCCGATGCGATGCACGCGCACTACATCCCTACCTACTATGGGGAAAAAGGTGCCAAGGCGCGCGGGGCCATCGCCGATTCCGCCGTGGGCTTCATCGAGAAACAGCCCACAGCCGATGTGGCGCAGAAGACCACGCTGGAGCACTGGTGCGCCCGCATCTACGCCTATGCCGGCGAGACCACCAAGGCCACCGAGCGCTTCGCCGCGCTCACCAAGAAGAACCCGGACAACGACACCTACCGGGGCGAATATGCCGCCTATCTCCGGGCCGGCGGCAAGCGGGGCGAGGCCCGCCTGGTCTATAAGGAGCTGAAGAACCAATACGTGGCCGACACCGAGATCGCCGAGACCTACGGCGAGGAGAACAACTGGAAGAGCTGCATCGAGGCCTATCAGGCGATGCTCAACAAGCATCCGCAGCAGGTGAACCAGATCCAGTGGCGGCTCGCCGAGGTTTACAACCGCACCGGCAAATACACGGAGGCCATCGCCTGCTACAACCAGTCGCAGCGCGAGCCGCAGTCCCTCTTCCGCATCTCCGAGTGCCAGGGGGCGATGAAGCAGCATGACGCCGCGATCCAGACGCTGGTGGGCGTGCTGAACTTCTTCAAGAGTGCCGCGCCCGAGGCGCAATACCGGATCGCCGGCCACTACGCGGCGAAGGGCGACAAGGAAGCCGCCATCCGCACGCTCAAGACCGTCTGCAAGGTCCACCTGAACACCTCGTGGGCCGGCAAGGCGCACCAGGACCTCAGCCTGACCTACGGCGTGGACGTCACCCTCGGCGGCGCGGCGAAGAAGGAAGAGAAGTAGCCCTCGGTGGCGCGCGGCATTTATGCCGCTTCAAGCTGCTGCGCTCTTTGGGACTCGGACACGGTTGTCGCTCGGACCATGAAGCGGCATAAATGCCGCGCGCCACGCCCTCAATTCTCCACCGGCCGGTAGAGGAACGGCCGGCGGAAGATGCCGCCGAAGTGATGCGGGTTGTGCAGGCGCACCGTGATGGTGTTCTTGCCCGGCTTGAGCAGGCTGCTCACGTCCGCGTCCCACTCGAACTTGTAGTCGTTATACCACCACATCGCGCGCTGCTCGCGGTGCGACACCAGGCTGCCGTTCACGTAGAGCCAGCACTCGTTGAAGATGCCCGGGAACATCAGCCGCACCTTCCCCTGCGTGTCGGTGGCCTTGAGGTCCACTTCCGTGCGATACCACGCGTGGCCGGTGTAGCTGTGGAAGTCCGGTGAGATGACGCCCTGCGCCTGCGCGTAGAGGTCTGTGCGCAGCATCTCCCAGTGGCCGGGGTTGAACTGGTGCACCGCCGTGCCGGTCTTGTCCTTCTGGCTCTTCCACCACGTCAGGTCCGGCT
>CAZOCL010000495.1:0-4377 GCA_964578245.1 uncultured Klebsiella sp. | reverse complement strand
GGCCTCGTGACAGGCCGCGAGGTTGAAGGCCGCGTGTCTGTCTTTGTCGTCTGTACAGAAGCCACGACTGACACCAATGCTGATGGCACCGTAACTGTCGAGATCAATGGAACGGCTATCACTGGCGGCGTCTGCACCCTAGCAGATGTCAACGATGGTACAGCGGCCAAGAAGTTCGACACGTTCCGTTCTACCAAACTCTTCCCGCAGTTGGTGTCATATCACCACCGCATCCCCGAGGATAACCCTTTGCGCAACCACATCTAGGACTGCCCGAGATGCGATGGATCGTAATGATCGTGACGATCCACCCCGGCAGCGCCCGTCGCCGTCTGGCCTTCAGCCGCCGGTCGTTGGAAGGCCTCCTTTACCACCCGCAGCAAGTCCTGGCTCGTGAACGGCTTTTGCAGATAAGTCACGCCGAGCTGCCGGTTGCTGGGCCGGAAATTGCCGCTCGTGCAGATGATGCGCAGGCCAGTCGCGACGTTTTGCAGATGCTGGATCAATTGATGTCCGTCCATGTGGGGCATCACGAGATCGGTCACGACCAAGTCCACGTTGGAACCGGAGCGTTCGATGATGTCGAGCGCCTGACGGCCGTTGCCAGCGGTGAGCACGCGGTAGCCGAACGACGTCAGCACCATCTCGCTCATGGTCAGCAACAGTTCCTCGTCATCTACGATCAGCACCGTCTGGTCCCCGCGCAAATCCTCCACGGCGAGCACACCTTCTTCGAGCGTCTTGCCGTGCGCGGGCAGGTAGATGCGGACGGTCGTGCCCTGGCCCGGCGGGCTGGTGATCGCGAGGCAGCCGCCGTGGTTGGTGATGATGCCGTAGGCCCACGCCAGCCCCAGTCCTCGATGCCCCGCTTTGGTGGTGAAGAACGGGTCCACCACCTGCGGCAGCACATCAGGCGGGATGCCCGGGCCGGTGTCGTTGATCTCGATGCACACGTAGGCGCCCGGCTGCACGGTCACGCGTCCGTCCTCCGTCGGCTGACTGTGTTCGCGGTTCATCGTGGTGACCGAAAGCGTGCCCTCCGCGCCTACTGCTTCGCGGGCATTGTCCAGAATCTTGTCCACCGCCTGCGAGAGCTTGGCCTCGCTGAACAAGGCCGCGAACGGACGGCCTTCGAGGTTGACCCGCCAGGTCACGCCCGTGCCCGTGCGGCTCTTGGCCTGGTCCACCAGCTTGCGCACCAGCTTGTTCAAGTTGCCCGTGGTGTCCGGCTGCGCCTCCCGTTCTTCCCGGCTGAATGCCGACAGGTCGAAGGCCACCTGCGCTGCGCGGTCGGCCGCCTTCTCGATCTGCTGCACGGAGCTGCGCCAGGGATGGTCCGGCGGCATCTTGCCTAGGACGTGGGTGGTATGCCCCAGGATGCTCGTCAGCGCGTTGTTGAAATCCATCGCCACTGTGCGGGTGAGCTGGAGGGCGCAGAGGAGCTTTTGCTGGACCGTCAGCGAACTGGGGTCGGCCTCGGGTTTCGCCTCCGGGACTGATGCCAGAACCGGGGTGGGGACGACCGCCACCGGGGCTGCTGGAGCCGGCACCGCAGCAGGAGCCGGGGACGGGGTCGCCAGCTTCGGAGCCGGCAAGGGCGCAGGCCGCGGATGCACCTGGAAAATGAACTCCTTCCTGCCCTCCTGGACCCAGGGTGCGACGTGGACCGTGAAGGCCACCAAGCCCTCCTTCGTAGTCTGCAGCTTTAGCGGAAATGAAAACGTTTTGCCGTTGTCCAACTGCCGCAGGAATTGTTCCGCCGAGCACCCATTCTCAAATGTCCACAAGCCAACGAGCCGTTTGGGCGGTTCCCCATCCGCTCCGCCAAAGACCGCCCGCGCGAATGCGTTGGCCTGCAGGATCTCACCGAGAGCACTGACCACCAGCACCGGCCAGGCGGCTGCCTCCAGAAGAAAGTCGGACGCCTTCGCATCCGTCCGCACTTGCGGCCGGCGGAAGAACATCTGGGTGAAGCCTGAACCTTTCACGTGCGCTTGCGCTTGTTGTCCAGAGAGCGAAACGCCTCGGGCAGCAGTTGGTCAATGGTGAATTCCCGGACCTTCGCCGGCCGCCGGCTGTCCGCCACGAACACCCGCGCGTCCGGCGCATATTCCGCCAGCAACTGCCGGCACGCTCCGCAAGGAACCGTATGGGCGGAAGGCGCGACCACGGCGACTGCGGTAAACACCTTGTGCCCTTCGGTAAGCGCCTTGAACAATGCGATCCGCTCCGCGCAGCAGGTCAGCCCGTAGCTCACGCTCTCCACATTCGCACCGTGGATCACAGTGCCGTCCCGCGTAAGCAATGCGGCCCCGACCTTGAACTTCGAGTAGGGCGCCACCGCGAGGCGACTGGCCTGCACGGCTTCACGGATGAGGAAGTCTGGATTAATGTCTGCCATAAAGCCGGGCAAATTCTTCCAGCAACTCCGCCGTGTGGCGACTCGCATCTTTCGCGGTGGCCAGCACCTCTTCATGCGACAGCCAGTTGGGGCTGAGGCCGGCCGCCTGGTTGCTGATGCACGACACACCCGCAACGCGCAGCCCCAGATGCCGCGCGACGATGGCCTCCGGCACGGTGCTCATGCCCACTGCGTCCGCCCCCAGCCGCGCAAACGCACGAATCTCCGCCGGGGTCTCATACGTCGGCCCGGACAGCGCCAGATAGACGCCGCGGTGCCAGCGCACCTGAGCCGTCTTGGCCGCCCGGTCCAGCAGCCCACCCAGCAGCGGGTCATAGACCTGCGACAAATCTAGGAATCGGGTCACGCCAGGCGGGCACGGCCCGCGCATGGGGTTCACGCCCATCCAGTTGATGTGGTCGGTAAGCCGCATGAAATCACCGGGCCGAAACCGGCGGTTGATGCCGCCGGCAGCATTGGTCAGCAGCAGATTGGTGATGCCGAACGCGGCGAGCGTCCGGACTGCAAATGTCACCTCCGCCATCGAGTGCCCTTCGTAGTAGTGCGCCCGCCCGCTGAGCACGGCCACCGGTGTGCCCCCCAGTTCACCCAGCACCAGCCTGCCCGAATGACCCTGGACGGTTGGCTCCGGGAAACCAGGCAGCTTTGCGTAAGTGATTTCCCCCGCCACCTGCACGCGCTCCAGCACCGGCTGGAACCCGCTCCCGAGCACGAATGCGAGCCGGGGGCGCAATGAACTGGCCTTCCCAATGATCCGGGCGGTGCCGGCTGGCGAGGGTGACTTCACGGGCGCATGTTTCCGTTTGCCAGCCCGGAGGGAAAGCCCAAACACAGCGACGCGCACCTCGGCACACGGCAAGTGGGACTCTGCCGAACCACATTCCGAGCGAAGCGAGCGGTTCCCACTTCGTATGATCCAACCCAAGCTGCCCCCTCCTGACAACCTGCCTGATTTTGGCGGGAGGCCGAACCCTGCCCTGCGAGAGGCAGGTGCCACACGAACGTATCACGGTGACACGATCTTCTTGAATTCAGGCAGCATCCGAATGGTGCTGAAGCGCCCATCGGTCGCCGCCATGGCACGGAGGTTTTGCGAGGCAGGATTTTGTCGGAGCCGGAGTTCACTGTAATGAACCGCATTGCTCACGGCGGCGATCGCCCCGTTGGTCTTTTGCTGGAAGGACTGGATCGCTCCGAAGTCATACCACAGTTCCGGGCTGGTGGGATTGAGCCGCACGAGCCGGGCCAGGCACTCCTCCAAGCGCGGGACATTGCCAGCGAGTTGAAATCCTTGCAGTGCCGTTTGGAGCTGCGCTGGCCTGGCCTGCGGGTCGGTGAGAATCTGCTCACTCAGAGGAACCAGCCGGCCCACTAGCGCCCGACCCTTTGCAGACTGGCCGATCTGCTGATACGCCTGTGTCATTGAAACCAGAGCAGCGGCATCGTTCGTAGCGAGCGGGGCCAGCGCGTCCAGCACCGCAAGGGCATCGTTGGTTTGCCGTTGCTTCGTATAAGCGGCCGCCAATTGGAGGCCCGCCTGAATGTTCCCCGGGCTGGCGCGGTAGATGGCTTCGATCTGGGCGAGTTGTTTCAACGACTCTGCTTGTGCGGCGTCCACTGGTGCAGCCGCCACCTTGGGAGGCAAATTCTTTGCGCCAGGTTGCGCTTTGTCGTCGCAGAAGGCGGTGAGGGCGGTAGCGTAGAGAACAATGACAAGGGCTTTCATGATGATAGGAACCGGTGGCCTTGCTGGAATGGAGTCAGATTGGTGAGAAGCCCAGGCGGAGACAACAGGAAATTGCGAATCGAACGCCCACACCGTCTTGGACTGCGCCGGCAGAGCACAGCGGCGACGGGGCTTTCTCAGCGGCAGGCCACATCCGACTTCACCAACACCAACCGGCGTCACCACTTCTCCTGTCGTAGGAGACGATATGAGGAGGCTCACTTGTTTC
>CAZOCL010000494.1:0-4388 GCA_964578245.1 uncultured Klebsiella sp. | reverse complement strand
GTAGCACTGGGCGGCCAGCACGGGCTCGATCTGCTTCCGGAAGAACTCAAACTGGTCCGCGGTGAAGTGCGGTTCGGTGCCGGGGTTCGCGGTGGCCAGAATGCGCGCGACTGCCAGGGGTTGCTCGGCGAGATACGGTCGCTTCATCGTCTTGGGCAGGGCCCGGAGCAAGGCGTAGCTTGCCCAGCTCGTGGCGGAGATGGAGATGAACTGGTCCACGCCATGGGGAAAGGAACTGTCGAAGAACGGCTGCACGTCATGCGTGCGCTTGCGGACGTGCCATGAGCCGTCCGCAGCCTGGGACTGGAGCAGATACCGGAGCCCCCGTTGAAAGGCGGCGTCCTTCATCGCGAGCACGCCCGTGTCGTGCAGCGCGGCGAGCACCGTGCCGGTGGCGTAGGCGTCGCTCTCCGTCTCGAGCCGTTGCGGCCAGCCGCCGTCCGCCGCCTGCACGGCGAGCAGTTCCTTGGCCTCCTGCTGGAAGGCGGCGCGGTCCACGTCGAGCAAGTGCAGCGCACGGAGGCGATGCACGCTGTCCTCGGTGTTGCGAGCCGGAGCGGCCAGCAGCCACTGCCCGGCCGCGGCGGTGCGGACGTCCGTGCGGACTGCCAGGGCCGGCCCGGCGTAGGACTTCAACCCACGCAGCACCAGGAAGGTGGTGGTGAATTCGCTGCCGACCGTGGGCGGACGGCGCATGGGCGGGACCCAATGGTCCAGGTTCTTGTTCTGGTCCAGAAAGAACTCCGCGGCAGCAGTGGTGACGGCATCGGGCTTCCAGCCCGCGGCCTCCAGCATCCAGAGCGCGGTCCCCGGGCCGTCCGCGGTGCCGGCGGTGGACCAGCCTTCCTTGAACCGCGGGCGGTCCTGCACCAGGCCCAGATAGGCACGGGCCAGTTGATCCTCCAGATTGCCGGTGTTGATGCGGAAGCCGCGGGCCCAGGCGTCATTGAGGACGAGCGAGGCATGCGCCCCATGGTGGCAGGTGAAGCACGCCCGCTCCTGCAGGGCAAACGCGGAACTCCGCTCCAGCAGCGGCAGGGCTTTGCTCACGGCGGCACGAAGGTCGGCCAGCGCAACCGGCCGGGCAGGCTCCGCGCGCCCGGCGGACACGAAGCCGCCCGGAACCAGCAGCAGGGTTCCTAGCAAAGCCAAGCGAAGCAGCCAGGACAGCATCACAAGTCGTGTAAAGCTGACGGCTGCCGACCGCGTGCGCCTCACCTGAAATTGGCGTGCGCGGGGCGGGAGTTGGCTTGAACGCTGCGGAAGAGCAGCTTCTACGAATTCTGCAATGCTACTGCTTTGCCGTTGGCCGCGTGGCCGCCGCGTTGCTGCACACGATGAAGAACGGCGGGGAGTATTTGTTGCAGCGGAGCCGGCCACGCTCGCCGGCAGCCACACCTTTGACAAAGATGGCCTGCTGCCGGTTTTGACCATCCACGAGCGCGCCGCCCATGTCCTCCGCCACGAGTTCCCGCCAGCCGTGTTCGTAGAACTGTTCCCGCGTCCAGCGCTCGCCCTGCCAGTTGCCACTGGCGTTGCCTTGATAGTCATAGTTGCACGCCACGACCAGGTAGCCGCCGCGCGTGACCTTGTAGTCGGCCACGCCATTCACCGGGCCGCTATTTGTGAAGATCAGCGTCTGATACTTGGTGAACTGGGCCGGCACACGAATCCACGCATACTTGCCCTCGCCGGGCACGAGCGGGACGGGTTTCATGTTCAGCACCTCCACCTCGGCGGGGTCGCGCCGGATCTGCTCCAGGCTTATGGGGGCGCGCTGGATCTTCGGTGGCTGGACGATTTGCGGCTGGGGCGCAGCGGCGCGACCGGACGGCTTGGGCTTCGGGGTGGTGGAACACGCGAGCAGCAGGCTGCAGGCGAGCACGGGGAGCAGGAGTTTGGCGAAGGGAGTTCTCATGGAATTCCTGTGCATAGCGCGAAAGGTCTTCGCCGGGCAAGCCAAAGTTGGAATCGTTCGGCCACGGCTCAGGCTTCTCATTCCCCTCGCCAGCCTGCCGCTTTCATCGCATCTTCCGGGCAGATAATGATGAAACTTCGCACGACGTTCTGCCTGCTGGCCCTGGCTGCCGCCGCTCTCGCGCAGCCGATTGAACCGGACAAGCTCAACACGATGATTGAGGCGCTCTCCCGGCTCGGTCCAGAGGCGGTCAACGCCAACCCGCGGCTCAAGGACGCCCTCGGTCGCGTGCTCGCCGCCACGCGCGGCACCCCGCAGTTCGTCACGCTCGTGCAGCAGTTCAAGCTCGCCGACCAGAATGCCGGACTGCTCGAAGTCGCCGCCAAGAATCCCATGGACGAATCCGGGGTCACCGCGCTGCAGCTCGTGCTCGCGAGCGGTGACACGACAGCCCTCTCCGCCGCGCTCACCGGCAAGGACGCGGTAGCCGCCACCAAGCTGGTCGAGGCGCTGGGCAACACCGGCTCGAAGCAAATCCCCGCGCTCCTGCTGCCACTCGTGCCGGATGCCAAACGCGATGTCGCCGTGCGCAAGCAGTCCGTGCGCGCCCTGGCCCGCACGCAGGACGGCGCAGCCGCGCTGCTGAAGCTCGCCCGCGAGGACCAGCTCCCCGCCGACCTCAAGTTCACCGCCTCCGCCGAGCTGAACGCCGTCCGCTGGCCGGAGCTGAAAGCCGAGGCGGCGAAGCTGCTGCCCCTGCCGCCCGGCCAGGGTGACAAGGCGCTGCCGCCCGTGGCCGAACTGCTGGCAATGAAGGGTGACGCGAAGCGCGGCGCGGAAGTGTTCTCCCGCGAGACGGTGGGCTGCGCGAAGTGCCACATTGTGAACGGCCAGGGCGTGGACTTCGGCCCGGCGCTCTCCGAGATCGGCACCAAGCTCGGCCGGGATGCTTTGCTCGAATCCATCCTGGATCCGAGCGCGGGGATTTCGTTCGGGTTCGAAGCGTGGTCGGTGGAGACCAAGGCGGGCGAGGAAGTCTTTGGCCTGATCGTCAGCGAAACCGGCGAAGAGGTGTCGGTGAAGACGGTCGGCGGGGCGGTGACCAAGTTCAAGAAGGCCGACATCGCACGCCGTCAGCAGAGCAAGCTCTCCATCATGCCCGCCGGGCTCCAGCAGGCGATGACGGCGCAGGAGCTGGCGGACTTGCTGGAGTATCTGACGTTGCTGAAGAAGAAGTAGGGCTCTGGCTCGGTTCCATGGGCTGAGGTGGCAGGCTGTTTCGCTGATGCGGAACAGCGCCGCGCTCCGGGGGTGGCTGCGCTCCCCGCCCGTTTCACCGCTGAATTCGGGCTCGCTTGCGCGCGGGATTTCTGAAACGCTTCCGGTGTCATGGCCACGCGTATCACGGTCTTGATCGTGGACGACCACCCGCTGTTCCGGCAGGGGCTGCGCCAGGTGGTCGGCTCGGACACGCGCTTTGATCTCATCGCGGAAGCGGGCGACGGGCCGGCGGGGTGGCAGTTGATCCAGGAGAAGAAGCCGGCCATCGCCGTGCTGGACGTGAACCTGCCGGGCATGTCGGGTCTCGAAGTCGCGCGCAAACTTCAGGGCAGCCGGCTGAGCACCCGCATCATCATCCTCACGATGCACAAGGAGGAGGAGACCTTTAACTGCGCGCTGGACCTGGGCGTGAAAGGCTTTGTGCTCAAGGAAAACGCGGCCGAGGACATTCTTAATGCCCTCGTCGCCGTCGCGGGCGGCGAGCATTACCTGAGCCCCTCCATCTCCGGCTATCTGGTCCGCCGGCGCGACCGTTCCGGGGCGCTCACGGCGAAGAAGCCCGGCCTGGACGACCTCACCCGGGCGGAACTGCGCATCCTGAAACTGGTCGCGGAAAAGAAGACGAGCCGGGAGATCGCGGCGGAGTTGTTCATCAGTCCCCGCACCGTCGAGGCGCACCGCGCCAACATCTGCACCAAGCTCGAACTGCGTGGCAGCCACAGCCTGCTCCAGTTCGCGCTGGAGAACCGCTCGGCGCTCTGATGAGGAGGCCCAACTATGCATGGCACACCATTGCATAGCATGCTTTGCGCACGGCTTCCCGGCATTCTTGCCCTTCCCCGTTCATCCCCAATTCCAAAGTGGCAGATGCAGATGCCGGTAGCGCGCTTTGGAGTGCGGCGAGTTCTCGCCGCACTCCATATCACAAGGACCGCGATGCGGGGTTCAGGTCAGATCGAACCAACTCAAACTCCCTTGGGCACGCCCCAGTGGCCTTCCTTGCGGTAGGCGCGATGCACCAGCGCGTTCGCCTCGGCGTCGCCGATGAACTGTTCCTTCGCGGAGTCGAAGTTCAGCGTGCGGCCGAGACGCGTGGCGATGTTGCCGAGGTGGCAGAGGCAGGCGGAGTAGTGGTGGATCTCCTCTGTGCCGATAATCGGTGTACCGCGCAGCAGCCGGCACGAAGCGC
>CAZOCL010000493.1:1721-4420 GCA_964578245.1 uncultured Klebsiella sp. | reverse complement strand
ATCGGATAAGCGGCTGTGTGCGGGCCGTCCCTGCAATGAACATCATTTACCGAATCTGGAACTCCTCGCTGGGGAAGAAATACCTCATGGCGCTGACGGGGGCGGCTCTGTTCGTCTTCCTCATCGGCCACCTCCTCGGCAACCTGCAAGTGTTCGGTCCGCCCGAGCTGATCAACGAATACGCGCACTTCCTCAAGAGCAAGCCGCTCCTGCTTTGGGGCGCGCGACTCGGCCTGCTCGCCTGCGTCGGCCTGCACATCGCCTCTGCCATCACGCTGGCGCAGCTCAATGCCGCCGCCCGCCCGCAGCCCTACGCCACCAAGGGAGCCTATCGCGCAAGCAAGGCGTCTCAATACATGCTGCCCACGGGCATCGTGATCGCGGCCTTCATCGTCTATCACCTTGCGCACTTCACGGTGCTGCTGCCGTGGGTCAATGGCGTCGGGGACTTCTCCAAGCTCACCACCACGCTGCACGGCGAGACGGTGCCGGACGTTTACGCGATGATGGTGATCGGCTTGCAGGTCAAGTGGGTCTGTGTCTTCTACCTCATCGCCCAGGCGCTGCTCTTCATGCACCTCAGCCACGGGCTGGCGGCGATGTTCCAATCGCTCGGCTTCCGCGACCACGTCTGGTGGCCGCGCATCGAATGCTTCGCGAAGGCCGCGAGCGTCGCCCTCCTCATCGGCTACTGCGTCATTCCGGTGGCCATCTGCCTGCGCGTGGTGGGCAGCGACTACGTGGAGCGAAAGAAATACGACCTGAAGGCTGCTGCTGAATCGCCTGTGCTCGTCGCGGTGCAGGGAAAGGAGGCCAAGTAACATGGCTACGCTGAATTCCAACGTCCCCTCCGGCCCGCTGGGAGAAAAGTGGGAGCATCACAAGTTCTACACGAAGCTCATCAACCCGGCGAACAAGCGGAAATACAAGATCCTCGTCGTCGGTGCGGGCCTCGCTGGCTCCTCCGCCTCCGCCACCCTCGCGGAGCTGGGCTACGAGGTGCACAACTTCGTCTTCCACGACTCGCCCCGGCGCGCGCACTCGGTCGCGGCCCAGGGCGGCATCAACGCGGCCAAGAACTACCAGAACGACGGCGACTCTGTGCATCGCCTCTTCTACGACACCATCAAGGGCGGTGACTTCCGTGCTCGTGAGGCGAACGTGCATCGGCTCGCCGAGGTGTCGGTCAACATCATTGACCAGTGTGCCGCGCAGGGCGTACCCTTCGCCCGCGAATACGGTGGCCTCCTCGACAACCGCTCCTTCGGTGGCGCGCAGGTTTCGCGCACCTTCTACGCCCGCGGCCAGACTGGCCAGCAGTTGCTCCTCGGTGCTTACTCGGCCCTGAACCGCAACATTGCCAACGGCGGTGTGAAGTCCTACACGCACGCCGAGATGCTCGACCTCGTGGTCGTGGACGGCCACGCCAAGGGCATCATCGTCCGCGACCTCCAGACGGGTGCAATCGCCCGGCACAACGGCGACGCCGTGGTGCTCGCGACCGGCGGCTACGGCAACGTCTATAACCTCTCGACCTACGCGCGCGGTGCGAACGTCACGGCGAGCTGGCGCGCCTACAAGCGCGGCGCGTGCTTCGGCAACCCCTGCTACACGCAGATCCATCCGACGTGCATCCCGGTCAGCGGTGACTATCAGTCGAAGCTCACCCTGATGTCCGAGTCGCTCCGCAATGACGGTCGCGTGTGGGTGCCCAAGCGCAAGGAAGACTGCGGCAAGAAGCCGGCGGACATCGCGGAAGGCGACCGCGATTACTATCTTGAGCGGATGTATTCCGCGTTCGGCAACCTCGCGCCTCGCGACATCGCCAGCCGCGCCGCCAAGACCGTTTGCGACGAAGGCCGTGGCGTGGGTGAAACCGGGCTTGGCGTCTATCTCGACTTCTCCGCCGCCATCCAGCGCCTCGGGGAGAGCAAGGTCCGCGAGCGTTACGGCAACCTCTTCTCGATGTATCAGGAGATCACGAACGAGAACGCCTACCAGACGCCGATGCGCATCTACCCGGCGGTCCATTACACGATGGGCGGCCTGTGGGTGGACTACAACCTGATGAGCAACGTCCCCGGCCTGTTCGTGCTGGGCGAGGCGAACTTCTCCGACCACGGCGCGAACCGGCTTGGCGCGAGCGCGCTGATGCAGGGATTGAGCGACGGCTATTTCGTTCTGCCCGCGACCATTTCCGGCTACCTCTCTGGGCAGAATCCCGGCAAGCGCCCCACGACCGACAACGGCTCGTTCAAGGAAGCCGAGGAGAACGTCCAGACCCTCACGAAGCGCATGCTCGGCAACAAGGGCAAGCGCACGCCCGACAGTTTCCACAAGGAACTCGGCAAGCTCATGTGGGAGCACTGCGGCATGGCCCGCAACGCGGCGAGCCTCGAGAAGGGCATCAAAGCCATCGGCAACCTGCGCGAGGCTTATTGGAAGGAAGTCAACGTCCTCGGCGAGTCCAACGACTGGAACCAGTCGCTCGAGCGCGCCGGACGCATTGCTGACTTCATCGAACTCGGCGAACTCATGTGCCGTGACGCGCTCATGCGCGAGGAGAGCTGCGGCGGCCACTTCCGCGAGGAGTATCAATACGCGCCCAACGACCCCGAGACCAAGCAGGGCCTCGTGAACCCTGGCGACGTGAAGCGCCGCGACGACCAGTTCGCCTTCGTGGCCGGCTGGGAATACGC
>CAZOCL010000493.1:0-1621 GCA_964578245.1 uncultured Klebsiella sp. | reverse complement strand
TTCAAGACCTACACCTCGCCCGAGCTGAACGAGAACATGTCGTTCCTCGAAATGCTCGACGTGGTGAACGAGGAGCTCGCCAGCCGTGGCGAGGAGCCGATCGCCTTCGACCACGACTGCCGCGAGGGCATCTGCGGCACCTGCTCGCTGGTGATTGATGGCAAACCGCACGGCCCGCACAAGGGCATCGCGACCTGCCAGACCTACATGCGCAGCTTCCAGGACGGCGACGAGATTGTCGTCGAGCCGTTCCGCGCGAAGGCGTTTCCGCTCATCAAGGACCTCGTCTGCGACCGCAAGGCCTTCGACCGCATCCAGCACGCCGGCGGTTTCATTTCCGTCCGCACGGGCGCGGCACCGGACGCGAACTCGATTCCCGTCCCGAAGCCTGACGCCGATCTTGCCATGGATGCGGCGCAGTGCATCGGCTGCGGCGCGTGCGTGGCCGCGTGCAAGAACGCCAGCGCGATGCTCTTCGTCGCCGCCAAGATTTCGCACCTCGGTCTCATGCCGCAGGGCCAGCCGGAGCGATACAAGCGCGCCAAGGCCATGGTGGATCAAATGGACGAAGAAGGATTCGGTGCCTGCACCGTGACGGGCTCCTGCGAGGCCGTCTGCCCCAAGGAAATCTCCCTCGACTTCATCGCCCGCATGAACCGCGACTACGGCGTGGCCCTGCTCAAGGGCGACCCGAAGGCCATCAAGGGCGGCGGAGCTGGCTGATTGCCGCCCCGCTCAACTCGCGCGAACATTTCGCCTGCTGGGACGTCGGTTGCTTTGCCCATGAAAAGCACTTCCCTCGTCTTGCTGTTGCTGGCAATTGCCACCACCGCTTCCCTGTCCGCCGCGGACACCAAGGCCGGGCAGCGCGCCTCCGACGGCAAATGGCGGGCCGGCGACATGTCTCGCCCGCGTCCGCCCGTCGTCACGCCGTCGGGCTGGGGCTCCGATGAAAAGCCCGCCGCCCCGCCGTCGGATGCCATCGTCCTCTTCGACGGCACCAATCTCGAGAAGTGGAAGAGCGACACCAAGAAGGCCGACGCCCCCGCTGACGATTCCGCGAAGTGGAAGGTGGAAAACGGATATTTCGAGATCGCTCCCAAGACCGGCGGCATCCGCACGCGCGAGAAGTTCAAGGGTGATTACCAATGGCACATCGAATGGGCCACGCCCGCCGAGGTGAAGGGCAACAGCCAGGGCCGCGGCAACAGCGGCGTGTTCATTGGCGGGCTGCCCGAGGTGCAGGTGCTCGACTCCTTCGAAAACGACACTTACCCCGATGGTCAGGCCTCGGCGCTTTACAACCAGCACCCGCCCTACGTGAACGCCTCGCGCAAGCCCGGCCAGTGGCAGACTTACGACATCATCGTCGAGCGCGCCAAGCTGGATGAGCAAGGCAAAGTCACCCAGAAGGCCCGGGTGACGGTGCTCCATAATGGCATCGTCTCGCATCACGCGCGGGAGGTGGACACGAAGGCGCTGGAGGGTGACCTCGCACTGCAAGACCACGGCAACCCCGTCCGCTTCCGCAACATCTGGCTGCGCAAACTGAACAATGATGAGTCCGCCAACACGCCGCCCCCTGCGCCGAAGCAGTAAGCCAGGCTTCATCTTTCTGACG
>CAZOCL010000492.1:0-4450 GCA_964578245.1 uncultured Klebsiella sp. | reverse complement strand
CGCGGCTCCATCCCCACCCCCGGGCCGGGCACCGTCTTCTACGGCGGCAACACCACCTGCGTGGAGGTGCGCGCCGATGGCCAGTTGATCATCCTGGATTCCGGCTCCGGCATCCGCCTGCTAGGGCAGCAACTGGTCGAGGAGTTCAAGGGCCGTTCCTTGGAGCTTTCCCTCCTCCTGACCCATACCCACTGGGACCACATCCAGGGCTTTCCCTTCTTCGCTCCGGCCTACGTGCCGAACAACAGCGTTCGCATCACCGGCTACGAAGGCTATCGCAAGGGGCTCGAAAGCACCCTGGCCGTCCAGATGGAGAGCACCTACTTCCCCATCGGCCTGCGCCAGTTGCCCAGCAGCATCAGCTTTCTGGAGCAGCGAGAGATGGAGTTCCAGGTCGGCCCCGTCCGCGTCCGCACCATCTTCGCCAACCACCCGAGCGTCTGCGTCGGCTACCGGCTGGACACCAGCACCGGCTCAGTCGCCTTCCTGCCGGACCACGAATCTTACGCCCGGATGCGCCTGCACCCGCGCGCCGGCGGCGGCAAGGGCCAGGAAACCCAGGACTACTGCCGCGCCGAGGACCAGAAACTTATCGAGTTCCTGCGCGGCGTGGACGTCCTCATCCTCGACTCCCAATACGACGAGGCCGAATACCAGACGCACATCGGCTGGGGCCACAGTTGCTACGAGGACAGCGTCGCCACCGCCCTCGCCGCAGGGGCGCAACGTCTCTTCCTCTTCCACCACGACCCCACCCACGACGACGCCCGAGTCTCCCGCATGGTCGGCCACGCCCGCGAACTCGTCGCCAGCCACCACGGCACCCTGACCGTGGAAGCCGCACGCGAAGGCCTGGAAGTCCCGCTGCTTCACCCCAAAGCGGCCTGACCGACCCGAGACGGAGCCCGCGAAACACGCTAAACAGGCGAAAGGAGGAAGTGTGTTGCCATTCGCCAATCGCTGCGTTTCTCCGCGTTCTCAGCGTCTCTGCGTTAAGCCAGAACTCCGAGAATGAACCCGCGGATAACGCGGATGACACGGATAGGAAGGGCTTTCCGGCTCTGCGTTGCGAAGCCAAACTCAACCGGTGGAGAGCTTCCGCAACCGGTTCTGTATCCGCGTCATCCGCGTCATCCGCGGTTCTCCCTTCGGAATTCGGGTTGGAAATTGAGCCTTTCAGTTTTCGCGTCATTTCGCGTGTTTAGCGGGCTGCACTTCAAAGCTGTCACCAACCTTGCCTTCCCAGCGTCTTCTCGTTTCAATCGCATGATGAAGCTGTTGCTCCGCCTGGCCCTGTTGCTCGCGTTGTCCGCCACTGTCCGCGCCGCTGATCCGAACGATCAGTCCGGCGTGCCGCTCGAGGTGGATTCACCCGACCCGAAGCTCACCAAGATCGTCATCCTCGCGGGCGGCCCCAGCAGCAAGCCGATGGCCCACGAATACTTCGCCGGCTGCGCGCTGCTCATGGACTGGCTCAAGAAACAGCCCGGCGTCTGGCCGGTCATGGCCCGTGACTGGCCCAAGAACGAGAAGGTCCTCGAAGGCGCGAAGTGCATCCTCTATTTCGGCGACGGAGGTGGCAAGCAGCCCTTTGTGGAGCCCGCGCGCTGGGCGAAGCTCAGCGCCATGCTTGATGCCGGTTGCGGCTTTGTGCTGCTGCATCAGGCGGTAGATTTCCCCAAGGGTCCTGACGGCGAAAAGATCCAAAGCTGGCTCGGCGGCGTCTTCGTCGGCGACATCGGCTGCCGCGGGCATTGGGACATGGATTTGAAGACCCAGGGCGAACATCCCGTGCTGCGCGGGGTCAAACCCTTTGCCGCGCCCGGTGACGGCTGGCTCTACAACTTGCACTTCGCGGAGAAGGACAAGGGTTTCTCCCCGCTGATTGTCGGTCAGGTGCCGGACAAGTCCCGCTCCAGCGCGGACGCCAAGCAGCACAACGGTCGCGACGAAGTCATCGGCTGGGCGCACCAGCGTCCCAAGGGTGGTCGGGGCTTCGGCTTCACCGGCGCGGACCTGCACAAGAGCTGGGCCTACGAGAGCCAGCGCAAGTTCGTCGTCAACGGCATCCTCTGGAGCGCCGGGCTGGAAGTGCCGGCGGACGGTGCAAAGACGGAGTTCGCAGAGGAAGACCTGAACCGTAATCTCGACAAGAAGGCGACACCCGCACCGAAGGCGGCCACGAAGGCTACGGAGAAGAAGAAGTAGGAACGCAGGCTGGGGCCGGAACCGCAGACGGAGTCGCTTGCCCGACCTTGAAACCTGATCGGACCGCTACCTTCCCTTGAGTTCCGGTGGTGCCTGGGCAGCAGGCTTGGGAATTCCAATCGTCGGCGCTCCATAGAGGATGCGATGGTTGAAGGCGTCCACCACGAACACTCCGTTCGTCCCGTCCCACTGAAATCCCACCGGCCGGCTGAACCGCGCCTCGTCGCCCACACCGACTGCCGTCCCCGCCTGGCCCGCGAGCCCTCCCAGCGTGGTCACCACCCCGGCAGGCGTCACCAGCCGGACAGTGTGAGCCCCGGTGTCGCCGACCACGAGATTTCCGTCCGGGGTCAGGCGAATGCCCTGCGGCTCCACAAACCGCGCGGCGCGGCCAGTGCCGTCAGCCCCACCGCCTCCTACCGTGCCGCCAGCGATGGTGCTGACCACACCGTCAGCCGATAGCTTGCGGATGGAATAGCTTCCCGCATCCGCGATGAAGATATTGCCTTTGGCGTCCACACAGAGGTCCGAAGGGAATGAGAAGCGGACTGCGTCCAGCGTGCCATCCACTGCGCCACGGGCACTGGGGCTCCCGGCGAAGTTGACCATAAGCCCGCGCGGCGTCACCAGCCGGATGACGTGGTTGGCCGTGTCCGCCACGAACAGATTGTCCGCCGCATCAAAAGCCAGGCCAGCGGGCCGGTTCAACTCCCCATTGCCGCCAGCAAACGTGCTGACAACCCCGCCGGGCGTGATCTTACGCACCGCGTGATTGAGCAAGTCCGTCACGTAGAGATTGCCCGCCGAGTCGAGCGCCAGATAGAACGGGTTGTTGAACCGCGCCGTCGCCGCCGGGCCGTCCACGTAACCACTTTGGCCGGCAGCACCGGCAAACGTGGTGACCGCTCCCTTCCGCGTGACCTTCCGGATCGTGTGGTTGGAAAAGTCAGCGACGAACAAGCTGCCTGCCGCGTCCGCCACGATCCCCACCGGCGCATTGAAGCGCGCGTCACTGCCGGTGCCATCCGCCATGCCGGGCGTTCCCGGCTGGCCGACAAAGTTCGTAAAGGCGTAGCGCTGCTGACCGATGGCGCGCGGCCCGGCCGGCAGCAGGAACATCGCCCAAAGCAGGCAGAAGCGAAGCAGCAGGTTCATCTGGGGCGCAGGGTTGATGGCAGCATATCGCGCGGTCTTTGCCGCACCAATTATTTTCGTGCGCGCCCAGCGATGGAAAACTGGACAAAGGGCTGTAACCGCTGCAATTTCGCTCTATGAGCGATGAGATGAGCAATTTTACCCCGCGCGCGCAGCAAGTGCTGGCCCTCGCGCGGAAAGAGGCGGACCGCTTCAACCACAACTTTGTCGGCACCGAGCATCTGCTCCTGGGCCTGATCAAGCTGGGCCAGGGTGTCGCGGTCAACGTGCTCCAGAAAATGGGCCTCGACCTCGAGACCGTCCGCCAGGAGGTCGAGAAACAGTCCAACGCCGGCCCCGACCAGAAGCAGGTGGGCAACATCCCTTACACGCCCCGCGTGAAGAAAGTGCTCTCGCTTGCCTCGAAGGAAGCCAAGGCACTCAACCATACCTACGTCGGCACTGAGCACATTCTCCTCGGCCTGCTGCGCGAGGGCGATGGTGTCGCCGCCAAGGTCCTCAAGGGCCTCGACATCGACATCGAGCAGGTGCGCCAGGAGATTCTCAAGGAACTGGACCCGAACTTCCAGAACCAGGGCGACGAACCTGCGGGCGGCAGCGGCCCGGAGGGTGAGAAGAAAGAAGGTGCCGGCGAGAAGAAGGGCGAGAACAAGACGCCCGCGCTGAAAGCCTTTGGTCGCGACCTCAATGAGATCGCCCGCAAAGGCGAGATGGACCCCGTCATCGGCCGCAAGACCGAGATCGAGCGCGTCATCCAGATTCTCTGCCGCCGCACGAAGAACAACCCCGTCCTCCTCGGCGAGGCCGGCGTGGGCAAGACCGCCATTGTCGAAGGGCTCGCACAGGAAGTCGTTAAGGGGAACGTCCCCGAAATCCTCCGCGACAAGCGCGTCATCGTGCTGGACCTCGCGCTGATGGTTGCGGGCACCAAGTATCGCGGCCAGTTCGAGGAGCGCATCAAGGCCGTCATGGACGAGATCCGCAAGACGAAGAACATCATCCTCTTCATTGATGAGATGCACACCATCGTGGGCGCGGGCAGCGCCGAGGGCACGATGGACGCCAGCAACATCATCAAGCCCGCCCT
>CAZOCL010000491.1:0-4456 GCA_964578245.1 uncultured Klebsiella sp. | reverse complement strand
TCGACCATCGGCGGCCTCATGGACAGCGTGGCCGCGCTCACCAGCATGTCGCTGCAATACGGCGTGCCGCTGGAGGCGCTCGTCCGCAAGTTCGCGCACCAGCGCTTCGAGCCGAGCGGCTTCACCAAGAACCCGGAGATCGGCCGCGCCAGCAGCATCATTGACTACGTGTTCCGCTGGCTCGCCTTCCAGTTCATCGCCGGCTACCGCGAGGCGAACGCGAAGGACGGCCAGCCCAACCTCCCGCTGCCCGGCCTGACCGAGATCGAGCGCCAGAGCGTGAACCGCTCCGTGCCCGAGCTGCCGCTCTCCGGCGACACCGACATCCTCGTGAAGAGCGAGGTCCTGCGCGCTGCGGTCGCCGCCGGCAACTCGGACCACAAGGTTCAGAGCCTCAACGACGCGCTCCGGCACCTCATGCACGACGCGCCCGCCTGCCCGAAGTGCGGCCACATCGCCGTGCGCAACGGCGCGTGCTTCAAGTGCCTGAACTGCGGCGAGAGCCTGGGCTGCTCGTAAGGCTGAGGGTCAATTCATTCATGAAGGCCGGGGAGCGATCCCCGGCCTTTTTGTTTTTGGAGCGCCGGTCTCCGACCCGGCGTGAACACGCGCCGGAATGAACCCGAATTCTGAAATTGAAACCGCGGATGTCGCGGATGACACGGAGGGGAGGCGCTTTCCAGCACTATGGTCGAATTCAACCGTTGGGAAATGCCCGGAGGATGAAGACCACTGACCAGCACTAACCGGCACTGATGGGAAAGCGATTCCAACCGCACCGAGAACGTGAAGCCTCTCTGCCTGCTTATTAGTGCCGGTCAGTGCCGGTCAGTGGTTTTGATCCGTTCGTGGCGTCGCAATGCCCGGGATTAGGATGAACACGCCGGGTCGGAGACCGGCGCTCCGGTGCCTTGCGGCCGCGTGCGTATTACCAGCCCGTCAGTCTTCCTCGTCCAGGCTCCCACGGTAAGGCCCGGCGTAGTGGAGGCTGTAGCGGAGCTCCTGGCAGCCCTGACGTTGCAGCCACGCGACGATCGCCTGCGCGGTTTCAGGAGGCGAGGCAAGGGAGACGGAGTTGAGCATCACGACGAGCTTGGTGCCGCTGACGTAGCCGAAGGCGGCCGCTTCGCGCGCGGACTTCGTGGCCGGACCGCTCTCGGTCTCGGGGATGGTGCCGAGGTGCGGGGCAAGCGCCTTCTGGAGTGTGGCACGTTCCTGCTGGTGCGCCTTGATCTGGTCGGGGGTGGGTTTCTTGATCGCGTAGAAACGGGCGTTCTGGGCGTGCTCCTGCTCAAGATAGTCGATGACGGCCGCCACATGCATTGAGTTCGTGCGGGCCTGGGCGAAGACCCTGGCCTCGGCCTCGGACTGCGCTTTGCGAGATTGTTCCTGGAGGTCCTTCACTGCGGCCTCGTCGCCCTGTTTGCGGGCCTTGTTCATGCGCCGGTTGATGTCTTCGTAGATTGAGTTGGTGAAGATAGCGCTCAGGTTCAGTTGAAGCTTTTGGAAACTCTCACGAGCCTTGGCGTGGGCGGCGCGCTCCGTCGGCGTTCGAGAATCCTCGGTGATCCAGGGTGGGATCAGGCGCAGCGACTGGGCGACGCCGAAGCATGCTTCCGCCTCGCGCCGGAGGCGTTCACCCCTGGCCTCGTCCGGCGCCATGCAGGCGACGGACAAGCTGGCACTGAAGTTCGTGCTACAGACGAAGGCGTTGGTATTTAGCCGCTCAAACTCACTGAACCACTGCTTCCGGGCGGCCGTATCCGAGACCGGCAGGGACAGCAGCAAGGTCTGGCCGAAGCGGGTGAGCGATGCGTTGGCTGGCACGCGGGCGGACAGGGTGGTGTAGGCATCCACCGCCTCGCGGGGCTTCTTCAGGGTGGCCACGAGCGTGGCCTGTGGCGAGCCGGGCGCGAACGCGGCCCCGGAGTGCGTGACGGCACTGTCGAAGGGCATCAGACGTTCGTTGTTGAGCATCGCTGCGGTCGCGAGTCCTTCCCGCAAGTTGCCATCCCGTCCGAGGACAAAGACCAGGCCGAACACGACCGCCAGGGCCAGGCTGGCTCCGTGAAGAAAGAGGAGTCCCAAGGTTGCAGCCCAGTGCGGGGGCCGGGCGTTCAGGAGTTCGAAGACGTTCAACGAAAGCTGGGCGAGGGTCTTGTTGTTTTTCTGGGTCGGAAACGCGCGCTTCACCTCGCCGATGATGGTGCTGGCCGTTTCCGGCGGGACTGTCTGAGTGTCATCGGGGATGGGTGGGAGCGCCTTCCGCCGGAGTTCGGCCGCCAGCTTGGCCGTCCGGTAGGACACCGGCAGGCTGATGAGCATCGGGATCGCGAGATACATGGTGATCTTGGACTTGGTGGCGATGCCGAGTCCAAACAACCCGAGGGCGGCCAGCACCCGGAAGCCGCCGTCCAGCAGCGGATGACGGCAGAAGAGCGTGGCGTGCAGCACCCAGCCGCCGTCCAACGGCAGCACGGGAAGGAGGTTGAAACCGTTAAGTATCAGCGTCAGCAACGCTGCCTTCATGATCAGCGGCTCATGCAGGAAGAGGCCGGCAATGCCGATGGCGATGCCCAGGGCGATCCCGGGCACCGGACCCATCAGTGAGACGAGGGCTTTCTTCCACCCGGGCACGTTGTAGTGCTGGCCCGTGACCGCCGCGCCGAAGAACGGGATGAAGAACATCTGCAGGTTGCGGTAGTTGAACAGCCGCATGGTGAGGAAGTGACCCAGTTCATGGAACAGCAGGATTGGAATCATCGCCAGGGCGAGCTTCCAGGACCACTGCGCCGAGCCGGCTCCCAGAAACAGGGCGGCGGACACCACCAGCACCACCAGCGCATTGCCCCAGCTCGGCTTCTTGTTTTGGAGCGCTTCGAGCTCGGCCAGGACGTCTGTGTGCTCGCCTCCGATCAGTGGAGGCGGGGCGGTGTTGCGCTGCTCCTGCTCGGGGGACATTGGTGCAAACACGCCGCGCTTGAGGTGGTAGTCCCTGGTCACAGCATGGTGCGCTTCAATGGCCTGACGCAGTTGCTCCGGCGTCGTCACGGGTTTCACTGACGCGCGCAACTGTTCCTTTTCCATCTCCCGCTGGTGCTCGGCCCAGAGGGTTGCGACTGGCATCTTCGGGCGGAATATTCCGCGGCATTCCGGCGCGGGCGAAAGGTCGAACCGGCCGCCAGAGGTGACCAGAAAGCGGCCGTCCTGAAACGCAGTGAGGAAGACCGGAAACAGATTTAGTCTCGGCTTGGCCGCCGCCAGCCAGATCCGCCGGTGCAGCCGTGCCCACGCTCGTCCCGAGGAATGCGCGAACGTGATCCAATAGATCTGAGTCTGGCTGGTCCGGTCGTGGATGGAATGATAGATTGGATCCTTGAATCCTTGGGCGATCAGGTCATCCGCCAGCGGCTTGAAGCGTTCCTGGACTTCCGGCGGAAACTGGTCGGCGGCGACCTCGAACGAGGCGAGCGACTCGACGGGCGGATCGTCGGTGGAACTGGGCAGGGGGATGCGCAACCACTTGGTGAGCCAGCCCACCAAGACGAGCGGATTCTTCGTTCCCTGCCAGTATTCGTTGTGGCTCACCCGGGTGCTGTCGATACGGTAATACATGGGGTTCCTCCTGTGTGATTGCCCAGGATGCTAGCCATGCGGCCCGCGTCTTGCCAAGCCGGGAAACCGATTCATGTATTTCTGGACGGGTGAGGTCGAGGAATAGCCATCCACCCGCTCCCGTGAGCTAGACCGGGTTACTCGATCAGCTTTGCGGCCGGCACTATGTCCAGCTTCTTGCGGAAGAAAGCGGCTGTGGTGGGGCGAAGGTAGGGGATGAAGACCAGCGAGGAGTAATGGCCCGCCGGCACGAGGATGGTCTCCGGCCGGTCCAGCTTCGTCCGCAGTTCCCAGCCCTTCTTGATGGGCACGACGGTGTCGCACGCCGCGAGGATGAGCATCACTTTCTGCGGGTCTGTGTAGGGGGCGTAATACGCCGGATCGCAACTGATGGCCTGCCGGAGTTCCTGCTGCAGTTGCTCCGGGGACCACTGCTGGTCGCGCAGCACGGCAGCCCGGCGGCGGGCGACGCTGCGTTCGGTGGTATGTGCGAGGATGTAGGGCAGGTCGCTGCCGGCCAGGCCGAGCACGGCGGCCCGCACGCGACCGTCCAGCGCGACGACCAGGGCGCCCTGGATGCCGCCAATGCTCACGCCGAAGAGGCCGATGCGCCCGGCATCCAGTTCCGGGCGCGTCTCCACCCAGTCCAGCACGCGACGATGGTCAAAGACGGACTGCCGCAATGATCGGTCGAAATCTTCCAGCGGCACCGGGCCGGGCCGCTTCGGCTCGCGGCGCACGATGAGCGCGGCCAGTCCCTGCCGGGCGTAATACTTGGCGAAGTGCCGCTCCAGCTCGTAGTCGCCGCCGCTGACTGGCAGCACGAGGATGACCGGCGTCC
>CAZOCL010000490.1:0-4474 GCA_964578245.1 uncultured Klebsiella sp. | reverse complement strand
ACGCGCGCGGCGTAGGTGGCCGGCGTGAGGATGTCCTTCGCGGCGGCGGACTGCCACCACTTGGCGTCGCTGCTGGCCAGGGCGGGGTTGTAGATGATGCCCAGGCCGCCGCCGATGCTGAAGAACTCGAAGTTGTATTTGTCCTTCAGCTTGTTGACGAGGGGCAGGAGCTTCTTCACCGCCAGCTCGAAGGGTTTTACGTTCGTGAGCTGCGAGCCGATGTGCGTCTGGATGCCGCGCAGGCGGAGGTTCTTGAGCTTCGCGGCGCGGGCATAGACGCCCTCGACTTCCTCGAAGGCGATGCCGAACTTGTTCTCGTAGGTGCCGGTGGTGATCTTGGCGTGCGTGCCCGCGTCCACGTTCGGATTCACGCGCACGGCCACGGGCGCGATCTTCTTGAGCCGCGCGGCCACCTTGTTGATGCGCTGCAATTCCGGCTCGGACTCGCAGTTGAAGCAGTAGATGCCCGCGTTGAGCGCGAACTCGATCTCGCCCTCGGTCTTGCCCACGCCCGCGAAGACGCACTTGGCGGGATCGCCCCCGGCGGCGATGACGCGGCGCAGCTCGCCCTCGCTCACGGTGTCGAAGCCGCCGCCCGCGTTGGCGAGCACGCGCATGACGGCCTGGTTCGAGTTGGCCTTCATCGCGTAGCAGATGAGGTGGTCCACCGGCGCAAGCGCGGCGTGGAGCTTGCCGAAGTGGTCTTCCAGCGTGGCCTGCGAATAGACGTAGAGCGGCGTCCCGTGCTTCTTCACGAGCGACGCGATGGTGACGCCTTCACAACTCAGCTCTTTCCCGACATAGCGAAACGAATGCATGGCGGCGCGTTATGCCTGCTGGCGCGGAATGGGGAAAGGGTAAAAGTGCGGAAAGCGAACCAGCCGGGTGTTTTCAGCGCAGCTTCCCGTCCCCCCGCTCGCCGTCACCGCAATCCAAGCTTGGCATCGCCGGGAGACTTTGGCAAACCATGGCGCGAGCAGTGGAGTTGAGGCTGAGCGCAGGAAAACCATACCCATCATGAACTGGTATTACGCCGTCGCAGCAGAACGCAAGGGGCCGGTCAACCAAACGGAGTTCGACCGTCTGGTCCAGGAGGGCAGCATCACCGCTGCCACGCTGGTCTGGCATGAAGGCATGGCGGACTGGAGTGCCTTTGGCGCCGTCAATCCGCCGCCAATCACCGCCGCGCCGGCTAGCAGCGTGGTGTGCAGCGGTTGCCGCGGCACCTTCGCCCGCGAGGACGTGGTTTCACTGGGCGGCTCCGCTTACTGCGCCGCCTGCAAGCCGGCCGCCGTGCAGCGGATGCAGGAGGGCCTCGCTCCTGACGTTGGCGGTGCCGAGGCGATCCGCAACGCGCACCTCAAACACGAGGCGTCCATCAAATCCGTGGGCATCCTGTATTATCTTGGGGGCACTTTTCTGATTCTGGCCGGGTTGGGAGGAGTGGTAGTCGCCTTTGCTCCGGGCAGCGGCCAGAGCGGGGTGGGAATTCTTGTCAGCTTGCTGTTCCTCCTGCTGGCAGTGTGCCAGTTCATCGTTGGTCGTGGCCTGCGTCAGCTTCGCCCGTGGGCCCGCACCCCGACAGCGATTCTATCGGGCATTGGCCTGCTGGGATTCCCCCTCGGCACCCTGATTAATGGCTATATCATGTATCTGGTCCTCTCCGACAAGGGGCGCAAGATCATGTCAGAGGACTACGCCCGCGTGGTGGAGCAGACCCCGCATATTAAATACAAGACTTCGATTGTGGTATGGATTTTCCTGGGCCTGCTCTTGTTACTGATTGTGGTGGCACTGATCGGAGCATTCGCGAGCAAGCGCTGACCGCAGACTCAGCCCGGACGCACCAGAATTTCCTCCACCACGGCGCGGGCCGGGAGGTTGATGGCCAGCAGCGCGCAGTCGGCGATGTCCTCGGCCTTCATCATCCGCGCGCGGGCCGTGGCGTCGGGCACCACGGGGCGCTTGTTGAGCAGTTCGGTGTCAATGTCGCCCGGGAAGATGGCGCAGGCGCGGATGCCGTTCACACGCTCCTCGGCGTTGATGCACTGGTTCAGGCCGGTCTGGCCAAACTTGGAAAGCACATAGGACGGGCCGCTCTTCGGGCTGGCCTGCTTGCCGGCCTCCGAGACGATGTTCACGATGGTGCCGGACTTGCGGGCGCGCATCTGGGGCAGAAAGGCCTGCGCGCAATAATAAGAGCCGTGCAGATTCGCGCCCATCACGGCGTGGTAATCCTCCAAGGACAGCTCCGCGAGCGAGCGGCGCGGGATGTTCGTGCCAGCGGCGTTCACCAGCACTTCCACGCCCTTGAACTTGGCCAGCACGGTCTTCGCCATCGCGGCGACCTGCGCCACATCGCCGATGTCGCACGGGATGACGAGGAGCTGTTTCGCGTGCTTCTTCGCCAGCTTGACGGTGGCTTTGAGCGCTTCCTCGCGGCGGCCCAGGATGGCCACTTTCCAGCCTTGCGCGGCGAGTTTCAATGCGACGGCCTGGCCCACTCCGCTGCCGGCCCCGGTAACTACTGCGGTCTTGATCATGCGGGCATTATTTTGCCGGTTTGAGGAAATGGTCACGGAAATAACTCCACTTGGGCTCATCCATCACCCAGTCGGAGTAAATCGCGACCCCCCGATAATGCTCTGGCAACGGCTGGCGGCTCAGCCCGCGATGGATGCCGCGGAGAGCGGTTGCGAGGTTTTCCACCTCCGGGAGGTGATAGTCCACGTCCTTGTCTTCATACGCGGGGACACCGAGCAAAACTTCCTTGCCGCCGCTCCAGGCGAGCACCTCGACGGTCCAGTCCACCATCAGGCGCTCGTAGAGCTTGGGTTTGCGAAGGGCGGTGTCATACAGCATCACCGCGAGCTGATCACAGCGCGCGGCCACTTGCCGGAAGTAAGCCTCGTCCCAATGCACGTCCTCCACCGGCTGCCAGCGCGTCGGCGGCGGATAGGCGGCCACCGAGAGCACGGCCTTGGCGGGCAACGCGCGGCGAACGTCTTCGAGCAGCTTGAGGAAGTCACCATCCCCGCTGGGCAGCGGCTCGACGTTGAGATGGACTCCGGCGAAACGCGGGTGCGCGGCCAGCAGTTGGCGGATGGATTTGGCGAACGCCTCGCGCCGGCGCGCATCCCGGGCGCGGACATTGCCGCCATTCGGCCCACCAATCCAGGGGAGGACACGCACTCCGGGCAGCGCATCGAGGAATCGCTCCGTCTGCTGGGCATCAATCGCTGGCAAGCTCCCGTCCACCTCCACGGGACACAGATGCGGAAACACGTCCGTGATGTGATGCTGCTGCAGCCGGGCCGCCAGCGCGCGCAAGGATTCCGGCGAGCGGTAGCGGTCGAACTGATTGGTCTTGCCGTTTTTGGTGAACCACACGTCCGCGCCTAGCCAGCCATGCGCGAGCCACAGGCCGTTCTGGCCTCGGTCATGGCGTCCGTCGCGCAGGTCCAGTCCGGGTGTCCAGGCCCAGTATCCGAATGGCACCAGCAGGACGAGCAGCAAGCCAGGCCCCAGCGTCCGCCACGGCGGTTGCTTGAGGGTTTTCCACCAGTTCATGGGTTTGGCTGACGGCGGGACCCTCGTTCAAGGTGCCATCGGCATCAAGCCACGAAACCGAGCCGGCAACCCGAACTGTTCGCAAACCCGCGCTCCGGGACCAGACCCGCCCTCACTTCACATACAGCGCCTGCTGCAACTGCGCCACGAGCACATGCGTGTTCGGATACCGGTTTTCCGGGTCGCGCTCCAGGCACTTGAGAATGATGCGCTCCACGGCGATGGGGATGTCCTCGTTGAAATCACGCGGCGGCGGCACGGTGTGCTTTTCGTCGAGCTGCTTGCGAAGCACGGCCTCGGGGGTTTCGCCGGTGAAGGGCTTGCGGAAGGTGAGCAGCTCGTAGGCGGTCACCCCGAAGGAAAAGATGTCCGCCCGCTGGTCCAGCGGCTCGTGGCGGATCTGCTCCGGGGACATGTAGGCGGGCGTCCCGGCGTTGCTGGGCATCCGCGTGGGTTTCTTCGGCAGCGGCTGCGCGAGGTCGAAGTCCACCAGCCGGATGTCTCCGCTGCTGGTCACCAGCACGTTCTCCGGTTTGAAATCGAGATGGATGAACCCCTTGTCATGCATGTGCTCCAGCGCGAGCGCCATGTCGATCATGATGTTCCCGACAAACTCGCCGAGGATGGGATCGCTGCGGGTGATGAGGTGCTTGAGGTTTGAGCCCTCCACGCGCTCCAGCAGCGTGTAGTCCACCCCGTCAATCTTCCCATGGTTGTAGAACCCAATGATGAACTGGTGGCCGTGGATTTTCTCCAGCACCTTGCAGCCGTGGAGGAACAGCTTGCGCTCCGCCTTGTCCGCCATGCCATTGCCCAGCAGCCGGCGCAGGGCGTAGGTCTTTCCCTCGGGGTCGGTCGCCGTCCAGATTTCCGCGGTGCCGCCCCGGTTTATCAGTTCGTGCAG
>CAZOCL010000489.1:0-4479 GCA_964578245.1 uncultured Klebsiella sp. | reverse complement strand
CCGGCGGGCCGCGCTCCGAGGCACTACGGCCCGTCCGTGCCCGCGCCGGGAGAAGTGTTGGACACGTCCCCTGCCCTTCGCCATTCTTCGCGCCACAATTTTCGACCTATGCGCTCACTCCTCATCGGCATTGATTCCGGCACGCAATCCACCAAGGCCCTGGTCGTGGACGCCAAATCTGGCAAGGTCCTGGGCAGCGCGTCCGCGGCTTACGACCTGATCCCCAACCTCCCGCCCGGCGCAAAGGAGCAGCATCCTGAGACGTGGCGCGATGCCACCGCGAAAGCCATCCAGGCCGCGCTGAAGGCCGCCAAGGCGAAGGCCGGCGAAGTCGTCGCTATCGGCGTGAGCGGCCAGCAGCATGGCTTCGTGCCACTGGACAAGGACGGCGCGGTCATCCGCCCGGCCAAGCTTTGGTGCGACACCTCGACCATCGCCGAGTGCGAGGAACTCACGGCGAAGCTCGGCGGCCTCAAAGGCGCGAGCAAGGCCGTGGGCAACGCGATTCTCCCCGGTTTCACCGTGCCGAAGA
Source organism: uncultured Klebsiella sp. (assembly GCA_964578245.1). Taxonomy (GTDB): domain Bacteria; phylum Verrucomicrobiota; class Verrucomicrobiia; order Limisphaerales; family SXTU01; genus SXTU01. Next base: position 3,947 of record CAZOCL010000489.1, on the reverse strand, counting down.
TTCTCTGGCTGAAGAACCACGAGCCGAAGAATTTCGCCAAGCTCGCCACCGTGCTCCTCCCGCATGACTACCTCAACCACTGGCTCACCGGCCAGGCGGTGATGGAATATGGCGACGCGAGCGGCACCGCGATCCTCGAGGTGCGCAAGCGCAAGTGGTCGGACGCGGTGCTCAAGGCAGTGGGCGGCGATCTCGCCGCGAAACTCCCGCGCCTCATCTCCAGCGATCAGCCGGCTGGCACACTTCAGGCCAGCACCGCGCAGTCGCTCGGCCTCAATCCCGGCGTGCTCGTCAGCGCCGGCGGTGGCGACAACATGATGGGGGCCATCGGCACGGGGAACACGCGCGCCGGCACGGTCACGGCAAGCCTTGGCACCAGCGGCACCATCTACGCCTGCGCGGACAAGCCGGTCGTGGACCCCGCCGGTGAGATCGCCGCGTTCTGCGACAGCACGAACCACTGGCTCCCCCTGCTCTGCACGATGAACGTCACCGTGGCCACCGAGATGATGCGCAAGGACTTCGGCTACACGCACGAGCAGTTCGAGGCGAAGGCGGCGAAGGTGCCGGCCGGCTCACGCGGTCTGCTGCTGCTGCCCTACCTCGAAGGCGAGCGCACACCCAACGTCCCGGACGGCTGCGGCACGATGCTGGGCATCAACCCCGGCACGTTCACCGCGAGCCACTACTGCCGCGCGGCCTTTGAGGGCGTCACGCTCGGCATGAACTACGGCCTGCGCCGTCTGGCCGAACTGGGCGTCAAGGCGACACAGATTCGCGCGACCGGCGGTGGTGCGAAATCCAAGCTGTGGCGGCAGATCATGGCGGATGTGTTCAACGCCGAAGTGGTGACGCTGAAGGTGGGTGAGGGCGCGGCCTACGGGGCGGCGCTCCAGGCGCTCTGGTGCTGGCGCTTGCAGGCGGGCGAAAAGGTCAGCATCGCGGATCTCACCGACAAGTTTGTCACCCTGAACAAAGCCGAGACGGCCGTGCCGGATGCGAAGAACGTGGCGGTGTATCAGGAACTACAGGCGTTGCAGGACGAGACGTCCAAGGCGTTGCGCGGGGTGTTCAAGAAGCACCGGCAGTTTGTGCTACGCTGACTTGAGAGATCACCGACCTCCACCCGGCATCCCGGAGTTAAGTGATGCATTCGGAATACACTGTTTGGACAGCAAGCGAACTAAAGACTGGCGAAGTCGCAGTTTCAGGCCTGGTTGTTGGTCCGCGCCTCTCCATGGGCCAGGAAGGTTCATCTGCAAGCCTCACAGGCAACATCAAAGTCGTGATCGTTGGGATAGGAGTGTCTGATCCCAATCTCGGCCAGCCTGACAGGCAGGGGATTCTGGTCAACATTTTGGAAGGAAGAGCCGCATGGCTGGAAGGAAGCACCCTTGAGTTTAAAGGCCAAAACTAGCTGAACAAAACTCAGCGATCCGAATGCCCACGCCCAACATTCATACCCATGCAACTCGACGAAGTTCAACGCGCAGCCCAGGAGCAGTTCGCCCGGCAAAGCGGGCGTTACGGCAAAGGGCACATCCTCGAAAACGTGGCGGACGTGGCCGAGGCGCTCACCCAGATTCCATTGCCACCGGTGGCGGACGTGCTGGATGTCGCGACCGGTGGCGGGCACACGGGCCTTCACCTGGCCAGCCTTGGACACCGCGTCACGCTCGCGGACATTGCGGCTCCGATGCTGGAGAAGGCGGCCGCGCTCGGAGCTTCGCGCGGTCTGACGGTGCAGACGCGGCAGCATCCGGCGGAGGAGTTTCCTTATGCGGAGGCGAGCTTTGACTTGGTCACCTGCCGCGTCGCACCGCACCACTTCAGTTCACCCGCGGCCTTCGTGCGCGAGACGGCCCGCGTCCTCCGGCCGGGCGGACACTTCCTGCTGATTGATGGCAGCGTGGAAGACGGCCAACCCGAGGCGGAGGAGTGGATGCACCGCGTCGAGAAGCTCCGCGACCCGAGCCATCATCGCTTCGTGACACCGGGGACCTGGACCAGGTTTTGTGAAGCCGCCGGGCTCACCGTGCAACGCGCCACCCTCGCGCCGATGAAGCAGCCGGACTTGAACTGGTATTTTGACTGCGCCGCGACTTCGCCGGAGAACCGCCGACAGGTGCTTGAACTGATCGCCACAGCACCGGACTCGGCGCGCAGTTTGTTCCGGCTCGCGGAGGAGGACGGGAAGACCGTCTGGTGGTGGCAACGGCTGACGCTCATCGCCGTGCGGTGACAAGGGAAGCTGGTGGCCGTCTGGCTGGGCCGATTCAGAAACCGCACGTTTTACCGAACGCGCTTTGGAGTGCGGTGACTTGCCACCGCTTTCCGCAGGCGACTTGTCGCCGTCGAAGGCCGAAGAGGGTGCAATTCCATTGGGGCATACGGCTTGCGCCAGCCCGGAGTTACCTGACTACAGTGCATCTCCAGACCTCGACGGCGACAAGTCGCCTGCGGAAAGCGGCGAGAACTCGCCGCACTCCATATTGCAATGGACTCGCTGCCAAGTCAGACGTGCTCCTCGTTTCCTTCTTTGCTCGTGAAACGGAAGTCGGCGGCCCCGCGCTCGCCAAAAACAAAACACCCCCTGCCCTGCTCCATTCGAAACGGGAGCAGCGAGGGGGTGCCAGGCAAGCTGCGGGACTACAGCGCGCCCAAGGCGATGGCCGCCAGCGCGTCGTCCTTCTCCTTGCACTTGGGCATGAAGTCCAGCGCGCGGAGGTAACGGTCACGGTCAGCCTGCGTCGCGGCCTTGTCGGTCGCGAGCTTGCCGATCAGCTCGGCGGCCTTCGGGGTGCGGGTGCGCCAGACAATGTCGTGGCCCGCGGGTGAGTTCCACTTGTCGCCGACCGCCATCAGCCAGGCCGCGAGGAACCGGTCTTCCTGCCGGTCGGCGGCGATGCCGAGCGCTTCGAGATACCAGCGGTCCTTGCCATCGTGCTGCTGGGCGAGCTGCGCCCACAGTCCGGGAGCCTTGGCCGCAGTGTTGTGATGGAGGGCGATGGCGCACTCGCGGCGGACCAGCGGGGAGGAATCCTTAACGAGCTTTTCCACCGCAGCGATCACGTCGAGCTGATACATGCGCGCGATGCGCAGGCCCGCGGCGCGAATGTCGTCGCTCTTGTCCGCCAGCGCCTGGGTGACGGTGGCCGGCGCGTTGTCCTTGATGGCGGCAAGCAGCCAGAGCGCCCGGGCGCGCATGCGCGGATCGGCATCGGCCGCCAGCTTCATGAGCGCGGGCTGGGCCTTGGCCTGCATCTTGTTCAAGGCCTGCCATGCGACGTAGCGCGTGGCGAAGTTCGGATTCTTCAAGGCCTCGATGCAGCCGTCCGCCGTGGCGAAGTCAAACTTCGGCATCTTGTAGCCGGTGTGGCCCTTGGGCGTGACGCGGAACAAACGGCCACGGTCCAGGTCCTGCATGTTGTGACCACCGACGCCGGGGTCATACCAGTCCGCAATGATGAGCGAGCCATCGGGCGCGACCTTCACATCGGACGGGCGGAACCACTTGTCGCGCGCACCTTCGAGGACGTTCACGATGCGCGCCTTGTAGCCGGCGCCGTCGCGCTCGACGGGATACGCCCGGGTGACATTGGGGCCGGCGTCGCAGTGGATCACCTGGCCACGGAACTCGGCGGGCAGCAGGCTGCCTTCATAGACCGTGATGCCCGTGGGCGAGCCAGCACCGGTGTTCAGCAGGTTGGGCACGACGCCGGGATCATCGAGATGCCAGTGGGAGCGATACTTCTGCTCGTCCGGCAGCTTCACCTTCGCATTGGCCTTCTTCCAGGCCTCGCTCCAGCCCGCGCCGCTCAACTCGTCCTTGTAGCCGTAGTTGCCATACTCCATGACGAAGTTGATGCGCACGCCGCGGTTGCCATCGTCATCGTTGTCCGACTGCCAGAGCGTGCCGAAGCTGTCCACCGTCACCATCCAGTTGT
>CAZOCL010000488.1:0-4485 GCA_964578245.1 uncultured Klebsiella sp. | reverse complement strand
CCGCGCCCACATTGTCGAAGCCTTGCGCGATGGTGTCCTCCGGCAGCATCTCCTTGACCATCAAGTTCACTGCGAAGAGGTCACGCACGGTGTTCTCGTATTGGACGCGGTTGAGCCGGCGCAACACCACACGTCCGTCGGCGCGTTGCTTGGCGGAGGCTTCGTCCAGCCGCGCGGTCAACTGCCGCACGAAGGTCTGGACCTGCGCCGCCTCCGGCTTGGGCTCCTTCTTGGGCGGCATCTCGCCGGACTGCACGCGGGCCACCACCTCGCGCCAGCGCTCGAAGGTGCTGGGCTTGGTGAAGTCCGTGTCCAATTGGTCGAGGCGCAGGTCGCCTTTAACCTTCTCGGGACCGTGGCAGCGGAGGCAGTGCTCCTTGAAGAACGTCGCGGTCAGCGTGTCGTGCGAAGGGGCGGCGGACGACGCTACCATCGTGCTAAGCGCAAATGCCGCCGTGGTCATGGCGGTGATGAAGAGACGGTCGGAGCCGTTCGAGGCAGGCCTCATAAACAGGTTGGAACAATATGCCAGCGCTGGATTCAAGGCGATGCCGAAGACGCCCTGCGCAAGTGCTCACGCACTGAGCTGCCACACCTGGACAAACCCGGCCATGTCCGCTGCGGCCAGGCGTTTCCCATCGGGCGAGAAGGAGATGGCGTGGAACCAGTCCTTGAACTGGCCGCCGCGCGGTTTGCCGAGTTCCTTCACGAGTTTCCCGTCGGCCAGGTTCCAAAGGCGCACGACCGTGTCGCGGCCGGTCGAGGCGAGGTGCCGGCCGTCGGGATGGAAGCAGAGATCCGTGAGGCCGGAGAGATGGCCAGGGGCCAGTTCGCGCACCTTCTTGCCGGTTGCGGCGTCGAGCAGGAAGACCTTCCCGCTCAGACCGTCGGCTTCGCCGCCCCGGCCGATGGCCAGCAGTTTGCCATCGGCGGAATAGGCGGCAGCGGCGATCTGCATGTCCTTGAAGTCCTTGCTCAGGTCCTGCTGCATGGTGCCGTTGGTGGCGTCCCACAGCTTCACGCCGAGGTGCCGGCCGGAGTCGAACACGATCGGATAGCGCTCCGAAACACAGGCCTGCTTGAGGCTCGGGGACAAGGCCACGGCATAGGCCCAGCCCTTCACCTGCCAGCGCTTCAGTTCGGTGCCAGCCGAGCGGTTGTAAACCACCACCTGTCCAGCATCGTCACCGGCGATCAGCGTGGACTGGTCGTGGCTCATCGAGAGGCCCACGATCCACTCGGTGCCCTGGATCGTCTTCGCCGCCGGCTGGGTGCGGACTTCGACCTCGATGGGCGGTGGTGGTTTCCGCCCCGAGCTTTTGTTGCGTTCGATCTCATCCCGGGTGCGGGCGTTCAGGACCAGCTTGGTCGTGGCACCCGGGGACGCCTGCAAATCCCAGTAGCGCAGCGTGTGGTCGTTGCTGGCGGAGATGAGCCAGCGGTTTTCGGCGCAGAGCAGGCGGTTGATGACGTTCGAGTGGCCGAGGAACTGGCGCGTCGGCGGCACCGCGCTGCACAGCGGGCGCTCGCCCTTCTCGCCGCCGCTGCCTTTGCTCTTCTCCGGCGCCGGTTCGGGCGCGGGCTCCGACTTCTCGGGCAGTTCCCAGAGCAGGATTTCTCCCAGATTGTTGCCCGCCGCGACGTGCTTGGGGCCAACGAAGCTCACGGCTGAAATCCAGTCCGCGTCCCACGGCAGCGACCAGAGGAGCGTGGCCTTGTCGAAGTTCGCGCCACCCGCGTCCGCCGGTTTGCCTGCCGCTGTCGTTGCGCTGTCGGCGCTCATGCCAGCAGCTCCTTGATGGGCTTGGCCCCCTCCGGCGTCGCCCAGATCGGCCGCGTGCCGGCGTAGTGCTTCAAGCGCGGGTTGATGCCCAGCGTGGTGTAGATGGTCGCGAACAAATCGCCTTCGCTCACGGGATTCTCCGCGACCTCGCGACCGTCGGCGTCGGTGGAGCCGTAAACCACGCCGCCCTTGATGCCGCCACCGGCCAGCACGATGGTCCAGCCACGGATGAAATGATCACGACCCGCGCGGTTGTTGATGTTCGGGGTGCGGCCCACCTCGCCCATCCAGACGACGAGCGTGTCCTGCAACTGACCCGTGCGTTCGAGGTCAATCAGCAGCCCGGACCACGCGGGATCAAGCACCTGCATGTTCGCCTTGTGGCAGACGAAGTTGTCGGCGTGGCTGTCGTAGTTGTCCTGCCCGACCTCCACAAACGGCACACCCGCCTCGACGAGCTTGCGCGCGAGGAAGCAACTGCGGCCAAACTCGGTCGAACCGTAAAGCGCCTCGTGCGCCGGCCAGTCCTTCGTGGTGTCGAACAGCGACTTCGCACGCAGCAGCCGCCACGCGCGCTCCTTGGCGATGCGGTGGCTCTCATACGCCTCAGCACCGTTGGCCTTCTGGTGCTCCGCCTCCATGAAGCGCAGCAGGTCGTTGCGGCGCGCCTCGTTGGCCGCCGGCAGGTAGGGACTGGTGAAGGATGGCAGCTTGCCGCCGCGATCAATGCTGAAGGGTTCGCAGCTCGGTCCGAGATAGCCCGAGCCGGCGTTGCCCGTCGGTCCCATGCGCACGAAGCTGGGCAGGTCGGCATCCGCCTGACCAAGATACTTGGCGATCATTGCACCCAGCTCCGGATGCGGCACGCGCTCAGACTGCTTGTAGCACGTGTGCATGTGGTAGATGCCGTCGGGATGATCCGGCGACTGCGTGCGCATGCTGCGGATGATGCCGAGCTTGTCCACCTGCTGCGCCATCTTGGGCAGATACTCGCAGACGTGATAGCCGGGGAGCTTGCTCTTGATCTCGCGGAACGGGCCGGCGGTCGGGCGACCGGGCTTCATGTCGAAGGTGTCAATCTGGCTCGCGCCGCCGTTCATCCACAGGAGGATGCAGCGCTTGCCGCGCTTGGCCGCCTCGGCGGCGACGGCCTGCGTGTTGAACAGCCCGCCCCAGTTCGCCACCGTGGCCCCGGCGGTCGTGGCCAGCGCGCCCTTGAGCAGCGCGCGGCGGGAGAGGTGATCCTGGGGCCGGCACTGGCCGGGGTTGGGTTGCGGTTTCATGGGGAAGTCGTAAGGCTATTTGGACACCTGAACGTCCGGCTGTTTTTCCGTTTCGGCCAGTCGTTTTTCCAGCCGCTCCACCCGGCTTTCCAAGTCGCGCAGTTTGCTCTTCCCGAGGAGCAACTTGAGCCATTCATCCGCACCCGTAAGGCTGCTTAGGATGATCCACGCGACACCCAGGCAGACGGCCCAGAGAATGAGTTGGGTAGGATCCATAGGATGGGTAGCTGGCGAGGTTCAGTGGTTGAAGCGGAATTCGCCCAGGTTCACCAGCACCCAGATCGCCTCTTCCACCAACGGGTCGGTTTTCGGGTCGCTCTGCAAATAGGCCACGAACTTCGCGCGTTCGGCCTCCGTCGGCAGGCGCGTCAGCACGGCGAGGAACATCCGGTCCACGCGCCGTTCCCACGGCTCGGTGGAGAGGATGATCGAATCGGCCAGGCTGCCCTTCTTGCGGCTGATGAACGCACGGACATTGCTGCTGTTGTTGAGGAACAAGTGCTCGCTGAGCCGGCCTTGGAAATCGCCCTGCCCATTGGTCGGCTCACCGAAGAAGCGGTTGAAATAATCCCCCGTGACACCTTCAGGCTTCGGCGCGGGATCACCACCGGCGACGGTCAGCGCCGCCATGATCTCTTCCGCCGAGAGCGGCCGAATGCGACCCCGCTCATGATGCTGCGGCAAGGCGTCCTTCGCCGCGCCGCCGCTGGCGAGCTGATAAGTCTGGCTGCTGACGAGTTCGCCGATGAGCCATTTCAGGTCGAACTGATGCTCGATGAACTGCTGCGTGAGCGTGTCGAGCAAGGCCGGCAGCGCGGGCTTGTTGTTCGCCTCGAAGTCATCCACCGGATGCACGATGCCGCGCCCCATGAACTGCCCCCACACGCGGTTCACCGCCGCCCGCGCGAAGAAGGGATTCGCCGGGGCCGTAGCCCATTCGGCGAGCTTCTCCTTGCGAGAGAATTCGGGCTTGGGCAGGGACTTCATGCCCGTCTTCATCTCCGGGTCTTTAAAACCCGCCGGCAACGGCGGCTCCGTAAGCGGGCCGCCCCGCAGGAAAGCCGGCTTCACCGGTTCGCCCTTTTTGCCGGGCTTCGCCTCCTTCATGTTGCCCGCGAAGAGCACGTCGCCGCTGCCCTTCTCGCCGATCTTGTATTTCTTCACCTGCTTCTCGCCGCTGCCGGAGTTCCCCTGATCCAGCACGACGAGCCGGACAAAGAAGCCCGCCATGCCGTAAAAATCCTTCTGCGACAAATCGGTGTAGGGATGGTCGTGGCAGCGAGCACACTGGATTTGTGTGCCCAGAAAAATCCGGCTGAAGGCCTCGGTCAGATCTTCCGGCCGGTTGTTGAAGGCCACGTAGAACAGCTCCGAACCCTCCTCCTCCGCCAGCAACAGCGCGCGCACCCAGCGGTCGAA
>CAZOCL010000487.1:0-4499 GCA_964578245.1 uncultured Klebsiella sp. | reverse complement strand
GTCCTTGTCGTCCGGGTAATCAATGCCGGAGAGCTGGTTGAGCTTGCCGAGCAAGGAGAGGTTCGCCTGCTGCTCTTCGAGCGAGCGGGCACCATTGGCGGGCGAGATGAAGGGGAGCGGTTTCTGCGGATCCACATTCAAACGGATGCCGGCGTATTGCGGGCCGAGGTAGCTGGAGCCGAAGGTCCACGTGCCGCCGCAGCAGTCGCCGGTGGGCGTGCCGAGCACGATGAAGCTGGGGAGGTTTTCGTTCATCGAGCCGAGGCCGTAGGTGGCCCACGAGCCGATGGTCGGGTGCGCGCCCTCGCGAGGATGCCGGCCGGTCTGGAAGGTGAGCTGCGCGCCGTGGTCGTTGTGGACGGTCCAGAGCGAGCGCACCACGGCGAGATCGTCCGCGCAGGTGCCGACGTGCTTGAACCAGTCGCCGACCACGAGTCCGGTCTGGCCGTAGGTCTGGTAGCCGGTCTGGAGCGGGAAGATGATCTTGCGGTTGCCGTGGCTGGGGTTGCCGCCGATGACGTTCTTGTTCTCGCTCTCGACGACGGACTTGTAAGGCGTGTCGAGGATGGACTTGCCGGCGTATTTGTTCAGCTCCGGCTTCACGTCGAAGCTCTCCATGTGGCTCACGCCGCCGCAGAGGAAGATCCAGATGACGGACTTGGCCTTGGGCGCGAAGTGCGGCTTCCCATCCGGTGCCTGCCACGCGGGCGCGTGCGGGTCGGCCGCGTGGGCCACGCCGTCCTTGTAGAGCAGCGCGCCGAGGGCGAGGCCGGTGAAGCCCATGCCGGTGTCGGCGAGGAAGGAGCGGCGGGAGACGCCGGGACAAGCTAAGGAAGGTTTTTGCTTCATTGAGTGAGTCATTGATCCACCGAGAAGATAAGCGAGCGTCCGGTATCCGCGACTTTCCTAAAAAACGTGCGGGCTTCGTCAAAATAACTCCACGAGTATTCAAAGTCCTCCTCATCTAGAGGACCGTCATATGAGTCGATGCGAAACGTCATGAGGCTGGTTTTCTTTAAGCTAAAATAGCGATCCCGAAACCACTGCTTCTCAAGCGGCGCAACTGCCTCAAGCACCGCTCTAACTTCAGATGCCGTCAAAAACGAAATGATGTATTCCGATCCAGCATGAAGCTGCTTGCCGCCCAAAACAAACTTCTCCAAAGCTGAACGCCCTCGGCGGCTCAGGTCGCCGCCGCTCAAACACCGATGGATGGCATCCCAAGCTTTGTCCACCTCTCGAAGCCATTCTTCATCCCAGCGGGACTCAACGCCTTCCTGGATGAATTCCAAAACCGCTTCATCGCCTCGAAGTGCCAGCAACTGTTTTGCCTCTTCGTCGGTCAGTGCAAAATAGACTCCTCTACACGCCATGGTGAAGCCTCCAAACTTCATCTAACTTGGCTGTCTTCTTCATCGCACGGTCACGAAGTCACTGTGGTTGAACAGCACGAGCACCAGATTCTCCCGCGCCCGGGCAGCCTCACCTTGGGCGAGGAACTCGCGGCACTGGAGCAGCTCCGTCTGCCGTGGTGGACGGGAGAGGATGCGCTGGTAGGCCTGGGTCACGAAGGCGTCGGTGGCTGGCGCGCTCTTTGCGAGCTCGGTGGCGAGGCGTTTGGCGAGGTCGAGCGTGAGTTCGCTATTCGCGAGCGCGAGGGCCTGCTGCGGCACGACGGTCTGCTTGCGCTCGTAGCACTCGGTCACGCTGGCGTTGTCGAAGATTTTCAGGAACTCGACCTCCTTCTCCGCCGCCGTGCGCAGATAGATGCTGCGCCGCCGCGAGGTCAGACCCGAGTTCTGGTCAATCTCCGGCCCGCCCATCGCGAGGTCGAGCTGGCCGGCGGTCCAGAGCAGGTTGTCGCGGACGGCCTCGGCTTCGAGCCGGCGCGAGTTCATGCGCCAAAGCCAGCGGTTGTCGGGGTCGAGCTTCGCGTTCGCGGCGTCGGGCGTGGCGGACATGCGGTAGGTGCTGCTGGTCACGATGAGCCGGTGCAGGTCCTTCATCTTCCAGCCGCGCGCCATCAGTTCGGACGCCAGCCAGTCGAGCAATTGCGGATGCGTAGGCGCGCGACCGCTGACCCCGAAGTCATCCGTGCTGGGCACCAACGCGATGCCAAAGTGCTGCCGCCAGAGATGATTCGCCGCGACGCGCGCGGTGAGCGGATTCTCCGGCGAGGTCACCCAGCGGGCGAAGGCCAACCGCCGCCCCGTGCTCACCGACGAGTAGCTGGTCACTGCGCGCGGCTTGAACGCGGTGGAGGGTGCGGCGGACAAATCCTTCTCCGCTGCGGCCAGCGCCTTCTCCGCGTCGGTGAACTTCTTCTTCGCGGCTTCCAAGTCCTTGCCGGCCTTGTCGGCTGCTTTCCCGGCGGCGTCCGCCTTGGCCTGCGCCTCGGTGGCAACTTGCTGCGCTTTGCTCAACGCGATTTTCGCTTCGAGCACAGTGAGCTGCCGCTGCTGTGCGACCAGTTCTGTCGCGAGCTGCTTCCAATCGGCCGAGTCCTTCTTCGCTGACTCCTCCAGCTTCTCGGCGCGCAACTGACCGGCCAGCACGTCGCGCTTCAGCTTCGCGATGTCCACGGCCAGCGTGGCCTCGGTCTTCGCGGCGGGGGTGTTCGTCGCAGCGATTTTCTCTAGCGCCACCAGAGCATCAGTCACGGCCTTCTCCGTCGCGGCCAAAGACTCCTTGAGCACGAACTCACGCTGGTCGGGCTGCCACGCGGGCTTGGGCAATGCGACAGGTTGCACCGCGAACTTGCCGCCGAGCGCCGTCAGCACGCCGGGCTCCATCGGATGATCTTTGTCCGGCGTGCGCTCGTCGCCGCGGTGGAAGAGGTAGGTCGGCGTGTTGGTCGCGGCGTCGTAGGCGCGCACGAGGCCGTCCTTCTTCGTGTCCGCCTCGCCGGGCACGCGGTCTGTGCGCACCAGGTGCGGCTCGAAGATGGCGCGCACCTGATAATACTCCCGCTGCGAGATCGGGTCGGTCATGTGGTTGTGGCACTTCGCGCAACCCACCGTGATGCCAAGGAAGGCGCGCGTGGTGTGGTTTACCGTGTCCTCCAGCCAGGTCTCGCGGGAGAGCATCTTGTAGTTGCGCACGAGGAAACCGGTGGCGCGGAGCGCGTCGGTGTCCTCAGGCGCGAGTTCATCGGCGGCGAGCATCTCGACCACCATGCGGTCGTAGGGCTTGTCCGCGTTGAGCGATTCGACGATCCAATCGCGCCAGCGCCAGATGTGCGGCTGGCTGTCGCGGATCTGATTGCCGCCGCTCCAGCCGGCCCAGTCGCTGTAACGCCACACGTCCATCCAATGCCGCGCCCAGCGCTCGCCGTGACGCGGGTCGTTGAGCAGCTTGTCCACGACGGCCTCGTAGGCTTTGGGTGAACGGTCAGTGAGAAACGCGCTGAGTTCCGCCGGCGTGGGCGAAAGGCCGATGAGGTCGAGGTAAACGCGGCGGAGCAGCACCTCTGGCTCAGCGGGCGGACGCGGTTTCAAGCCGCGCGCCTGCTGCTCGACGGCGAGGAAGGCATCAATGGGATTGGCGGACAGTGTCTTGCCGATGTGTGGCACGGGCGGCCGCTGCACAACGTCGAAAGGCTTCCAACGATACGCGGCGAGGAACTTGTCATAGTCCGCGCGGCGTTTCTTGGCGTCAGCCAGTTCGCGCTTGGAGGGGAGGTCTTTTGCGTCGCCGGGATTGTGGCCCAGGAGCAGTTCGGTGAGGTTGTCCACGCCGTCGCCGTCACTGTCCTCGGCAGCGAGGGCGGTGAGCCGTGACGCGAGGTCCGCCTTCTTCCCTTCGGCGCGGAACTGCTCGCCGAGCGCGCGGAGGCGGGCACCGAAGGCGTTGTGCGGAAATTCCGCGAGCGTCTCGGGCGACCGCTTGTCGCTGGGGAGATGACAGGTGGTGCAGGCGTTGACCGGGGCGGGCAGGAGCTTGTCGAAGTGCTGCGCGAGCGAGCGCTTGTTCGCGGGCGTGCCGTGGGCGGTGGCACAGGCGAGCAGCGTCGCAAGGAGGGCGCAAAGGGCTTTCATGGACGGTTTTCTTGTAGGCGCGCAGGGAGGGAGTGTCAAGGAACGCGGGCGGGGGAGCAGGCGCGCGGCGTTCACGCCGCAGAAGGCCACGCCTGAAAAAGGACGCTCGAACCGCCTGCCGCGTGCTCACGTTTCTGCGGTCGGCCGCGCTCGGTGGATCGAGCGTGCAGGGGCGTTGTGTGCTTGTCCGCCAAAACATAGGAACCGCAGACTGATGCAGGCACGCCCAAAGCGGCCCGGAGGGCCGCGCTCCCCTCGTTCAGGCCACGCCTCTTGATGCTTCCGCCGCGCGTCCCTCTTCAGGTAGGGTGTCCCGCACGATATGTATTCGCCGAAGCTGGATGACTTTTTGAAGCTCGCGACGCAGGGCAACCTGATCCCTGTCACGCGTCGCATCCTCGCGGATTTCGAGACGCCGCTCTCCGCCTACAAAAAAATTCGCGGGCAGGGCGAATCGTTTCT
>CAZOCL010000486.1:0-4505 GCA_964578245.1 uncultured Klebsiella sp. | reverse complement strand
GGCCGCTGCCGCCGGACACGGCGTTTCTGCCGTGGAAGCGGCAGAGCACGGATGCCTTTGTCTGCATGTATCACGATCAGGGGCACATCCCGGTGAAGGCCTTGGCGTTCGATTGCGCGGTGAACACCACGCTGGGGCTGCCGATCATCCGGACGAGTGTGGATCACGGGACGGCATTGGACATCGCGTGGCAGGGGAAGGCGCGGCCGAGCAGTCTGTTTGCGGCGGTGCGGCTGGCGGTGCGGCTGGGACGGGGGTGAAGGGAGGGCGGTCCATTTGCGTGGCGCAATTGCGATGGGGACGGGTGGGGGCAAGGATGAGGGGGATGGGAATCGCCAAACGAAACCATGGCCAACGTTCTTCAAGCCGAAGGAGGTCAGAAAAAGGAGGTCAGAAAGATGTGAAAACAGGGCGCGGGGAAATCGCGTCAAACGAAGCAACGTCCAAATTCGGGAGGCCGGGATTGGCACCGCACAGGCGGGACAGGCGCAGAGCTGGGAGGGAGGGGAAACCACGAATGGACACAAATGAACACGAATGAGGATGGTGAAATTGCCAAACGAAGCCATCGGGGAACACGGAACACCCCTCACCCCTAACCCTCTCCCCTCATCCGATGAAGGGAGAGGGAGCCGGAACGCGACACGGTTGTCGTTGGCGGGCGGCGGGTGCGGAGGTGGGCGGCTGGTTTTGCGAAACGAAGCCATCGGGTCTCCCCAGGCCGGAAGGGGAATCTCAGATTGCGGATTTCAGACCACCAATCGTCGATTACAGGGGGAAAGGGTTATTGCCAAACAAAGCCATTTTGAATGCGAAGGACGGGCGCGGCTTGGAACACACCGAGGTGCTCGGCGCTCCGGGGAGGGTCGGAATGGCGGGCTGCTTTTTGCGAAACGAAGCCATTTGGCGAGCTGGCCGACGAGGGCTGCCGGACAGCGCAAATGATTGTGCTCAAACATATTACCGGTGTGATGCGGTCGCGAAAAGATGCGATGAGGAGTGGAGGGCTTTGCCAAACGAAGCCATTTTGGATGCGAAGGACGGGCGCGGCTTCGAACACGCCGAGCGGGTGCTCGGCGCTCCGGGGAGGCTTGGAATGACGGGCTGCTTTTTACGAAACGAAGCCATCGGGGAACACGGAACACCCCTCACCCCTAACCCTCTCCTCTCATCCGATGAAGGGAGAGGGAGCCGGAACGCGACACGGTTGTCGTTGGCGGGCGGCGGGTGCGGAGGTGGGCGGATGGTTTTGCGAAACGAAGCCATCGGGGAAGGTCTCCCAAGGCTGGAAGGGGAATCTCAGATTGAAGATTTCAAACCACCAATCGGACGAGAGGATTTTACTAAACGAAGCCATTCAAATCGCCGATTGACGCCGGGCGCTCGGGGCTTAGCCTTTGCCGCTCGTCGCCGCCGGCACATCCCACGCCCGGCTGCTGCGGAGTGCAGTCACGTTTCCACCCCGCGCAGCTTCGGACAACCGTCGGCGGCCACTGATATTTCATGCTCACGATTCGAGATTTGAAGATGACCCTGGGCGGGCGCGTGCTCTTTGAGAACGCGTCTTTCGGGGTGAATTACGGCGACCGCGTCGCGCTGGTCGGGCCCAACGGGGCAGGGAAGACCACGCTCTTCTCCATCATCCTCAAGCAGAAGGAGGCGGACACCGGCGTGATCACGCGCGACGAGTGGACCATGGTCGGCCACCTGCCGCAGGAGGCGGAGGCGCACGGAGAGGAGACCATTCTGGACGTGGCGACGGGCCGGGTGGATGAACTCCCGCGCTTGGAGGCCCGCCTGCATGAGCTGGAAAAGGCCGGGGATGTCTCCAGCCCGGAGTATCTCGAAACGCACGCGAAGCACGACGCGCTGAACGATCCCCAGGTGGAGGCCAAGGCCAAGAAAATGCTGCGCGGGCTGGGCTATCGCGAGACGGACTTCGACCGCAAGGCGCGAGAGATGAGCGGCGGCTGGATCATGCGCGCGCGGCTGGCGCGGCTGCTGGTCATGGAGCCGGACCTGCTGCTGCTCGACGAACCGACCAATCACCTGGACCTGCTCTCGCTGCTCTGGCTGCAGAACTATCTGAAGAACTACTCCGGTGCGCTGCTCCTGATCTCGCACGACCGGCAGTTCATGGACGAGGTGGTGACGCAGGTGCATGAGATCTCGGACAAGAAGCTCATTGATTACAGCGGCAACTACACGGACTACCTGCGTCAGCGCGAGGAGCGCTACGAGCAGCAGCTTGCTGCCTGGAAGAACCAGCAGAAGGAAATCGCGGCTTTGCAGGAGTTCGCCGACCGCTTCCGTGCCGTGCCTTCCAAGGCGTCGCAGGCCATGAGCAAGCTCAAGCAGATCGAGCGCATGGAGCTGATCGAGAAGCCAATGGCTCCGCGGAAACCGTTTCGCTTTCAGATTCCGCCACCGCCAAGGGGTGGCCAGCGGGCGGTTTCGCTCGAGAAGATTCACATGGCGTATGGAACGACGCAGGTTTATCGCGGCCTGGACCTGACCATCGAGCGCGGCGAGCGCACGGTGCTGGTGGGGCCGAACGGGGCGGGCAAGTCCACGTTGTTGAAGATTCTGGCCGGCGTCGTGGCGTTCCAGCAGGGGGAGCGCGATCTGGGGCACAACGCGAAGATCGGCTACTTTAGCCAGCATCGCGCGGACACGCTGGATCCGGACAAGACGGTGCTGGACGAGGTGCTGGCCAGCGCGCCGCTCATGCGCGAGGACGAGGCGCGCGGCGTGCTGGGCTCCTTCATGTTCCGCAAGGACGACATCTTTAAGAAGACGGCGGTGCTGAGCGGCGGCGAGAAGAGCCGGCTCAATCTGGTGAAGTTCCTCGTGGACCCGCCGAACCTGCTGCTCATGGACGAGCCGACCACGCACTTGGACATCCACACGGTGGAGTCACTGACGCTCGCGCTGGAGCGTTACGAGGGCACGCTGGTGTTCATCTCGCACGATGTGCACTTCATCAAGCATCTGGCCACCAAGGTTCTGCATGTCAACGCCGGGCAGGTGACGCCTTACTCGGGCAGCTACGACTATTTCCTGGAGAAGACGGGCACGGCGGATGACGCGCGGGCGGCGCTGACGGCGGGGTGAGGCGGGAAGCCGGAATGGAACCGGAGAATACGCAGAATACTCGGAAGAATTCTTGATAGTCCGACGGACGTTTCTGCGGTGTGAATGCCGCGCTCCGTCGGAACGGATTCAGGGCAGGCTGGCGGCGCTGACGGGGGTGAAGGTCTGGTAGGCGAAACTGAACCATTCGGCCGGGGTGCGCGGCGGCTTGCTTCCGGCGGGCGGGATGGTGCGGGGAGCAATGAGGATTTGCACGGTGCCATCGAGGAGCAAGGCTTTGAGCTGGGGAGTCGGAGTGCCAACGACGATGAGCTGTCTGCCCTTCAAGCTGGGCAGCATGTCCTTAGGGAATTCCGGCAGGCCAGCGAGGGAGACGATGACCTTGACGGCGGCATGGCGTTGCAGGAGTTGCTGGAACTCAGCCGGGTCAAGCCCGCCTGCACCCATCGTCCCCGGGCGTTCGGTTTCCAGGCTTTCGATGGCGACGAGGCTCAGGCCTTTGGTCTTGGCAAGCGCCTTCACGAAGGCTGCGCGCTGGGTCTCCATGACCGGGTCTTGGTAGGTGCCGCGCTTCGGGAGGATGAGGACCAGCTTGCCCTGGCCACCCGCCAAGGTGGTTGCGGCGTCAGCCACCGCGGTGCCGAGGCCCTCCGGCAGCTTGGAAGTTTCGTCTGAACGGCCGCGGAACTGGGTGCGATAGATGACCACGCCGGCGATGGCGATGGCAAGCAGGGCGGTAGCAGCGACGAAATAGGGTTTGCGCATGGGAATGAAGGTGCGGACGGGGCAAGGAAACCGCCAAAGACTATGGCAGTGGCAAGCGCAAGCAGGTCAAGGGCCGCCGACCAGGCCGTTGAGCCAGGGCGAGCCGTCGTAATACCAGGTCTGCCCCATGGTATCCACGTGTCCGTCCACAAAGCCGACGTTGACGCGCTTGCTGTGGCGATAGATGGGTCCGGCGTAGTCGGGGTCACCGGCATTCAGCACGAGTGACGTATAGGTGTGAGTGACGGCGGACTGCGTGGGATAGACCAGCAGCCAGGCGCTGGCCTTGCCGCTGACTGGATTGCTGCCGAAGGGCGTCTGGACGGTGGCCGTGGGGTTGACACCTGGGATGGCTACATTGCCGAGGTCGGTGGTGTAAACGGTGCCGGTCGGTTTCACGATGGTCTGTTCGCGGAACGTGCGGGGCTGGACACCGTAATTCCAACCCTGCGCGATCGCGTTGAAGTTGTCGTGGGCAATCTCCCAGTTGATGCCGATGTTCATGAAGGAGCCGGACGCATCCCAATCGCGGTTGCCGCCCGGCCGGTCGGGGCCGCTCGGACACCACATGACTTTCCGGCTGGCGAGATACGGCTGGATGATGGTGCCCCAGGTGCGCTGCCCAAAGGGAGCGGTGTTGAAGTGCC
>CAZOCL010000485.1:0-4514 GCA_964578245.1 uncultured Klebsiella sp. | reverse complement strand
TTGTCGCCCGTGCAGTCCGCGATCACGCCGGGGTTCTTCGGATCATCCTCGGGGAGCTTGAAGACGATCTTCATCAGGTCCGCGCCGATGTCGGCGATCTTGGTGAAGATGCCGCCGCAGATGCGCAGCGCGCTCGCGCCCAGCGACTCGCCGATGGCGAAGCCGATGAAGCAGGGGCCGACGAGTTCCTTGGGCAGGAAGCACAGGATGCAGATCATGAAGAACAGCTCCACGCACACCAGCAGCAGGCCGACACTCATGCCGGACTGGAGCGGAATTATCAGCGTGTTGAGCGAGTTGCCCTTGAGGGCGGAGAAGGCGGTGCGGGAGTTCGCCACCGTGTTGATGCGGATGCCGAACCACGCCACGCCGTAGCTGCCGAGGATGCCGAGGATGGAGGCGAGCAGAATGACCACCACGTCCACGATGCCCTTATGTTGCAGCACCTTGAAGTAGTAGAAGATGCACGCGGCGATGAGCACCCAGAGGATGGCGAGGAACTTGCCCTGCTGGAACAGGTAGGTCTTGCAGGTGTGCCAGATGATGTCCGACACCTCGTGCATGGACTGGTGGACCTGGAGCGCCTTGGTCTGCTGGTATTGCACCCAGCCGTAGAGTGTCCCCAGCGCGCACACGACGATGCCGAAATACATCAGCGCGTAGCCCGTGACGGTGCTGCCGAACAGCTTGAACGAGACCTTGCCCAGGTCCGGCAGGTTGATGTCCGCCTCGCCCGCGAAGGCCGGCAAGGAGGCGAGGAAGGTGACGAGAAGAATCCCCAGGAACCGCGATTTACCTTTCAGCATAATGAGTCTTTTGGACTGTGTTTGAACGGCGCCCGGTCGTTTTCGACACGGCCCCGCGAATTGTTTTCTACGGCTGACGCGCATGTCAGTAGAGCGAAGCCAACGGAGGGTCAAGCCCTATTCCGGCCTAGGCACAACCGCGGGCGCACGCTGGCTTCCGAGCAATGCTTATCGAGCGGGCAGGGAGGGGAATTCGCAGCCGGAAAGCTTCGGGTTTCGAGCCCCTGAACCCGGTGCCGGCGGCTTGCCGCCGCCCCATTGCGGGTGGAGAGCTTGCGGCCGGTTCGTCGTGCTGTGGCCCACGGACGGCGGCTGCAAGCCGCCGGCACGGGGGTTCAGGGGCAGCAGGCCGTTGCCCGTGGCCCACGGTGGGTTTCCATGAGCATTACTGGCCTTCCCCACCCGCCCGCTTGCCCGTCGCCGGGGCAGCCAGCAGTTCCTTCAAATTGTAGTGCGTGTAGCGCGTGTGGCTGGCGACGTTCTTGGTGTCCGCGTTCGCCACCCAGAAATCGAGCGTGTCCGGCGCGAAGAGGACGGAGTGGATGTTCGAGTTCATGCAGACGGGGCGCGTCATCAGGTCGCGCGCGCTGTCGGCGTCGAGCTTGCCGAAGCCGCCTTTCACCCGGCGGGCCAGTTCCTCGTAGCGCTCGCCCGCGCTCATCAGCACGGCGTCCTTGACCGGGTGCGGGAGCTGCGGGTGGGCCTGGTTGGGCAGGACCACCTCGAACTTGGTCGGAGTCGCCGCGATGCCCACGGCACGCTTCGCTTTGCCGTCCGCGATCACGTAGTAGTATTCGCAGGTGCGCGGTCCCCGGCGCATGATCTCCACGGCCTCGTCGAGCGTGCCGGCCTTTTCCATGACCTCACGGATGAGCTGCGCCATGGGCTTGCCGTCCCACTGGCCTTCGCCGCGTCCGCCCATCTCGCCGATGCTGATGTGCTTCGCGTTCATCGCGGTGACGGAGCCGATGAAGCCCGCGTAGCTGATGTTCACCCACGCGTGGCCCTGCTCCGGCTGGTGGACGATGACGGTGGCGTTCTGCTCCAGCCCGATGCCCTTCATGTAGTCCAAGACGCGCCCGTGGAAGATGCGCCCGCCCGTCGTGGCGTCGCCGAAGACCGCGAAGCCGCTGCAATGGAACAGCTCCGGGAAGTAGTTCGCCAGCCGGGCCTCCTCGCGCAAAACCCCCGCCGCCGAGGCCATCGCGTCCATCTCGCGCGTGTAGCGCGGGTCAACGAACTTGCCGAAGCGGCCCGTGGCCTCCTCGATTTCATTGAAGAACCAGCGCGACTTCGCGAACGAGCTGCTGACGCCCACGCCGTAGAGCACGCGGTCCATCAGGTTCTTCACCTCGGCCTTGAGCAGCGTGCCATGTTGTTCGCCCATTTCCTCCGGCGTGCCTTTGAGGAAGAGCACTTTCGTGCCATCATGCACTTCCAGCCGCCCCGCCCCGTGCGAGGCAACCACGCGGCGCTCGCCAGTGACCGGGCCGAGTGAGGGCACCTGGTTGTTCAGCATGGACGGCGCGATCTGCAGGAAGCGCACGAGATGGGCAAGGGCGACGTGCTCGACCTTGTCGCCCGCGGTCGCCGGCAGCTTCCACTTCTCGTCCGGCCAGGCGGCTTCCTGCTTCAAGTTTTTGAGGTCCACGGTCACGAAGGTCTTGTTGCCATCCGACCAGCCGAGCCGTGCGGGCAGCCCATCGGTCGTGCGCATCCACAGATGGAGCGTGCCGGCGGGAAGCTTGAGCGCCTCGATGGCCTGCGGTTGCGGGGTGGCGCGCAGGACGCGGCAGGCGATGCCATCGAGTTCCTCGTCCGCGCCTTGCTCCACCTTGCAGAGCAGGGGCAGCAGTGCGAGCTGTTCGCGCGGCAGCGGGAGCTTCCATTTGCCGAGCCGCGTGTCGTCCAGCTTGTCCGGCGCACTGGCAAAGCGGGCCAGACCCGGCTGGGCGACCACGCCAAATTGCTTCCCGGGCGTGTAAACCCAGAGCGACTCACCGTTCCGACCGGCGGCGAAGCGCTCGCCACCGATGTCCGCGGCGAGCCGCAAATGGTCCGGAGCCTGCCAGGCAAAGTCCACTTCGCGCCCAAGCAGGTCCTTGGGCAGGCCATCGGCCCGGGAGATCTTCAAGGTGCTGGCCAGGGTTTGCGCCGGGGCGCCCGGCGCCGGCTCAACGAGCGCCGCCAGTTTGAACAGCGCCTGACCGAACAGTTGGACCGGCGTGGGTTTTTGGATTTCCTGTGCACGCAGACCCAGGGCACCCAGCAGCCAGAGGGCTGCCAGCAGCAAACGGACTTGGTTCATACCTTGACCGTAAAAGACCCGCCGGGAACGCGCAAGCGCCGGCTGCGACCGGGCTGAAGCACGGGCGCAAATCAGGCTTGAGCACCAAACAGACGGCCGACGAATGCCACCGCTTGGTCTCAAGGCGTGTCGTGGCTTATTTCTGACCCTGTTCTTGTTTTGGATTTCTTGGACATGCGGCAGCGAACGAATTGTGACTGACAAATTGAGGCGAGGGTGGCTCTCCCTCCCCGCCTTCATTCGTCAGTCCCCATTCGTCAGTCCTTCATCTCCTTGCTTCGGCTGGTTACCGGCCCGCTGGCAGCGAGAACGTGACCAGCACCGGCCGGTGGTCCGAGGCCTCGCGCCACCACGGCAGGGCAAAGACACACGTCTGTTCGCGCACCACCCGGCTGGCCAGCTCCTTGGTGGCCAGCGCGTAGTCGAACCGCGAGTAGGTATCCTCGCGATTGTAGAAGTAGGTCCAGGTGACGTTCGCGCTCAGCCGCTGCAGCGGCGCGTCCGGCGCGGAGCGCGTGGCCTCCTCGGGACGCAGGTCCACCAGGGCCGCACGCCCCTTGCCGATGACCGTGCGCACGGGCTTCGCTTCGCGCGTGTCGTTGAAGTCGCCGACGACCAGGAGCGGGGCATTCGGGCTGGCCTTGAGCCGGGCGTCAATTTTCTCCCGCAGCAGCACGGCCTCCTGCTCGCGCAAGGCCGCCTGATCTGCATCGGGCACGGGGAGCTTGGACTTCAAGTGCGCGGCCAGCAGCGTGAACTGGAACTGCGGCGTCACCTGCACGTCCAGCTCCGCAAAGCCCCGGCTCACGCGGAACCGGTGGTCGTTCAGCAGGAAGCTGTCGTTCGTGTGCGGTCGCCGCGCGATGATCGGGAACCGGCTCAGCACGGCGACATGGATGTTCGTGTCATGTCCGCTGACGTGTTCCCAATGCGGGTAGTCGAGACCGCCGGACTTGAGCGCGTCACGGAGTTCCAGGAAGGCGTTGGTGCCGCCCATTTCCTGGAAGGCAACCACGTCGGGCCGCAGCGCCAGCAAGGTGTCCCGCACCCGGGCCTTCGCGGCCTCGGGCTTGGCCGTGCGATGCGGCACCGGTCCGCCCAGGTAGTTCTCGACGTTGTAGGTGGCCACGCTGAACGACTCCCCCGCTCCCGCCAATGGCAGCCAGCCGGCGAGCAGCAGCAACAGGACTCGGGGGAACATGGCGGCCTCAGCGTAGGAAAACCTCTCCCCGGCGGCAAGCATCCGCCGAAGTCCGGGCACCTGAGCGGCGCGAATCAGGTTTTGAACAGCGAACGGAAAGGCCGACGAAGCCTCCGGTGTTGTGGCAGAGCTCTGCACGTCGCAGCCGCTCTCCCTCACCCCGGCCCTCTCCCGCTGGGAGAGGGGGCGACGCAGTCCG
>CAZOCL010000484.1:0-4521 GCA_964578245.1 uncultured Klebsiella sp. | reverse complement strand
ACCAGCGCGGACTGCGTCGCCCCCTCTCCCAGCGGGAGAGGGCGGGGTGAGGGAGGGCGGCTGCGACTTGCAGTGATGCGGCATCGTGCCGTGCCCTTCATATGCATTGTTCAAAACCTGAATGCCGACCCCGACCTCATCATGGCAGGCTCTCGGCAACTGCCAGATTGAATCCTCCTTCCCCCGCGTTATCCTCGCCAGCATGTGAAGCCCATGACGACGATCGTTTGGGCCGGCCTTGATTCACCGCACCGCCACAGATCTTAAGCCGCTATGCTCAAAACCCAACTGCTCCATCCGGATATCCTCCGCATCTGCGCGCAGGCCGGTCATCACGCAAAGATACTCATCGCGGACGGCAACTACCCGGCCTCGACCAAGAAAGGCCCGAACGCCGAACTGGTCTGCCTGAACCTCGCGCCCGGCTGCGTAACCGTCACCCAGGTGCTCCGCGCCCTCCTGAGTGCGGTGCCGGTGGATTTCGTGAACACCATGGGCATCCCCGCGGATGACTCCTACGCACAGCAGGGCGAGCCGCCAGTGTGGAACGAGTTCCGCGCGGTGCTTACCGAGGCGGGATCGCCAGTGAAGCTGGAGCCAATTCTGAAATGGGACTTTTACAAGCAGGTCGAGTCACCTGACCATGTGCTCACCATCCAGACCGGGGACCAGGCGCTGTGGGCGAACGTGCTGCTCACGCTGGGCTGCCGGACAAATTGAGGCGCATGCCAGGAATAGAGTTTACACCTGAGACGTGGATGCTTGCCAGCCGGAGCCTCGGTGCTAGCCTGTGACCATGCGCCGCTTCTCCACACCGTTGTGTCTGAAGCTCTACGCGTTTCTCGCGTTGTTTCTGGTCGTCTTTTACGCCTGGCCGCACGCCATGCGGAGCGAGTGGAACCGTGACCGGCTCTACCGGCAGCTCCTGAGCGGCAACGACAAGGAGCGCATCACCGCCGCCGAGAAGCTCGTCGCCTATGGGGGCCGTGAGCAACTCCTGCAGGCGCTCCGCTCCGATTCAGCCTCTGTCCGCACCGTGGCCATCAGCGCCCTCTTCGACATCTGGGTGGCGGCCGAGGGCGAAGAGGCAGCCTTCCTCCTCCAGGTGGCCAACAGCTCCATCGAGCGGAAGAACATCCAAGGCGCGCTCAATCACCTCACCCGCCTGACCCGCACGTATCCGTTCTTCGCCGAGGGCTGGAATCGTCGCGCCACCTTGCTCTGGCAGTTGGGTCAGATCGAACAATCTCTCGCTGACTGCCGAAGGGCCGTGCTGCTGAACCCTGAACACTTCGCCGCGTGGCAGGGCATGGGACTCTGCCAGGTGCGGCTGGGGGATCTCCCGGCCGCTGTGAAATCCTTCCAGCAAGCCCTGAAACTCATCCCGCACGACCGCCAGACCCAGCGCTACCTCCGCTGGGCCGAGGAAACGCTCAAGCGCGAGCAGCAGCGGCCGAAGCAGCCGCCGGTGGCGGGAGAGCTGGTCTGAGTGCGGGGGCGCGGCGTTCACGCCGCAGCAGGCTGCAATTGGCAAACGGCGCTCGCATCCCCCCGACGTGCTCCCGTTTCTGCGGCTGGAAGGCCGCGCTCCTCTCCATTGATGTTCGCCTGCTTTGCAGTTCGGGTTCAAACGCGAAACCACGAACAAGAACTGGAGGCAAAAAATGGGGGCAGAAAAAATCTCCTCGGGCATCCCATTTTTCTGACCCCATCTTTCTGACATTTCGGTTCTTGCGGAGGGCGGACGACGACACCCAAACCCGAAACCACACGCTCGCCTCCATTTTCTCCTTACCCGCACGGGAGCGACCCGTTACCGTCCGCGCTCTGAAATGAAGAAGCCGTCGCTGCTGGTGATTTTTTTGACCGTGTTCCTGGACCTCGTCGGGTTCGGGATCGTGCTGCCGTTGCTGCCGGTCTATAGCGAGAACTTCGGGGCGAGCGGCTTCCTCGTCGGCGTCATCATGGCGTCCTTCTCGGCCATGCAGTTCTTCTTCGCACCGATGTGGGGCCGCTGGTCGGACAAGGTGGGCCGTCGTCCCGTGCTGCTCATCAGCAACTTTGGCTCGGCGGTGTCCTACGCCCTCTTCGCCATCGCCTCCGGCATGAAAGGCGAGACCGCCCTCTGGATGCTGCTGGCCTCGCGGATCTTCGCCGGCATCTGTGGTGCGAACATCTCCGTGGCGCAGGCCTACATCGCGGACATCACGCCACCCGAGGACCGCTCGAAGCGCATGGGGCTCATCGGCATGGCGTTTGGGCTCGGGTTCATCCTGGGCCCCGCACTGAGCGGACTAAGCCTCGCCGGCTTCAATTTGTTCGGGCTGAAGTTCAACGGCTTCGGCAACACCGGCCCGGGCTGGGTCGCGGCGGCCATGTGCTTCGGCAACTTCCTGCTCACGCTCGCCATTCTCCCCGAGAGCCGTCAGCCAAGTTCAGAGCACGCCGCTGAACGCCCGCGCCTGGCGCTGTGGACGCACACGCTCGGACGGCCGCAGGTCGGCCTGCTGGTGTGGCTGTTCTTCCTCGCAACGTTCGCCTTCTCCTGCTTCGAGACCACCCTTGGCCTGCTGGTCATCGACAGCTTCAAGCTCGACATCCACAAGGCCGACGACGCGAAGATCATCGGCTATCTCTTCGCCTACTGCGGCATCGTGGGGGCTTGCGTGCAGGGTGGGGCCATCGGGCGCGCGGTGAAAAAGCTTGGTGAGCCAAAGCTGATCGCGGTGAGCCTGCTCTTCACAGCGGCGAGCCTGGCTCCGCTGCCCTTCGTGCGGAGCTGGGGTGCGTTGCTCGGGGTGCTGGCGCTGCTGGCCATCGGCTCCAGCCTCGCCCGTGCGCCCATCTTCGGGCTGCTCTCCATCCTCACGCCCGCGAACGAGCAGGGCGAGACCATCGGCGTGGCGCAGAGCTTCGGCAGTCTCGCCCGCATCGCGGGACCGATCTTCGCGGGCTCGCTGTTTCACTTGCACCCCTCATGGCCGTATCTGGCCTGCGCAGGGGTGTCGCTAGCGGCGGGGCTGCTGGCGTGGGGGAAGCTGCACCACGCGGTGGCAAAACCGGCGTAAGCGAATCAGATGACGGTGATGTGCGCTGAAGCGCCAAGTTCAAGCAACTTGGCTGAAGCCGGCGAGCGCAAATCGGCATGGTGCAGTTCGATCTGCACCTCACCTGATTCCTCCCGCCATCCGTGAGCCAGCAGCATGGGCGCGGTTCGACTAGAATCCGAGTTGTCAAAGACCCAAAAGACATCCGCTGCGCTGGCGAACCAAGGCAGATTGCCGAGCGACTTGTGCCACCGTTCGTTCAGCTTTTCCGCCGGCACATTGTGACCGCCCAGGCTCACGCGCCGACGCACACGCTCCAGCGACAGTGCTGGTGAAGCCAGCGAGACATAGACCAGATAGACCCTTCCACCCAGTTCGCGCACACGTTCGACGAGCGGCTTGTATTTGTCGGTGCTGAGAACCGTTTCTATGCCCACAGCAGCCCCGGACTCCACTGCCCGGGTAAGTGACTCAAATACCTCATCGGCTGCTTGAATGGTGGTCGCACGTAACGTATCCAACGGCGCATCGGCAAAGGCTGCGCAGCCCAACGCACGCAGGCGCACAAGGGTCACCTCGTCGGGGTTGAAGAACCGCACTTGATCCAGCTTGGCGCGAAACTCTCCCGCGCCGCAAAACGTCGTTTTGCCTGCGCCATTCGGACCGGCGATGACCCAGAGCTCCGGCGCTTCCATGGGAACGCAGGGCTACACTTTCGGCTTGGCCGCATCCAATGCCCGCAGCTTGGCGGCATGAAAAGCAGTGGTCAGTTCGCGCGCAAATGCCTTGCTGCGAAAGCGAGCTGTCCGACCTTCCTGGGCGGGCAGATGCGCGGCTTTCTTGACGGGCTTGGGTGCTGAGACGACGGCACTCATGTGATGGGAACCTGATGGCAGAACCCCGGATTGTCAACCTACGGCAGCCGCTCCCCGCGCGCCGCCTCCAGCAGCCGATACCACTCTTCACGCGTCAGCTCGATACGCGGTGCATTCGCACCCTCACGCACCTTCTCCGGCTTGGTCGAGCCCACGATGGGCACGATGCCGGACGGGTGCTTCAGCAGCCACGCCAGGGCGATGGTGCCCCGGGTGCTCCCGCGCACGCGGGCCAGCGCGTCCAACTCCAGCACGACGCGCTCGACCCGGTAGCTCTCCTGCGACGGCAGTAATCGCCGCGCACCCTCCGCGAGCAGTCCGCCCGCGACCGGACTCCACGCCATGGGCGTGACCCGCTCGGCGAGGCACTGGTCCAGCGTGCCGTCGTTGAAGGTGCTGAGGTTCGCCAGGCTGATCTCCACCTGGTTCACGATGAGTGGGAAGGCCAGCGCGCGTTGCAAGGCGGTGAACTGCGTCGGCCGGAAATTGCTCACGCCAAACTCCCGCACCTTGCCCTGCTGCCGGAGCTGGCTGAACGCCACGGCCACCTCGTCCGGGTTCATCAGCCAGTCGGGCCGGTGGAGCTGGTAGAGGTCAAT
>CAZOCL010000483.1:0-4526 GCA_964578245.1 uncultured Klebsiella sp. | reverse complement strand
ACTTGCCCGCCCACTTGGGCCCGACGACGCGGCCCTCGTTCTTCTTGCCGCCGCGACCGAAGGTTTTGACCGGGATGGTCTGGCCGTCGAGTTTGTAGAGCTCGGGCTTGTGGTCGAAGGTGTCCACCTGGCTCGGCCCGCCATACATGAAGAGGAAGATGATGCTCTTGGCCTTGCCCTTGAAGTGGCCTTGCTTGGGCGCGAGCGGATTGGCGAAGGGCGTGGCGGCGGTGGCCTCGCTGGCGAAGAACTTGTCCGCAGTGAGCAGGCCGGTCATGGCGAGCCCGGTGAAGCCGGCGCCGGCTTCCCAGAGGAATTCGCGGCGGGTGCGGTGGCAGAAGTTGGGGGTGTTCACGGGAGGGCAGATAGTCAGACAGGCTGGCAGAAAGACCTAAAGCGCACGAACGCGACTTCCCTCTCCCCCATCGGGGGAGAGGGCAGGATGAGAATACGCGGAACGCAAGTTCCGGGCTTTGAGCCCCTGAACCGCGTGCCGGTGGTATGGAGTCCCGCCTTTAGGCGGTGGGGCGTTCGACTGTCGAGGAGTATTCTGCGCAGCGTCTGGATCGCCGCTACGTTCCACCGGCTGAAGCCGGGACTCCGTGCGCGGTTCAGGGTGAGGGGGCGAGGCCGCGCGGAGTATTGGGGCGACCTGGAGCAGAAGGTAGTCAGCACACCGCTTTCCATGTCGCTGTGGTGTGGGACGCCGTCGCGTTTTGCCCCCTCACCCCGGCCCTCTCCCCCGATGGGGGAGAGGGAGGGGAGCGCGGGGGTTCGTGGCTGTGTGGTGAGTCGCAGCGATCCGGAACCGGAATGTGGTTGTTCAATCCACATACACGAGTTCGTTCAGATTCAGCGCCATCAGGCAGAAATACTTCAGCGCGACTTCCGCCGAGGCGTTTTCCTGGGCGCGCAGGGCGGCGATGAGACCGAGGCTGCGCTGGACTTCGGCATCGGTCGGTGGGCGGGTGGTGACGAGCTGGAGGCCGAGGCGGATTTGCTTGGTCACGTCGTCACCGGCTTCCTTACGCAAGCGCGCGGCGAAGAGTTCCGCCTGCTCATTCATGAAGCCGCCGTTGATCATGCCGAGCGCCTGGGTGGGCTGGACGGTGGCGAAGCGAACGGGGGCGGAGCGGTCGGTCTCGGCCACGTCGAAGCTCTCGAGGATGGGTGGGCGGAGCGAGCGCTTCACCTTGATGTAGATGCTGCGGCGGGCCTGCTCCTCGGGTGGCGACTTGCCCCAGCCTTTGCCGGGCTGCGACTGGCCGGCGAGCACTTCGCGCGGGATGTCCACGAAAACGCTCGGGCCGAACATCTTCACGTTCAGCGTGCCGTTGATGGCGAGGATGGAATCGCGAATCTCCTCCGCGGTGAGCCGGCGCGGGTCGAAGCGCCAGAAGAGGTCGTTCGCCGGGTCGGCCTGGAGTGCCGCCGCGTTCCCGTGCGAAGACATGCGATAGGCCTGCGACGTCATGATGAGCCGGTGCATGGCCTTCGTGCTCCAGCCGCGCGCGACGAACTCGCTCGCGAGCCAGTCGAGCAGCTCGGGGTGCGTGGGGCGGTCGCCTTGCGTGCCGAAGTTGCTCGCCGAGCGGACGATGCCGCGCCCGAAGTGGTGCTGCCAGATGCGGTTGGCCATCACGCGCGCGGTGAGCTGGTTGTCGGGCGAGACGATCCAGTTCGCGAGCGCGGTGCGGCGACCACTCGTGCGCGCATCGGCGGTGGGTTTGGGGAGGGCGGGCTTGGGCGCATTGAGCACTTCGAGGAAGCCTGGTTCCACGAGATCGCCGGGCAGGTTGGGATTGCCCCGGGCCAGCAGGTGAGTGGGCGGCGGGTTCGCGCCGCGTTCAGACACGGCGAGCGCCTTTTCCCCGGCGATCTTTTCCGGCTTGAGCTGATCGAGTTCCTGCTTGAGCGCCTGATACTTCTCGAACTGCTCCGCGCCGAACACGCGCTTGCCCTCGCTCTTGATGAGCTGGTTGATGTCCTGCTTGCCGGTCTTGCCCTTCGCCTCGCGGGGACGATCCACGGGTGCCGACAGGGTGCGGCGCGTGAAACCCGGCCCGGCCCAGCTCACCGTCAGGCCGAGCTTGTCCTGACGCTGGAAGTATTCGAGCTGGATGGGCAGGCGGCCTTGCTTCAGCGGCACGGTGGTGGACTGCCATTTGCCGATGGTGTGGACGCCGTCGTGCAAGATGACCTGACGTCCGCCCACGGTGAGGCGCGAACCGTCATCACTGTCCATGATGAACGTGTAGTCGCCGTCGCGCGGCACGATGAGCGTGCCCTCAAAGACGAAGCCGAAGGCCGTGTCGCGCGAGCGCAGGCTGATGTCGAACAGGCCGGACGAGATTTTGCCGGTCTCCTCGGGCCGGAGCAGTGTGAAGTCCGGCAGTTTGTCCCAAGTGTCGCGGTAGTAGCGGAAGCGTAGGTCTTCGATGTCTTCGTGTGGGGCTTCCTCGCCCATGGCCAGACGTTGCCGGAAGAGCGTCTCCAGCGCGGTGAGCTTGCCTTGGACTTCGTCGCGACGCTTCTCCATCGCGCGCAACTGGGCGGCGTGGGCCTCCTTCTCCGAGGTCTTGGTGAAGAGCGGGATTTCGTCGGTAGGGCCGCCGTTGCGGTAGTGGTTCACGTTCTGGAAGAACGAGAGCAGGCGGTAATAGTCCTGCTGCGGGATGGGATCGATCTTGTGATTATGGCAGCGCGCGCAATCCACGGTGAGGCCGAGAAAGACCTGGCCGGTGGTGGCCACGATGTCGTCGAGGCCGTCGTAGCGGGCAAGTTCGCGGTCGGCGGGCTCGTCGTCCCAGATGCCGAGCCGATAGAAGCCCGTGGCAATGATCGCGTCGGGGTCGGGATTGGGCAGCTCATCGCCGGCGAGTTGCTCACGGAGGAAGCGGTCGTAGGGCTTGTCGCTGTTGAACGCGCGGATGACGTAGTCGCGGAAGCGCCAGGCGTTGGGCTTGTCGCCGTCGCGTTCGTAGCTGTTGCTCTCGGCGAAGCGCACGAGATCGAGCCAGTGGCGGCCCCACTTCTCGCCGTAGCGCGGCGAATCGAGCAGGCGGTCGATCAACTGCTCCCACGCGCGCGGCGATTTGTCCGCGAGGAAAGCCTCGACCTCGGCGGGCGTCGGGGGCAGGCCGGTGAGGTCGTAGTAGGCGCGGCGGACGAGTTCGCGCGGGGTGGCGGGCGGGTTCGGGGCGAGGTTCTTCGTGGTGAGTTTGGCGAGGATGAAGGCGTCGATCGGATTGGCGATTGCCGATTGGCGATTGCCGATTGCGGGGACGGCGGGTTTTCGCACCGGCTGAAAGGCCCAGTGGGCGCGGTCCTTCGCGGTGATTTGGAATTCCTTCCGCACGGCGGCGACCGGGGCCTCGCCCGCGGGCATCGGTGCGCCGAGCTTCACCCACTCGGTCAGATCCGCGACCTGCCGCGCGGTGAGCCGCTGCTTGGGCGGCATCTTGAGGTCTGGGTTCTGGTAGCCGACCGCGATGATCAGCCGGCTCTTGTCTGGGTCGCCGGGAACGACAATCGCACCGCCCTCGCCGCCTGCACGGATCGCGCCTGGAGAGTCGAGGCGGAGCTGGCCTTTCTGCTTCTCAATCCCGTGGCAGGAGTAGCACTGCTCGGCGAGGAGCGGGCGGACTTTGCGCTCGAAGAACTCGAGGCCGGCGGTGGTGGGCTCGGCGGTGTGTGCCAGTGGAAAGATGGAGAACAACACCGCGCAGCCAATCGCGAAGGCAAGGCGCAGCGAGCGGTCGTGAAGGGGACACTCCTGTCCCCTTTGCTCCGGCAAAAGGTCATCCGAACTGGGGGACAAGAGTGTCCCCCTCACGGCGCGAGGCTGCCAAAGCGGTGTCGCCGCTGCGCTCTGCCACCGCAGTCCAAGACGATGTGGACTCCCCCACGGCAATGTCTTCATCCAGATCACTTCTTCGCCTCGAGCACCTTTTGCACCGGCATGGAGTTGCCGAAGTTTTTGAAGTCCTTGAAGGACCAGACGACCTTCTTGTCCTTGGTCACTTCGATGAACTGCGGGTTCTCCGGACCGGCGTGGCAGTTGCCGATCATCGTGTTGCCGTTGGCGAGCCGTTCGACGCAGGTGACCCACGCCAGCGTGATGCCGGGCAGGTCCTTCTGCTCGACATTCCAGACGATCTCCTTCGCGGGCGTCACTTCGAGCACGCTGTGGCCATTGCCGCCGCCGATGAGGGTGTTGCCATTAGCCAGCCGCACGGCGCAAAAGATTGAGTTGCCCCAGGCCTCGGGGCCGTGGCCGCCCTTCTTCTCCTTGCCAAAGAGCGGCACCTCGAACTCCCAGACCACCTTGCCCGTGGCGTCATACTCGCGCACCGCGCCATCCGCCTCATGCGCGACGAGGTAGTTGCCGTTGGCGATCTTCCGCACGAGCCGGGTGTCGCTGTGTGCGTTGGGCTTGTTGAGCTTGAGCTTCACTTCCCGCTGAATCTTGCCGTCCTTGTCCACCTCGATGATGCGGCCCGCGCCGGACTCGGCGATCATGGTCA
>CAZOCL010000482.1:0-4545 GCA_964578245.1 uncultured Klebsiella sp. | reverse complement strand
TGCCGCGCATGCTGGAGGTTCTGGATCATCGCCGTCTCGGTGATCTCGAAGAGCACGCGGTCCGGAGAGATGTTGGAGGCGGTGAGGAGGCGCTCGACGATGACGGGCAGGTGCGCGTTGTTCAGCGTGCGCGCGGAAAGGTTGATGGAGAGCGACAGCTTCGGGTGCGCCGCCAGCAGGTTCATGGACTCGTAGAGCGCGAACTGATCAATCTGCTGCATGTTCCCGAAGTTCTCGGCGGCGGAGAGGAACTGCCCGGGCATGATGATCTTGCCGTCGGGATCGCGCAGGCGGACGAGCGCCTCGAAGTAGGCGCGGCCATCCGCGCGCAGCGGCAGGATGGGCTGCAGCCACATCTCCATGCGGTGCTCGCGGAGCGCGTCCTTGATGCGGATGGACCACCCGGCTTCCGTGCTGAGCTGCGCGATGGCCTGGTTGTCCGGGCGGAAGACCTCGTAGCCGTTGCGCCCGTGGGTCTTCACATAGTAGCAGGCGGAGTCCGCATGCGAGAGCGCGTCTTCGGCGGTGACCTCTCCGTCGATGCGCGACAAGCCGATGCTGGCCGTGCAGCAGAAGGTCCGGCCGCCTTCCTTGAAGCGCGACTCGTCGAAGATCTGCACCAGCAGCCGGGCGAACTGCGCGGCCGTCGTCTCGTCCGCGCCATTCAGCAGCACGGTGAACTCGTCGCCGCCGAGCCGGGCCAGTTCGTCGCCGGGCCGGAGCTGGTCGCGGAGCTTGCGCGCGACCTCCACCAGCAGGCGGTCGCCGGCCTGGTGGTCGAGCGAGTTGTTCACCACCTTGAAATTGTCGAGGTCGAGGTAGAGCAGGAAGCTGTGCGCGCCGCGCGCGGCCTTGTCCACGGCGCCCTGGAGCAGTTCGAGGAAAAACCGGCGGTTGTGCAGGCCGGTGAGCGGGTCGTGATTGGCGAGGTAAAGCAGGTCCTCCTCGAGCCGTTTGCGCTGCGTGATGTCCGTGAAGATCAGCACCACGCCGAGAAACGCCCGGCGCTCGTCGCGAATGGCGTCGGCCCGGCAGAGCGTTGGGGCCAGCCGGTCGCCGGCGGCATGCATCTCCACTTCCCCGCTCCAGGCGCCGCCGTCTTCGCAGGTGCGCCAGATTTCATCCCACAGCTCCGGCTTGGTGAACAACCGGCGGTGCCGCTCGGACACTTGAAACTCCGTGGCGGTCAGCCCGAAGAAATCCATGCACGCCTCGTTGACGTAGGTGATGCGGCCCTCCGGGTTCAGGATGGCGACGGCGTCACCAGCGGCATCCACCGCGCGGCCGATGCGGAGCAATTCGTCGTGGGTCCGCTGGCGTTCCTGGGCCACGGCCTGCTCGGCGTCATCTGCGGCGGACTTGCGTTTGAGCGTGGCGATGATGCGGGCCTGGACTTCGAGGAAGTTGAACGGCTTGTTGACGTAGTCCACCGCGCCGAGGTTGAACGCACGGAGCTTGTCCTCCGTGCGGTCGCGGCCAGTGATGACGATAACGGGCAAGTTTTTCCACTGCGGGTCGGCGCGAAGGGTGCCCAAGACATCCAGACCGTCCATGTCCGGCAGGCCGAGGTCCAGCAACATGAGGTCAAAGGGCTTGGAACGGGCGAGTGCCAGGGCCTTCTGGCCTTCCGGGGCGATTTCCGACTCGATGCCGTCCGCCTGCAAGGAAATCGCCAGCAGGTCAGCCATTTCGGGGCTGTCCTCAACGATTAGAACTCGCGGTGTGCGCATGATGAACCAGTCCGCTGACGCGGCAGATGATTCCGTCCAAGTCCCTAATGTCCAACTTAAAATGGGTGCGTGAGTGATTGGGCACATTCGGACCCCGCTCCGGAGCGCGGGCGTCCTCGCCCGCTTTGCGAGCACACTACCACCAAGCCGAGGCGAACCCTTTCTTGCCTGCGCACCCGAAAGCGTTCCGGTGGGCCGTGCTCCGTAACGCGGTGCTTCCGCCTCAAGGGTTCTGTCGTTGTGGACGGTTTCGTTCAACTATAGAGCCGTCCGGCCTGTCCGGCCGGCATGGCTGTTCATGCTTCAAGTTCGTGGCTCGTTTCCACGGAGAAGTCGGCGCTTGGTTCGTGGCGCAATTTCCTGAGGGAGGAAGCATGCGGCGTCCGCCTGCGCAAATTGTTTTTGCTTTGCAGTCCGCTTCTATGGCATGAAGCAGGCAGAATTTAGATTGGTTCAACCAGATTTAGCCCGACAGCACTGTTCAAAGCACAGAGCATGACCAGCACCCTCCTGCGCGCGGCGATCCTCCTGACACTGCTTCTGTCGTCCGTCGTGCGGTCGTCTGCGGCGGAGTCCCGGCCCACCCAGCAGCAGATCGAGGCCACCCGGCAGCAGTATCTACAGGCGCTCCAAAAAGGTGATTTTACCACGGCAAACCGGCTCGACACCGAGTTGAAAGCCTTGGAAGCCCGGGCGGGAACGGTTGGGACCACCGCTGCGACCGCCCCCGCCGCCTCCTTCTTCTCGGCTCCGGCGGGCAGTCCTTCCGCCGCGCCGGGGGACAGTTCGTCCGTGTTCAGCCCGCCGGCGGTTTCCTCCGGCTCCTTCGGTGCGTCCGCCGCTCCGCCCCCGCCACCCCCGTCCGCTCCTGTGGTCCCCGCGAGCAAGAGCCGGGCGCTGCCTCCGAGCCCGGCACCCGCCGCCTCAGGCGGCCTCAGTTCGCTGCCGCCGATGGCCAGTCTTGTCCCCCCACCGCCCACTTCATCGTTTGCTCCGCCCCTCACGACTTCGGCTCCGCCCGTGGCGACGGTCCGGACTGCGGCCGTCTTTTCGCCGATGCCGGCCGCCACGACAATCACCGAGGAGCCCCGGCCAGCCGAGCTGCCGCCTGCTGTGCTCGAACTGCGGGCCGCGCAGTCGGAACTCTCGAAGCTGGAGGAGTTTCGCATGGCGGAGAGCCAGACCAGTCGTCGCACCACCACCCTCCCTGAGCCAGCGCGCACCAGCGTGGTGACGCCGCCCTCGGCTGTGCTGGTGCCGAGCACGACCTATACGCCGCCCACGTTCACGTCCACCCCATCCGTCAACCTGAATACCGGCACCTCGGAGGATCTGCGCCGCAAACTTGACGATCTCACCCGCCGCCGGTCCGAACTACAGATCGAGGCGGAGCGCCTGGCAAAGGACAATGTGGACTGGGAAGCCCGCTACAACGCCGCCAAGGCCGAACTTGCCCGGCTCGAGGCCGAAAGCAAAAGCCGGGACCGCCTCCAGACCATCCGGGATGAAATCGCCCGCCTGGACGCCGACTCGACCCGCCTGATGCAGGAGGTGGAAGCCAGCCGCGCCGAGCAGGACCGCCGCGCGCGGGAGATGCTCGCCAGCTCCACGCCCGGACCGAGCGTGACCTACCGCGAGCGCCCCACGCTGACGAACCTTGCGTTCCCCACCCTTGCCGTCACGCCATCCACCACGTCCGTGCCTGCGGCTCCCGAGCGCAAGCCCGCCGCAGGTCCCCAGTTCCTCCCGGTGGGCAGCACACGCTCCACCGCGATGGCGAGCGATGGCAACATTGTCCGCACCGGGCGTTCCAGTGGGGACCCGGTTGCCCTCCAGCGTGATTTGGACAAGCTGGCGGAGAAGCGCGAGATCATGATGCGCGAAATTGACGAGGTGCAGCTCAAGTTCCAGCTCGCCCAGCGCGAACTGGGCACGGCGGGCCGCACGGGCATCCAGTCGGACATTGACCGTTGGAACCGGGAGACGACCGCCTTGGATGTCCGCTACAAGACTGCCACCGCCGAACTGGCAAGAATTGACGCCGAGACCAACAGCAAGATCGCCGCGATGAAGGGTGCGGTGAGCGGCAACGACGATCCCGACATCATCAATCCCGGAGATACCGTGCGGGTCATCGTCGCGGAGGACGACTCCTACAACGCTATTTATCCGGTGAAGCGGGATGGCTTTATCATGGTCAAGGGCGTGGGCAAGGTCTCGGTTGGTGGCAAGCGTGTGGCCGAAGCCGAAGCGGCGGTCAAGGCAGTGCTGGAAGAGACTCAGTTGACCAAAGCCACGGTCACGCTGGAGATTCAGAACCGGCCTGACAAACCGGGCGGTGGAGGGCTGCCGCCTCTCGACCAGACCGTGGTCATCTACCTCGCTGGCGAGTTCATCACTCCGGGTCCGCTGAAGATTCCCGAGGGCGTGTCTCCGACGCTCATCACCACGATCATCCGTTCCGGCGGCATCACCCCGTCCGGTGACCTCACCCGGACCAAGCTGCTGCGCATCGAAAACGGGCAGGGCGCAGTTGAGGAGGTCAATGTCGCCGCCATCCTGTCGGGCAATATCCCGCCGACCGACATCGCGCTGAACCCGGGCGACATCATCATGATCCCGGCGTTCGCCCCCGTTGTCTATGTGACCGGCAACGTGAACAAGCCCGGCACACTCCGGCTCTTCCAGGATGAGACGCTCACTGGTTACGCTGCCATCTTGCGCGCCGGCGGCTTCTCCCGCTTCGCCAACCTGAAGAAGTGCACCGTGGTGCGCGACCTCGGCAACGGCGAGAAGATTCAGATGCCTTTGAATG
>CAZOCL010000481.1:0-4551 GCA_964578245.1 uncultured Klebsiella sp. | reverse complement strand
AGACCAGCAAGGGCTTCATGTGGCGCGACATCGGCCTCGGCGAATGGCTCTTCGATCTCGACAAGGCCGAAGATCACAAAGGCATCGTCCCCGCCGTGCTCGCAATGGCGAATGACCCCGTCGCTGCGAAGGCCAAGATGGCCAAGGCCCGCGCCTTCGTGGGGCAGCGCCAGCGTGAGACGATGGCGGTGGTGAAGAAGCATCTCCCCGGTTGAGACGGGCGTGTCCATCAAACGATGATTACTTCATCACATCGCGGGTTCACGATCCGCCATTCGGACCTCACGCAACAGGCCTACCGGGCTGCGCCCTGTGACGTGCTCCTGATCGTGACCAGAAGGAATTTGAAGCGTGCCATCGGCGAGTTCGCCCGGGCTGATGCCACCACCAGCGGGTTCTACAGCGGGTTGAGAATCGAGGAGGTAGAGGACCTTTCGTTTCTGCAGGACTTTCCCTCGCTTCGGTATTTGGAAATCACCGGCCGCAAGCCGGTCAACCTGCGCCCGTTGGCTGGACTCTCCAACCTGCGCGGCCTGCTGGTCGAGAATCCCGGCAGCGGGCTCGACTTCAAGTGCTTCCCTGAACTCGAAGTGTTCCAGGGCACCTGGCACCCCGGCAACTGCAGCCTGGCGGCGGCGCGTGAGCTTCGCCGGTTGCACGTCTGGAAGTATGCGGCCAAGGATCTGGCCGTGCTCGCCCACATTACCCGGCTAGAGGAACTCCATCTCACGCAGACCCCGATCCACTCGCTCGACGGGCTCCAAACGCTCGCTGACCTGCGCTATTTCGACCTCGCCTACGCGCCGAAGCTGAAATCGCTTGCCGCCTTCACCGCTTGCGGCGACGGCCTGCGAGAAGTTTCCTTCCAGAAAGTCCCCGGCATTCCGTCCTATCAGCCTCTCTCGGCGCTCCGGCGTCTCCGCCGGCTGAAGCTGGGCGCGTGCGCGCCCATGCCCGATTTGAAGTGGACTAAGCCGCTCGGCTGGCTGGACTTCTTCAGCTTCGTGGACACCAACGTAGTGGATGGCGATTTGTCTCCGTTGCTCCGCCTTCCGCGCCTCGAGTATGTGGGGACGTTCGACAAAAAACATTACAACCTCAAGTCCGCCACCCTGATGGAAACACTCGCGAAGGCGCGGGCTTTGACCGTCCCTGAAACTCCCGCCAACTGACCTGCCCGTGAGCCTGAACCTCCACGTCATTGATGCGTTCACCTGCCGCCCGTTCGCCGGCAATCCCGCCGCTGTGTGCGTGCTGCCGGCACCCCGGGACGAGCAGTGGATGCAGTTCGTTGCCCGCGAGATGAACCTTTCCGAGACGGCTTTTCTGCACCCCATCGAAGGCGGATGGTCCCTGCGCTGGTTCACCCCCACGGTGGAGGTGACGCTTTGCGGCCATGCCACGCTGGCCAGCGCGCATGCGCTTTGGGAAACGGGGGCGCTCGCTACTGACCAGCCTGCTCGCTTTCACACCTTGAGCGGGTGGCTCACCTGTCGTCGCGTAGGCGAGTGGATCGAGATGGATTTTCCTGCCAAGGCGGCGGAGCTCTGCTTAACCCCGGCAGGCCTGCCGGAAGCCCTGGGTTGCGACGTGCGCTCCGTGAGCGCCAATTGCATGGATTACCTCGTCGAGGTGGCGGACGAGGCGACGCTGCTGGGGCTGAAACCCAATTTCAGCGCGCTGGCCGCGCTGCCCGTGCGCGGTGTGATTATCACCAGCCAGAGCGCCTCGGCGAAGTTTGACTTTGTCTCCCGTTTCTTCGCGCCGGCTGCGGGCGTGAACGAGGACCCGGTCACCGGTTCGGCGCACTGCGCGCTGGGGCCGCACTGGCAGGCGCGGCTTGGCAAAGCTGATTTCGTCGCGTATCAAGCTAGTGCCCGCGGCGGAATCGTGCGCGTGGGGGTGCGCGGAGAGCGCGTGCTGTTGGGCGGGCAGGCGGTGCTCGTGAGCCGGGTCAGCCTGCTGCATTAGACCACTGAACTAGAAAGCTGCTTATGAAACTTGCCACCAACATCGTCGGTGCCCTGTTCGGCCTCATCTTCGTGGCCGGGGCGTTGTTTTTCTTCTTTGGCACACTGCCGCCGGGTCCCCCGGAGGATTCGCTGCCGGGCAAGTTCATGGCCGCCTTTGGCCCGACCGGCTACATGACCTTCGTGAAGGTCTGCGAAATCATCGGGGGCGCGCTCGTCGTCGTGCCGAAAACCCGGAACCTTGGCCTGCTCATTCTCGGCCCCATCGTCATCAACATCCTGGCCTTCCACGCATTCGTCGCCAAAGGCGGCTTCGGCCCCGCCCACGCATTCATCACCCTCGCCGCCCTCTTCCTTCTCTGGGCCGAGCGCAAAGCCTTCGCGGGATTGGTGAACCGCCACGAAAAAACCACCTGATCGCCCTGCTTTACCCCCGGTTCGTGAATTGACTTCGAGTTTTCGCCATGCCCCACACGCAACATCCCATCGAGCTCCTCCGCTTCAACACCTGCGGCTCCGTGGACGACGGCAAGTCCACGCTCATCGGCCGGCTGCTCTACGACTCCAAGTCCATCATGGAGGACCAGCTTGAGGCGCTGGAGCGCTCCGCCGACATCACCGGCGGCGGGGCCATCAATCTGGCCAACCTCACCGACGGCCTTCGCGCCGAGCGCGAGCAGGGCATCACGATTGACGTGGCCTACCGTTACTTCGCCACGCCGCGCCGCAAGTTCATCGTGGCGGACACGCCGGGGCACGTGCAATACACGCGCAACATGGTCACGGGTGCGAGCACCGCGAACCTCTCCATCGTCCTGGTGGACGCGCGGCTCGGGGTCATCGAGCAGACGCGCCGGCACACCTACCTGGCGGCCTTGCTGGGCATTCCCCACCTTGTCATCGCCGTGAATAAGATGGACCTCGTGGACTGGAGCGAGGATCGCTTCTGGGAAATCCGCGACGAGATCGAGGCCTTTCTGCCCAAGCTCGATGCGTTCAAGGACGTGAAATTCGTCCCCATCAGCGCGCTCAACGGTGACAATGTCGTGGACGCCTCCCAGCATACGCCATGGTATTGCGGCCCCACGCTGCTCGGCCACCTCGAGACCGTCCACATCGCGAGCGACTGGAGCCTCGGCGGCGTCCGCTTCCCCGTGCAGTGGGTGAACCGGCCGAACAACCCGACCGACAAGGCGCTCCATGACTTCCGCGGTCTGAGCGGCCAGCTCGCCGGTGGCATCGTGAAGGTCGGCCAGAAGGTCATGGTGCTGCCCAGCGGCGTGAAGAGCACGGTGAAGGAAATCTGGACGCACGATGGCGCGTTGCCGGAGGCGTTCTGCCCGCAGTCCATCACGCTCGTGCTGGAACATGACGTGGACGTGAGCCGCGGCGACATGCTCGTCGGCCTGGACCATCTGCCTGGCATGTCGAGTGAGTTGAAAGGCCGGGTCTGCTGGATGAACCAGAAGCCGCTGCAGCCCGGTCGGAAATACTTCCTCAAGCACGCCACCCAGACCGTGCAGGCCATCGTGACGAACCTCGACAGCCGCATCAACATCCAGACCTTTGATCCGGAGGCGGATCCGGCGCAGCTGGCAGTGAATGACATCGGCGAAGTCCGGATTCGCACCGCCAAGCCCGTCGTGTTCGACGCCTACTCGAACAACCGCCTCACCGGCTCGTTCATCCTGATCGAGCAGGGCACCAACGCGACCGTCGCCGCCGGCATGCTTTATCCGCCGGCGGAACTGGTGAAACCGGAATACAACGACTTCGCGATCTAGGCGCTGGCTTGCGTCCGGGCCAGCGGCCCGCTATCAAGCGCGCTCATGCCCTCTGTTGCCCGCAACCCACTCAAGCAAGTCGCCGATGGGTTGAAGGGCTTGCAGGAGCGGCACGCCGCACGGCATCGCCCCAGCGGTTTCAGCTTCGCGCTGGCCGACAGCTTGGGACTGCTCCATCCCGAGAAGTGGGATGCCGTCACCGGCGGCCGGCAGTTCTTCCTGCGCCGCGCGGTGCTGGCCGCGATGGAAGCGCACCGGCCTGCCAATGTCTTGCCGCGTTACGCACTTGTCTGCCGGGGTGAGAAGCCGGTCGCTGCCATCGCTGCCCAGCTGGTGGACATCTCCGGTGGCCGCGTCTGGAAGCCTGCCGAGCCCGACCCAGAGCAGCCGCTCGTCCGGCTGTTGCGTCCGGCCACGAAGCGCGTCATCGCCGGCATCGAGGAGCGGATGCTCGTGGCCGGCAACCTGATGTCCTGGGGCTTTCACGGCATCGCCTTTGCCCCGGACGAAGACCCCGCTGCCGTCTGGCCCGGCGTGGCGGAAGCGCTCTACCGCATCCGTCGCGCGGACAAGCTGGGCGGGGAGACCGACTTCGTCATGGTAAAGGATGTGACGCCAGCGGAGGCCCACACCAACGCCTTGCGCCGCTTCAGCTATCGTCCGATGGAGACCGAGCCGAACATGGTGCTCGAACTCGACCCCGCCTGGCGCACCTACGAAGACTATCTCGCCGCGCTGGATGCCAAGTATCGCCGCAACTGCCGCGACCAGATCAAGAAGCTCGCGGCGGCGGGCTG
>CAZOCL010000480.1:0-4564 GCA_964578245.1 uncultured Klebsiella sp. | reverse complement strand
ACCCGCTCACCGCGCACTACAACATCGTCCACGGCCAGGCCGTCGGCATGATCCTGCCGCTCGTCATCCGCTTCAACGCGGAGGACCCCGCCGCCCTCCGCGCCTACGCTGAACTCGCCTCCGGCCCCGAACTCGCCACGGTGAAGGGCGGCCTCACGACCGCCTTGGAAGCCCTCCTGGCCCGCTTGGAATCCCTTCTGAATCTCGCCGGCTTCCCCCGCTCCCTCTCGGACTGCGGTGTCCAGCCCGAGAAAATCAAGCTCCTCGCCGAGGAAGCCGCCAAGCAGTGGACCGCGAACTTCAACCCCCGCCGCATCGAGGTCGCGGACTTCGTCGGCCTCTACGAAGCCGCCTTCAACCGCCGTAGCGACGGGGACTTGGTTTGATTACTTGGGCTTCCGCCGCAGTCCGTCTCCCATGCTCCGTTCGTCCGTTTCCGCCCGCCAACCGCTGGAATCCAGCCGGATGAGTGGCGAGTCCCTGAGCGTGCTTTCCCCTCTCCAGAGCCCTGTGCCGGCGGCTTCAGCAGAACGAATCAGCTTCAAGCAATCCACCTCCCTCTCCTCCATGGAATGGAGGAGAGGGCCGGGGAGAGGAGGTGCGTCAGGTCAAATCACGTCGGAGGATTGTCGAAGCACCCCCAGCCTTTTCCCCTGGAAACCGATACCCACGCTAGGTCTCGCGACGTGCGAAAAACTCTTTGGCTGGCTGACTGCCTCCCTCTCCCGGAGGGAGAGGGCTGGGGTGAGGGGGAAGGTATCATCCAATCGCCTGACCGCGTTCCCTCGCCTTGCCACCACCGCTGTCCTCGCCCTTCTCTGCCCGTTGCTCGTTTCTCTTCCCGCCGCCGTCCCCGCCCCTGAATTCCTCTTTCCCGCCGGTGCTCGCCAAGGCGCCGTGGTGAGCGTCACCGTCGGCGGCAAGCTGGACGGCTGGCCCGTGGGCGTCTGGACCGATCACCCCGGCATTTACTTCAAACCAGCCACCAACAGCGGTGCCTTCTCCGTGAGCATCAACAAGGACGTGCCGCCCGGTCCGCACCTGGTCCGCTTCTACAATGGCGACGGCGCGGCGGAACCACGCACCTTCGTGGTCGGCACGCGCGAGGAGATCCTGGAAGTGGAGCCGAACGATGATTTCCGCAAGGCCCAGCGGCTCGACAAGCCTGCCGTGGTCATCAACGGCCGGCTGGAGAAGGCCGGCGACGTGGACAGCTTTGCCGTCACGGCAGAGCAGGGGAAGTGGATCGTGGCCGCGGTGGATTGCTACGCGCTGGGCAGTTCGGTGGACCCCGTCCTGCAAATCCTCGACGAGCGCGGCGTGCGCGTGGCCTTCAACCACGACACGCATAACCTCGATGCCCTCGTCGCCTGGCAGGTCCCGCGCGCGGGCACCTACACCGTGCAGGTGCTCGGCTTCGCCCATCCGCCCGCCTCGGACATCGCGGCGAAGGGCAACGCCGCCTACGTCTATCGCCTAACCATTACTACCGGCCCCTTCGCCCGGTTCGCCTATCCAGCCGGAGTGAAGCGCGGCACGAAGGCGCCGGTGAGCTTGCTCGGTTGGAACTTGGACAAGGCTGGCGGCATCCAGACGGTGGACGCCACCCACGCCTCCGCTGCCGATCAATTCCTCTTTCTCGCCGCCGCACCGACCGGTGATCCCCTCTGGCTCGACCTGGGCGACGCGAACGAACTCAACGAGGCTGAACCCAACGACACGCCTGCCACCGCCCAGCCGATCATGTTCCCGGCCACCCTCAACGGACGCATCGACAAACCCGGCGACGTGGACCGCTTTATCTTCGCGGCGAAGAAGGGCGAGCGCTTCAACTTTCAGGTGCGCGCCGCCACGCTGCACTCACCCCTCGCCGCCCGCCTGCGCGTGGAGGAGACCAATGGTGTGCAACTCGCGCAGCAGGAAAGCGGAGACGGCACCGACCCGAAGCTCGGCTGGAACGCCCCCGCCGATGGCACGTTCGTCGTCGCCATCAGCGACATGTATGGCAACGGTGGCTTTGACCACATCTACCGCATCGAACACGTCGCCGCGCCCCCGAATTTCACCGCGACCATTCCCACCCACGCGTTCTTCGTGGAGAACGGCAAGACGAACGAGATCAAGGTCACGGTCGCGCGGAACGAGGGCTTCAAGGAGAAGCTGGTCCTCAGCGTGAAAGGCCTGCCCGATGGCGTGACCGCTAGGATTCCGGAAGTGACCGACAAGGGCGGCGAGGTGAAATTGGAACTCATTGCGAGCGCCGAAGCCCGGGCCGCCAGCGTGCCCATTGAAATCCTCCTCTCCGCGCCCGAGGTGCGCCCCCCCATGAGCCGTGCCGCCACCTTCAGCCTGCGCGGTGGCGATACCCGCGGTGACAAACTCATCAACGACGGACACGTCGCCTGGCTCACCATCGCCAACAAACCCGCCCCGCCCCCGCCGCCGAAGAAGAAGAAAGGGTAGGTGAATGGCGG
Source organism: uncultured Klebsiella sp. (assembly GCA_964578245.1). Taxonomy (GTDB): domain Bacteria; phylum Verrucomicrobiota; class Verrucomicrobiia; order Limisphaerales; family SXTU01; genus SXTU01. Next base: position 2,090 of record CAZOCL010000480.1, on the reverse strand, counting down.
AGCCGGCCCTGTAGCGGCAGGCGTCCCGCCTGCCGTAGAGGACGGCATCCTGCCGCCCGGACTTGGCGTGCGAAGTCCATGACCACGTCGGATTTGCCGGTGCGGTTCTTCCGCCGGGCGGGAGGCCCGGCTCTACGGCAAGCGAGGACGCCCGCCACTACTCCCGCACCGCCGCAAACCGCAGCCCCCGTGTGCTCACCCCCAGCGTGTTGATCCCAAACGCCTCCATCACCGCCTCATAAATCACCACGCCAAACAAAATCACATCCGCACGCTCCGGTGGCAGGCCGGGAAGTGCACGACGTTCCGCCAGTGGCAATCCCCAGAGCCGCTCCACATGCCACCGCACGCGGGCCGAGTCGAAGCGAGTGGCCTCGATGCGCGCCCGGTCGTAATCAGGCAATTGCAGTTCCACCCGAGCCAGAATGCTCGTGGTGCCTCCCGTCCCGATCAGCGCGAGGTCCGCCCGTCCAAGCTTTTGGAGTAGCGGACCAAGCTTGGGACGCACCTCGCAGTCTAAAAAGCCGCGCACCCACACCCTCGTCTGGTTTAGCTCCTCCGCCGTCGGTGGGTCCGAAACCTTCGTGGCTTCCAGCAGCCGCACACTGCCGAGCTTGAAGCTGTCGCGAAACAACGCTCGTCCAGCCTCGCCCAAAATAAACTCGGTGCTCCCACCACCGACATCGAGAATCAGCACTGGCCGTTCTCGCAGCACCGCATTCGTCAGCACGCCTTGAAACGCCCAGTCCGCCTCTTGCTCCCCGCTGATCACCTCAACGGCCTCGCCGCTCGCAGCGCGGACAGCCTCCAGCAGTTCCCCTGCATTCACCGCATCCCGAGCCGCACTCGTGGCGATGATGCGCAAGGCAACCGCACCCTGCTCCCGGGCCGTTTGCACAAACTGGGCCACGGCCTTGGCCGTGTCGGCAATGGCTTCTGGTCGCAGCCGATGATCGTCGTAAAAACCTCGTCCCAGCCGCGTCTGCTCGCTGCCTTCCCACACCGGCTCGACCGCATCCACGGCGACCTCGGCTACGAGCAGTTTCACCGAGTTGGTGCCGATATCTATGACCGCACGACGAAGCGGAGAGTAATTAGTAATTAGTGATGAGTCCTTGGTCGCGGCAAAATGCTCAGGGTCGTTGCGCACGGGACTAATCACTAAGCACTAATTACTGCTCACTTCTCCTTCGACTCGCGCTTCGCCAGCACCGCCGCCCCCGTGATCCCCGCGTCATCCCCCAGCTTGCTGGCAATGATCTCAATCCCCTTCGCCGTGCCGGTGAGCGCGTAGTCCTTCGCCGTCTCGATGATGATGGCCATCATGTCATCCGCGAGCTGGTCCATCACGCCACCACCCAGCACGATCACTTCTGGATTCAGGAGGTTGATGACATTCGCCACGGCGATGCCCGTGTATTCGGCGGCCTCCTCGACCACCTTCTCGACGAACTTGTCACCCCGGCGGATGGCCTTGCGGATGTCCCCGCTGCGCATGTCCGTCAGTTCCGGCCCCAGCATGTCGGTAAGCACGGTCTTCTGGCCGTCCTTCACTGCCGTCTGGATTTTGCGGAAGAGCGCGGTGCGGCTGGCCAGCGCCTCGAAGCACCCCTTGTTGCCGCACCCGCACTTGGGGCCGTTGACCTCGAGGATCATGTGGCCGATCTCGCCCGCCGTGCGGTTGAAGCCAGAGTAGGGCTTCCCATCCAGCACGATGCCGCCGCCGATGCCGGTGCCAAGGAAGATGCCCACCATCGAGCGCGGCTTGGGATCGAGTTCGGTCTCATAGACGCCGAGCGCGCAGGCGTTGCAGTCGTTCTCCGCGAACACCGGCACGCCGAGCTGCTTCTCCAGCACCTTCTTGAGTGGCACGTTCTCCCACTTGAGATTGGGTGCGAAAATCATCCGCCCTTCCTCGGGATCAATCGCCCCGGGCGCGCCAATGCCCATGGCCTTGACCTGATCGAGCTGCAGGTCGCACTCGTCCACAACTTCCTGCACACAGCGGGCGACGCGCTCCAGCACGCCGTCGGGACCGCGCTCGGGCTTGGTGCTCATCTTGACCTTGCCCAGGCATTTGAGCTGCGGGG
>CAZOCL010000479.1:0-4640 GCA_964578245.1 uncultured Klebsiella sp. | reverse complement strand
GTGAAGATCAATCACAACGAACTGCTCACCTACCCGAACAAGGCCGACCAGATTCTGTATGGCACGGTGAAAGAAGCGGCGGACATGGGCTGTGCTGCGGTCGGGGCCACGATCTATTTCGGCTCGCCCGAGAGCACCCGGCAGATCGTGGAAGTGGCCCACGCCTTCCACGCCGCGCATGAGCTGGGCATGGCGACCGTGCTGTGGTGCTACCTCCGCAACAACGCCTTCAAGAAGGACGGCAAGGACTTCCACGCCGCCGCTGACTTGACCGGCCAGGCCAACCACCTCGGCGTGACCATCGAGGCCGACATCATCAAGCAAAAGCTGCCCGAGAACAATGGCGGCTTCGACGCCCTGAACATGGGCGGCTCGAGCTACGGCAAGTTCGACAAGCGCATCTACACCGACCTGTGCAGCGATCATCCGATTGATCTCTGCCGCTATCAGGTGGCGAACTGCTACATGGGGCGCGCCGGTCTGATCAACTCCGGCGGCGAATCCAAGGGCAAGGGCGACCTCGAACAAGCCGTCCTGACGGCGGTCGTGAACAAGCGCGCCGGCGGCATGGGCCTGATCTCCGGGCGCAAGGCCTTCCAGCGCCCGCTCGCCGAAGGCATCGAACTGCTCAACGCGGTTCAGGACGTTTACCTGAGCAAGGAAGTCACGATCGCGTAGCGATCCATCCCATTGGGGTTCCCGGACTGCACCCGGTATGCCAGTTCACAAAGTGCGCGCCTTGACATGCAACCATTTGGTTGCATATTCTCACTCCAGATGGATGCAGTGTTCAAAGCGCTCGCGGACGAAAGCCGTCGCCAACTGCTCGACCAGTTGCACCGGCACAACGGACAGACGCTCGGTGAACTGTGCGAGCACCTCGACATGACCCGGCAGGCGGTGACCAAACATCTCCGGCTGCTGGAAGAGGCGCGGCTCGTCACCATTGTCTGGCGCGGGCGCGAGAAGCTGCATTATCTCAATTCAGTGCCGATTCACGAGATCTCCGAGCGCTGGATTGCCAAATACGAACGCCAGCGCCTGCAAGCGTTGAGCGATCTGAAACGGGGTCTCGAAGCAAAACCAGACCAGCAAGAGTGACGTTATGCAAAAGCCAAAGTTAGTTTACACCACCTATATCCGCTCGACGCCGAAAGACGTGTGGGCGGCCATCACCAAGCCCGAATTCACCCGTCAGTATTGGGGCGGACTCGCGAACATCTCCGACTGGAAGAAAGGCTCGACCTGGCAGCATATGACCGCAGGCGAGCCGCCGGAGGCGTGGATCACGGGCAAAGTATTGGAGAGCACTCCCCCCAAACGCCTCGTCCTGTCCTGGGCCGACCCCGACAATCTCGCCGACAAATCGCGCGTGACCTTTGAGATCGAAATCATCAAGGACTCGGTGTGCCTCACGGTGACGCATGACCAGTTCAAAGCGCGTTCGCCGATGGCCGCCAAGGTGAATTCGGGCTGGCCGCGCGTGCTCTCCAGCATGAAATCCTTCCTGGAAACTGGCAAAGGTCTCGCCGCTGCAGGTTGCAAATGACCTACGGCAGTTTCCCGGCCGGCTCACCCGTGGCCAGCAAAGTTGCTGTGGCTGGTCACGGGTGCCATCAAGTGTGAAATCTCATCTGGAAGCCGGCCCGAAGCTGCGACGCATTCGCCAGTGAATGTTCTGCCGCACACAACACAGCATGCAGACGCAAGGAGCGCTCCTGCCGGGATGTAGTCGGAATCCAACGGCTCCATGATCGCCGCAGCGTTTAGGCTCATGAGCGGCGGAGCCGGGTGATTGCCGGAAGCAAATCCTCCCTCACCGCCATTCAATCAAACATCTTGCCCGGATTCAGAATGCCATGCGGGTCCAGCGCCTTCCGCAATTCGCGATGGACGCGCAGCGAGGCAGGACCGATGAACTTGGGCAGGAAGTCCTTCTTCGCCAGCCCAACACCGTGCTCGCCGGTGATGGTGCCCCCGAGGCGGATGGCCTCGTCGAAGATCTCCTTGAACGCCTCGTGCACGCGGTGCATCTCGGCGTGGTTCCGTTCGTCGGTCAGAAACGTGGGATGCAGATTGCCGTCACCCATGTGCCCGAAGGTGCCGACGCGCAGGTTGTATTTCTTCGCGATGACCTCGACGAAGCGGACCATCTTGGCGAGTTCGCTGCGCGGGACGGTGGCGTCCTCGAGGATGGTCGTGGGTGCGAGGCGGGCCAGCGCGCTGAAGGCGCTGCGCCGGGCGGCAGCGAGCTTGGTGGCCTCGGCGTCATCCTTGGCCACGCGCACTTCCATCGCCCCGTTCTTCTTGGCCAGTTCCACCATCTTCGCGGCCTCGTCCTCGACGGCGGCGGGATGGCCGTCCGTTTCCATGAGCAGGAGCGCTTCGCAGTCCAGCGGCAGGCCGACCTTCGCAAAGTCCTCCACGCAGTGAATGGTCGTGCGGTCCAGAAACTCCAGCGTGCAGGGGATGATCTGCGCGGCGATGATGTCGCTGACGGTCTGCGCCGCGGCGTCCATTGCGCTGTAGGTGGCCACCATGGTCTTCTTGGCGGCAGGCTTGGGGATGAGCTTGAGCAGCACCTTGGTCATCACGCCCAGCGTGCCTTCGCTGCCGACGAACAGATCCTTGAGGGAAAAGCCGGCGACGTCCTTCACGCACTTGTTGCCGGTGAAAAGCAGTTCGCCATCGGGCAGGACGACTTCCAGGCCCATGACATAGTTGCGCGTGATCCCGTATTTGAGACCACGCAAGCCCCCGGAGTTCTCCGCCACGTTCCCACCGATGGTCGAGATCTTCATCGAACCCGGGTCCGGCGGATAGAAGAGACCCACGGCGGCGGCGGCATCCGCAACCGCGAGCGTGGTCACACCCGGCTCGACCAGCATGGTGAGGTTCGCGCGGTCCACTTCGAGGATGCGGTTCATGCGCGCGGTGCACATGACGATGCAATCCGTCGAGGGCAGGCTCCCGCCGCTCAGCCCCGTGCCGGAGCCGCGTGTGACCACGGCGGTCCGGCTGGCATTGGCCAGCTTGAGCACCCCGGCGACCTGCTCGGTGCTGGTAACGAAGACCACGCACCCGGGCATCTGGGTCATCGCGGCGGTGCCGTCAAATGAGTAGGGAATCAGGTCTTCCTTCGCGGTGAGCACCTGGGCGGGGCCGAGGAGGGCGCGAAGCTTGGCGAGGGTTTCGGAGGACAGGGCCATGGGGACGGCAGAAGTAATCAGTGTTCAGTAATCAGTCGGTGAGAGCAGGCTGAACGGGCCATGTGAAAACTGAATACTGGTCACTGAATACTGACCAATCGGTCACGGTTTCACGGTGATGCGGTTCCAGTTCAGCTTCTGGCGACGGGCGTAATCAGACAGCACCTTCTCATTTTCCATCAGCACCGCGCGGACAACGCCGGAATCATCCGCGTAGCCGAACTGCTCATTGGAGTCAGGGATGAGGTCGCGTTGTTTGTGGACGTAGGCGAGGGCAAAAGCCGCCTCGGCCACGGCGAAGAGGGGCAGTTCCTTGTCCGCACCCTCGACGTAATCCTCAAGCACATCGGCCAGAAACTCGATCTGCTCGACCAGATGCGGGTATTTCGGCGCGTTGATCTGCGAGAACTCAATCTTGAGCATCGGCAGCTTTTTGTGAATGCCTTCCAGAATCCGGGGCGTGACCTGCGCCGCGCCGCGGTGAACAAATTGAACGATTTCAGCCATGCGCCTAGCCTGCGGGAAAGACGACCGGAAAACAAGCCGCCCCCGCAAAAAGAAAAACGGCGCGGACCTAAGTCCGCGCCGTTGTCATTGTCAACAGGGTTCCCCGGCAAAGATCCGGCACTGCTGCCGGACCAGAGTAGCAGGCTAGCCTGGCCCGGGGAACGGAACCACGCACGCCGCCGGAGCCTTACTTCTTCGCCTTCTTGGCGGGAGCCGGAGGCGTGGGCAGCGGCACCGTGGCGATGGTCTGCAAGATGCGGCTGGCGATCTTGTAGGGGTCGCCCTGGGAGTTCGGACGGCGGTCTTCGAGGTAGCCCTTGTAGTCGTTGTTCACGAAGCTATGGGGCACGCGGATGGACGCGCCACGGTTCGCGACACCGTAGTTGAATTTGTCGATGGACTGCGTCTCATGCAGACCGGTGAGGCGGAGGTGGTTGTCCGGCCCGTAAACGGCGATGTGCTCGTTCTTGTAGAGGTCGAACGCAGCCATGAGCGCCTCGAAGTATTCCTTGCCGCCGACGGTGCGCATGTATTCGGTGGAGAAGTTCGAGTGCATGCCGGAGCCGTTCCAGTCCACGTCCTTGCCGAGGGGCTTGCAGTGCCAGACCACGTCCACGCCATACTTCTCGCAGAGGCGCATGAGGAGGTAGCGGGCCATCCACATCTGGTCGGCGGCGGACTTGGAGCCCTTGCCGAAGATCTGGAACTCCCACTGGCCCTTCGCCACTTCGGCGTTGATGCCTTCGTGGTTGATGCCGGCGGCGAGACACAGGTTGAGGTGCTCTTCGACGATCTCGCGAGCGACCGAACCGACGTTCTTGAAGCCAACGCCGGTGTAGTACGGACCCTGCGGCGCCGGATAGCCTTCCGTCGGGAAGCCGAGCGGGCGGCCGTCCTTGTAGAAGAAGTATTCCTGCTCGAAGC
>CAZOCL010000478.1:0-4648 GCA_964578245.1 uncultured Klebsiella sp. | reverse complement strand
GCAAGGGGCTGGGGCTGTCTTCACCCAAGCCGCTCTACGTCATCGAACTGGACGCGGCGAACAACCGGGTGATCGTGGGCGACGACACGATGCTGGAGCGCGACGAGTTTCGCGTGGAGCGGTGCAACTGGATTCCCTTTGGGACACCACCTGATTCCATCGAAGTCACGGCGAAGATCCGCTACAACCATCCCGGCACCGCAGCCACGGTCACGCCGACGGCCGATGGGGGGGCGCAGGTGAAGCTGCACGAGGCGCAGCGAGCGATCACACCGGGACAGGCGTGCGTGTTCTATCAGGACGACCTGGTGGTCGGCGGCGGCTGGATCACCCGGTAGTGCCTCAACGACCGGTCAAGTCGGTGGGAGGCAGCGGCGGGGAGTCGCCACGGGCGACCGCCTCGCGGGTAACCGCCCGGTTCACTTCAATCGCGACGGTTTGGACCACCGGATCAATGTTGGCTGCTGGCGGGGGAGCGGTCTGATTCTCCGTGGTGGTGATGGGGATGCGGACCGGCCGCTGGATCGAGTTCGCGCCGGGGATCACTCCGGGGTTTGCCGCGGGCATCGGCGCAGGCGTCGCCGCCGGCCGATAAGTCGGCACCGGGATGCTGGGGGCCGGGACCATGCTCCCACCGGGGGTGGGGGGCACGGGGTTCGGGTGGCCGAGGGGCATGGGCACACCGGGGGCGGTCATCACGGCGGGCGCAGTGGAGGCCTTCAGCCCGTCTTTCTCAAACGACATGGTGCGCTCCTCACCGGAGATTTTTACCCGCACGGTGCCGGCCTTGACGTTGATGCCGTCCGCCAGGACTTCGATGGCACCTTGCCGCTGGCCTTCTGACAGGCTGACATACTCAGCCGAGGTCTTGCCGGGCACCTGATTCACGAACATCGCACGCGGCGGGTTGAAGAGCGCGGTGATGCCGCTGAGCTTGTAGTTGGTGGGGGTGACGGTCTCGGCCGGTGGAGCAGGCGGAGGAGGCGGAGGGGGCGGGGGTTTCAGGCCAAAAGGGTTCCGTTCGAGGATCACTTTGTAATCCCCGACCGCGTCGGCGTGGGCGGTGAAGGCGGCGCAGCCAATCGCAGCGATGAGCAATCCCAGTGGTGTCGCGATTTTCATGTCAGGTCTCGGTCTGCTGGCTTCAACACCAGATAAGCTAGCTGGTTGCGTGGAAAGTGGCAATGGGGAGAGATTTTGGGACGGGGATATGGTCGCATTCGCGGGCGCCGCCTCGGTGGTTCGGCGCGGCGGGCAAGCGAGGACGCTTGCGATACGGCCGGCCAGAGGCCGGCGCTACGGAGCACCGGCGAGCTTGTTGGCTTGGATGCGCGCCACCTCATTTGCCTGCCGCTTCGTTGAACTTCTCCAAGTCCGCGAAATTCCGCTTCCAAGTGGTATACATGATGCCGGTCACGCCGGGGAGGTCCTTCCCGGCGGCCAGCCACTCGCGGATTTGCTCCGGTTTGGCATCGTAATACCCGGCGATGACCTGCTTGTGGCCACGGTCGGCGAAAAACTTGAGGCTCTCAGCGCGCTTGCCGAAATACCACGGGACGATGCTCACGTCCTTGTCCAGGCCCTCCCAGGAGCCGGTGAGGTCGCCGCGCACCAAGTAGTAATCGCCGGTGCTCTTGGCGTTGTGATTGGGGTCGAACATGTCGCTCCAGACGAAGATGCGTCCGCCGGGGTTGACCTCGCGGAGGATCTGCACACAGGTGCGGGCGTTGTCGGCGAGGATTTGTCCGGCGGTCAGGTTCCGGCGCTGGCAGGCGGCGCACCAGTTCAGGCAGCGGATCTCGTCGTGGCTCATCATGTAGCTCTTCGCACCCCACGCGGCGTGAACGCGCCTGGCCTCATCGCGGAGCAGCTCTATGGTCTTCGGCTCGGAAGGACAGACCATCACCTGGGCATCGTTCACGGTGACGACGTGATGGAAGGACACGCGCAGCCGGGTGCCGTCCGGCAGCTTCGTCTTGATCACCGGAGGCTCGTGCCAGACTTCGAACGCGCCTTTCCACGGCACGGTGCCGGACTTCGGGTCCACCACTGGCTCGAAGTCCCGGCCTTCGAGGAGTTCGGTGCCATCCTCGCGCTTCACGCTGAAGGGCGCGCCTGGACGGCGAACCAAGTTCACCAGCGCGGCCTCTTCCAGCTTCGCGTCATCCCACCAGAGCGAACCGGTGGAGCCGCCCCAGCAGCCGAGGTAGAGCGTCGCCTCGGTCTGGTCGAGGGAGTTGAAGACGATGTGATGCGTGGTCCAGTCCTGGGTGGCTTTGTTGCCGAGGTCGGCGTGGTTGAGCGAGAACTTGCCCGCGAGGAGTTTTACCTCGGGCTTGCCGCGGAAGTCCTGGGTCTTGACGCGGACGCTGATGTGATACTGGCGGAACGGGGTGAGCTTGAGCTTCTGGGAGATGCGGGAGTTCGCGCCCTTGGGGTCGGTGACGCGGAGCGCGCCGTTGTCCGGCACGAGATTGTCATCCTTCCAGGACCAGAGCTTGAGGTTGCTCATGTCGCCGCCGCGCAGGTCGGCGGGAGAATCCTTCACCACCCGGGCGAGGCCGCCTTGCACGACAAAGAGGGCGTCCTTGACTGGCAGCGCCTCGGCCAGATTGGGGTCGTGCCAGAGCATGGCTTCAGAGTAGCCGATGTTGAAAAGCGCGGGGATGATCTCGAGCTTCGTCTCGGCGGCGAGGCGCTTCATGCGCGTGACGTTCTGGTGGTAGCGGGGGATGACGTCGCCCAGCTTGGCGGACTTGGAATCGGCGAGCAGCACGCCGGTGTAGCCGGCCTTCGCCGCACGGTGGAAGAGCACGTCGGCATCGTCCACGTTCTTGTCCACCTGGAGGTTGGCTTGAAGATAAACCCAGCGGTCGGTGAGTTCGGCGGAGAAGGAACTGCCGGCCAGCACGACGGCGGCGGCGGCGACCGCAAACCGGGCAAAAGGCGATTTCATGCCGGGAGCGTAGCGGGTGGAATGCCCGTGTCCAACCTGCGTTGTGCTTGAAACTGAGATGCGCCCCTGAGCGCGTTCCTCTCTCTTCATCGGATGAGGGAAGTAGGAGAAACGCTAGGTTACTTCCATTTGCTCAACACGTATCCCAGGCCGGATGCGAGGTAGACGTAGTAAAGCCAAGTCCATGGATCCGGTTTTTCAGAGGGGAGGTCTTTCTCCTGTTTTTCTTTCCGGTGGGCTTCCTCCTGCTGTTGGCGACGTATAGCCTCCCAGTCGGCGTCGTTATGGGTGTAAGGGCGCATGCCCACGCAGCCCACACCGAATGCGATGACCACAACGGCTAAAACGATGGTTGGTCTGATGCGCTTCATACGCGTCCAACGATTCTCCGGGCGGCAAACGGGTCGAAGTCTGTGATAGCTTGAGGGATATTGCCATCGCCAACCGGACATGTCCAGCGGCTTGGCCAGCAGGGCTGGCGGTCCCCTGATTTTGGCCATTGGCGACGTGAGTGAATTGCTTCAAGCTTCCCGCATCAAATACCCGTTGCCATGAAACCTACCCCTGCATTGCTGTCACTCGCCGCTGCTTTCCTCCTGCTCACGCCCGGGGCTCGGGCGGCCTCCGTTTCGCTCTTTGATGGGAAGACTCTCGAAGGCTGGACTTACAACGACAAGATCTGGCGGCTGGAGGGTGGTCTGATCACCGGTGGGTCGCTGGAGGAGCGGGTGCCGCGCAACGAGTTCATTGCCACCAAGAAGTCGTTTCACAACTTCGACCTCCGCGTGAAGATCAAGCTCACCGGCACGGACGGCTTCGTGAATTCCGGGGTGCAAATCCGCAGCGTCAGGGTGCCGAACAACTCCGAGATGAGCGGTTACCAGGTGGACTACGGCAAGGGCTGGTATGGGAAGCTCTATGACGAGTCCCGCCGCAACAAGGTCATCGCGGACTCGACTGACCCAAAGGCCGCGGTCGCTGCCATCAAGGAAGGTGACTGGAACGAGTATCGCATCCTGGCCGAGGGGCCGCGCATTCGCTCCTGGATTAACGGCGTGCCCGCGCTCGACTACACCGAGGCCGATCCGAACATCGCCCAGGATGGCCTGATTGGCATTCAGGTCCACGGCGGGGGCAAGGCGCTGGTGCACGCGAAGGATATTACGATCGAAGAACTGCCACCGACGCCGAACGCGCCGACGTGGGAGAAGCTGGGCGGGTTCAAGGCCCCCGCGCCCAAGGCCAAGGAGGCACCCAAGAAAACGGACGCGGCCCCGGCCGACAAGACCAAGTAGCAGGTTTCCCCCCGGCCCAGCGATGCTCCGGTGCGGACGCGGGCCGGTCTGACCGATAGGAATCTCAAGCTTATGCCAGACACCACTGCCACTTCACGTCGTGAGTTCCTCGCCACCAGTTCTGCTGTCGGCGCTGCCCTCGCTTTCCCGAGCATCACGCAGGCCGCCAGCCGTAGCGACAAACTCCGCCTCGGCCTGATCGGCTGCGGCGGGCGCGGCACCGGCGCGGCGGCCCAGGCGCTCACGGCGGACAGCAACACGGAACTTTGGGGCATGGGCGATGTTTTTCCCGACAAGCTGAACGCCAGCCGAGAGACGTTGCGGAAGGAGTTTGAGAAGGACCCGCAGCGCATCAAGGTCGCGGACGAGCGAATGTTCACCGGGCTGGACGCCTACC
>CAZOCL010000477.1:0-4682 GCA_964578245.1 uncultured Klebsiella sp. | reverse complement strand
TCTCCACGACTTCGACGGTCTTCCTCGGCCTCACCGTGGGCTGTGCGCGCTGCCATGACCACAAGTATGACCCGGTCACGAGCGCGGATTACTACAGCCTGCTCGCGGTCTTCAACGGCACGGTGAAGCAGGGCGTGCCCAAAGACACCGACGCGAAGGACAAGACCAAGGATCCGGTGAAACTTCAGGCCCTAGTTGAGACGAAAGGCTCCGTGGCTCCCACGCACCTGCTCCGGCGCGGCAGCCTGGCCAACAAGGGGCCGGAAGTCCCGCCCGCGGCACCGCTCGTGCTGGTGTCGAACCCCCTGCGCTTCCCCGAGCCGGAGCCGGGCGCGAAGTCCTCGGGCCGTCGTCTCACGCTCGCCGAGTGGATCGCCGCGCCGGAAAACCCGCTGACCTGGCGAGTCCTCGCCAACCGCATCTGGCAGCATCACTTCGGGCAGGGGCTGGTTTCCACGCCGAGCAACTTCGGCTTCAACGGTGCCCGGCCCACGCATCCGGAACTGCTCGATCACCTCGCGGCCCGGCTGGTGGCGGACGGTGGCCGGTGGAAGCCCTTGCACAAGCTGCTGCTCATGTCCTCAACGTATCGGCAGAGTTCAAACGCGGAACGCGGAGCGCGGAATGCGGAATCAACTGCCGCCGACTCCCTGATTCCGCATTCAATAGACCCCGACAACACTCTCCTCTGGCACATGAACCGCCAGCGCCTCGAGGCCGAGTCCCTCCGCGACAGCATCCTGGCGGTGAGCGGGAAGCTGAACCGGCAGCCGGGCGGGCCGGGCATCAAGCCGCGCATCCGGGCCGATCTGCTCACCGCGAGCCAGCGCAACAAGTGGCCGGCGCTCACGAGCGAGGGGCCGGAGCAGTGGCGGCGCAGCGTTTACATCTACGTCAAGCGCCAGTTGCTCATGCCCATGATGGAACTCTTCGACGCACCCACGACCACGGACAGTTGTGCCGAGCGGACCAAAAGCGTGGTGCCCACCCAGGCGCTCGTGCTGATGAACGACGAGTTCGTCGAGGATCAGGCGGGCTTCCTGGCCCAGCGCTCCGCAGCCGAGGCGGGCGAGAACCTGCCGCGTGTGATCGAGCGGATGCAGTCGCTCGCCCTGGCCCGTCCGCCGACCCCGGAGCGCCTGCAGCAGGCGATGATCTTCGTGGAAGCGCGCGAAGCCGCCTACGCCAAGGAACCTGCGTCGGCAAACCCGCCCCGCCAGCGCGCGCTCACCGACCTGGCGCACGTCCTCTTGAACAGCAGCGAGTTCATTTACGTGGAGTAAGCCAGCGCATGGAGTTCCGCCTTCAGGCGGCGAGGCATTTGAACATTGTTAACGCTCTGCGCTCAGCACTCTGGCCCGAGCGGCGTTCCACCGGTTGAGGCGGAGCCCTGAATGTGCGCCGCCCAACCCACCATTTCATTGACAGAAGGCTTGGAAAGCGGAGGTTCCCGCCATGCCACCATTCATGAATGGACCGAAGCCGGTTCGGACGCATTCCCATTCTTGTTTCCAAGGAGGCCGAGATAAGGACTACAACAGCGGGGCAGCATTTCAAACCACGTTGCGTCTGCCATTGGTTTTTGGACTGGTGGTCTTTCTCGCGTCCAGTCTGGGACTTCGCGCCCAACAGGATCCCGAAGTGAGCAAGGCGCCGGTCTGGGCCTGCTACAAAGCGCCGAAAGAGCATGTGGTCTGGCGGGCGAAGCTCGGAGGGATGGCTGGCGGGGTGGCGCTCTTGCAGGACCGAGTCCTTGTCGGCACCAGCTTCAATAGAGCAGATCCGCTCACTCACCGAACCCTGCAGGATGGCGGCGCGATGATGGGCTTCAACAGCCAGACCGGTGAGTTATTGTGGCAGTCAGCCCATCCTCGGCTGCCAGAGCGGGTCAACGACATGATGGGGATCGTCAATTCACGCCCATGGGTGGAAGGCAAGCGGGCTTGGTATTTGAGCAATCGCGGTGAACTGGTCTGCGTGGACACGGAGGGCTTCCGCGATGGCAAGAACGACGGCCCGTTCACGGCGGAGGAACTCACCGGGCCGAGCGACGCTGACTACGTTTGGAAACTCGACATGGTTCGAGAACTTGGTGTCTTCAAACGAGATGCTGGCGATGCGTGGAGTGTGATTTGTTCACCCGTGGTGCTGGGCGACTTGGTGTTTTGCGTCACCGGTGAAGGTCGCCGGCCATCCGGAGAGCCGAGTGCCGCACCGTCGTTTCTCGCGGTGAACAAGCAGAACGGCAAAGTGGTTTGGAGCAGTCGGGCACCAGGGCAGGCAATCATTCACCTCCAATGGTCTTCGCCGGTCATCGCGCGAGTGAACACCCAAGACCAAGTAGTTTTTCCGGGCGGCGATGGATGGTTGTATGGCTTTGAAGCCAAGACCGGGAAGGAAATCTGGAAGGTCAACTGCAACGACCCGGCCCTGCGCAGCTGGCGGGCAACTGAAAACGGCAGGAGTAACTGGCGTCACGGCGAGATGAAACACTTCTTCGTCGGCGCACCGACCGTGCATAAAGACACGCTTTACGTCGGCCTGAACCAGGACTTTGAGTCGTCCCAAACCAACGCCCCGCTCTACGCCATCTCGCTAGGGCACCAGGGCGATGCGACTGCGAAGGCCGTGCGGTGGAAATTTCAGCATCCGGATTTTGGCAGCACCTACTGCTCCGCTGCCGTTGCGGACGGGATCGTTTATGTGCTGGGGCATCGGGCGGTGTTGTTCGCCCTGAATGAGAGGAACGGGGAAATTATCTGGCACAGCCGCGTCGCCAATAACGCCGGCGGTTATGGGGCGCCAACTATTGCCGACGGCAAGGTTTTGGTCGGAACCGACGACGGTGAACTATTCGTGTTCAGAGCTGGCCATGCGAAAAATTGCCTCGGCCATTTTGAATTGCGAGGACCGATCTACCACGCACCTGTGGTCGTTGACAATCTGGCCTACATTGCAGACGGCCAGTTCCTCTGGAAATTACGCCTGCCGAATTAGGCTGCTCCCAGCTTGGGGCTGTCACCCCTCCAGCTTCGTCCACGCCGCGTTCTTCGCGGAGGACTCCACCACGGCCTTGATGAAGGCCATGCCGCGGACGCCGTCCTCGGATGGCGTTGGCGAAGTGCTTGTAGATGTTCGCGAAGGCTTCGCAGTGCCGAGCATGTGCCCAGCGAAAATCGAGAGTGACTTCATTCCGAGGAATCCCAAGGTTATCGCGTATGAAGCCGTTTCCCGTGACAAAGTGCGATTTGGCCCTCGCCGCCATGGTCTTGAGCATCATCAGCCTCTCTGGCTGTAAAGCACCCAACTCGTCCACCACCCAGCAACTCGTACCGGTGGCTGCCGCCCGCAATGTGGAGGAGGCTTCGTTGAACACTCCAATTATCCGCCACCCGGTGCCGGTGGCAGCGGACGAGCAGCGACGGGCTCGGGACAAACTTTCCCAACCGCTTACCCCCATGCAGGTTGACCGGCTGCTCGCCGCGTTGCAGGCCAAAGAAACCCGGCTGGCCGCGTTGTCTGAGCTGCTGAACCTCCTCAGCCTGATGACCTATGGTGGCTTCGATGACGATCCAGTGATCTGGCAGCCTTGGAGCAAAGCAAAGGGTGCGGTTATCTCTCTCGCGGACATCAAAGCGATCGTATCTCATCTGACCCGGAAGCTGGAGCAACCCGCCGAGCGTGTGGGTGCCCTGGCCACGCTTATCCGTATCGCGTCCTTTGGACCGCAAGGTGTGCCTGCTGGGATCGTCTTTGGATCGGGCGAGCCGATTTTTGACAAAGCTGCGACCGAGGCGCGTTTAGCGGCGCACCGCGCGGTGACTCCCGGTTTCATCGCCCAACTACTCAAGCACCCTGACCGTGATGTTCGCGTGTGGGCGGTGGGGCGTTTCGGTGATAATAGATTTGTCCCTGATGCTTGGAAACCCTGGCTCCCGCACTTGGAGCACATCGCAACCGAAGACGAAGAGTGGCTCCGTTGCCTGGCTGTGGAGCGTCTGAATGCGTTTCCGAGCAGCCGCAAATTTCTTCACGAACGGCTGGAGCGTGAACCATCTCCCTATGCGTTAAGACAGCTGGTTCTCGACCGCCATGGCTCCGGTCCGGAATTCGAACGGGAATTCGTCGCGCTCTTCTACCCGCTGCTCACCCACCCAGACACTGCGCTGCGCGTAGCCGCGCTGACCTTTATCTCGGCGCATGCTCCGAGCAATAACGGTTATCATTTTCCTTATGACCGCCGGACGTTTGACCGGGTCGCGGAACTCACCAAATCCAATCAGGCTACGGAACGCGCCGCCGCGATCTATGCCCTGGCCCGCATCCAAGCGCATGATCGCGACTTGAGCCGACGTTTGTTTCTAGCCATGGCACGAGACCCCGAAGCGGAAGTGCGCGGGAATGCTGCGCGGGCGCTGGTGACGCAGAAGGATAACCCGGAAGCAAAAGCGGCCTTGGCACAACTACTGAAAGACGAGTCGCCCATGGTTCAGTGGTGGACCATCATCATGCTCGGCCCCGATCCATTTGAGGAGCAACTCAAGGCACTGGCAAGCGGGCCGGACAAGGCCGTGGCCCGCTTGGCGAAAAGTTCGCTTAACGGCATCGCATACCGAAAGGGCCTGAAATAATCCGCCCGCTGGTCACCCCTCCAGCTTCGTCCACGCCGCGTTCTTCGCGGA
>CAZOCL010000476.1:0-4692 GCA_964578245.1 uncultured Klebsiella sp. | reverse complement strand
GCGACCGCGTGGCGATCCTCACGGACATGGCCATCAAGGCGGATGACATTGACGAGGCGAAAGCCGAGGAAGCCCGCAAGAAGGCCGAGGCCCGCCTCTCCGAGAAGCTCAGCGACGAGGAGCAGGCCAGCGTCCAGGCGGCGCTGCTGCACTCGCTCACGCAGCTCAACGTCAAGCGCCGGAACCGTCGCTAGACCCAGTCCAGATCAAACTTCGCGAAGGGGCGCCTACCAGCGCCTCTTTTGCGTTTGAGGCATCCGTAAAGCGGACACTTCATTTCACGCGGAACTTCCGCAGATCACTCCGTGGTTTGGGCCACTTGAGGTTCCACTCTTCCATGGTCCCAACGACCGTCCTGGCCACCACGTAGTCGCGGAACCATTTCCGGTCCGCAGGCACGATGTGCCAGGGTGCCCACTTCGTCGAAGTCTTGTTCAGCACCACCTCGTAGGCCGCCATGAAGTCGTCCCAACGCTCGCGCATGGCCAGGTCGTTGGGCTCGAACTTCCAGTTCTTGGACGGGTCATCGAGGCGCGTCTGGAGGCGCTCGGCTTGTTCTTCGTGGCTGATATGGAGGAAGAACTTGAGCAGCGTGTAGCCGCTGTCCGTGAGCATGCGCTCGAAGTCGTTGATGTGATCGTAGCGCGGCTTCCAAACCTCCGGCGGCTTGAGGTTCATCACGCGCACCACGAGCACATCCTCGTAGTGTGAGCGATTGAAGAGGCCGACGAGGCCGTGGCGCGGCACCGCCTGGTGGACGCGCCAGAGGTAGTCGTGGGCCAGTTCCAGGGAACTGGGGGCCTTGAACTCCACGGTCGCCACGCCGGCGGGCTCCACGAATTCAAAGAGCCGGCGCGCGGTGCCGTCCTTGCCGCTCGTGTCCATGCCCTGCAGCACGATGATGAGGCCGCGGTTGGCGTTCGCAAAGAAGAGGTCCTGCAGTTTGCCGAAGCGCTCCAGCAGGCGGTCGGTCTCCATCACCGTCGGGGCCTTCTCCAGGCCGTCGCAGAAGCGCGGGTCGAAATCTCGCAGGCGAACCTTGCCGGAAACGCGAATCGGTTGTGCCATGCGCCGAGTGTGCGGAAATCGGCGGCGGAGGCAATCCCGCTGGTGAACGCGTCGGTCTCAGGGTGCTGGGTTTGAACTGGAATTGCTGCCCGCTAAACACGCGAAAGGCGCGAAAGGGAAGCCGGTTTGACCCGGATTCGGAAGCGCGCGAAAACCGTCGACAAGGAGCGCGGCCCGCCGGGCCGCTTTGAGGGTGCGAGGGCCGGGCGGGGCTCGTCCCGTTGCGGCGGACGCACGCGCAAAGCGGGCGAGGAGGCCCGCGCTCCTCGCCCGGTTCTAGCCATTGGTTTTCTAGTTGCGCCGATGAGCGGCAGGGGTAGCCTGCGATCATGAAAGCCACCATTCGTTCCAAGCACTCCCTTGCCCTCATGTTGTTCGTCCTTTGCACCGCGCTGGCCTTGCCTGCGCTGGCGCAAAAGAAAGTGTCCACCGACCTGTCCGGCTTCCCGCTGTGGTCGGCCAAGAAGAATCCGCTCACCACGCCGTTCATCCCCGGTCTGAATGCCGCGCTGCTGCTCACCACCGAGCAGTGCGACAAACTCGTGGCCGCGCGCGAGGAAATCGTTGGCAACGAAAAGCTCCAGAAGCTCGGCGCGTCCATCAAGCAGAACCCGAACGCCTCCGAGGCGGAACGGGACGCCGCGCGCAAGGCGTATGAGGAGGCGCGGGATCAGTTCAAGGACCGGGTGGGCACGATTCTCACCGCGGAGCAGCTCAAGCTGGTCGCGAGCATCAACGCGGTCTTCGAAGAGGTCTCCGCGGCCACGCACGAGGCGTTTGGCGACCGGTTCGGCCAGTTGAAGGGCGACAAGGCGGGCTGGCTGGAACTCCAGAAAGAGGCGACCGAGAAGACCCAGAAGGATTTCAAGACGCGCCTCGAGGGCATGCTCAACAAGGATCAGTGGGCCGCGCTGAACAAGGCCGCCGAGGCCGAGGAAGCCATGGCGAAGAACTCGGTGAAGGTGAAGAAGAACTGAGACAGCCAGGCCTGCGTGGGGTGGAAGCGCAGCGCCGTCGGTGTTCTGGGCCGACATGGTGAATCGGCCCGGCACCCTCGCGTCGAACTCTCGCCGCATGATTCACCCTTCCCCGCCTGCGTTGGTCACGCTGTTGTTCGTGCTCGCAGGCATGCACGCGAGCGCCGCTTCGCTGTGGGCGGCGGCTTATCTCTCCCATCCGCCGATGCGGGCACTGCCTGTCGCCGGGGACCGTCCGCTGGGGCAAGGCCCGGCCCGGTTCGTGGACGCGGCCAAGGGCGATGATGCGAACGACGGGACGCAGGCGCGGCCCTGGAAGTCGGTGGCCCGGGCACTCACACAGGCGTTAAAGCCGGGTGATTCACTCGTGCTGCGCGGCGGCATTTACGACGAACTGGTCAACGTGAGTGCGACCGGGACGGCGGAGCAGCCGGTCACGATCCGCGCCTTCCCCGGCGAACTGGTGGTGCTCGATGGCGGACTGCGGGAGTTTCGCGAGCAGCCGGCCACGGCGTGGGAGCCGTGCCCGGGTGGAGCGGACGGGGAGTTTCGCTCCGCGCGGGTTTATCCCGGCCTGGGGAGCACGGAGAAGAACCACGCGCATGTCTGTGGGAATTTTGCCGACTCGATGATCCCGCTGCACGCGTATCGCTTCCGGGGCGACTTGCAGACGACGAACGAGTTTTGGAACGTCGGTCCCAAGATGAACGCCGAGGAGGGCGTCTATTGCGGGCCGGGACTTTGGTATGACCTGACGACGCAGCGCATCCACATCCGGCTGGCGCACACGCGGCTCGCGGGCCTGGGTGCGGACAGCTATCGCGGCGAGACGGACCCCCGCAAGCTGCCGCTCATCATCGCGGGCGGGCTGGAGCGGGTGCCGTTGCGCATCACCAACGCGCATCACCTACGGGTGCAGGACCTCGTCGTGCGGGGCGCGCGAACTTCTTCGGTCGAGGTGACCGGCTCGGCGCACATTGAACTGGACCGCGTGACCGCTTACGGCGGGGCGAACCCGATGCGTGTGTCCGGCACGCGTGGCTTCCGGCTGCTGCACTCGGCCTGTCGCGGGATTTCCGCGCCGTGGTCGTGGCGCGGGAGCCAGAAGTATCGGGGCTTCGAGGGGAATTTGTTCTCCGCCGGGAAGTATGGCGGCGGCAACGAGGACTTCGAGCTGGCTTACAGCGAGTTCACCGACGCGCATGACAGCGTGTGGATCGGCGACGTGAAGAACCTCCGCTTCCATCACAACCTCCTCGACAACGTGAACGACGACGGGCTGTTTCTGACGGCGCACACGGACGAGGCGGGGGCGGTGTGGGGCGGCCCGATTTACATCTACCAGAACGTGCTGAGCCGCTGCCTCTCCAGCCTGGCGTTTGGCATCGGGAGCGGGAAGCAGACGCGGACGGGCGCGGGCGTGTATGTGTTTCGCAACGTCTTCGACTTGCGCGAGCCGGTGGCGTATCACCGGCCCGCCAGCGCAGCAGAGCCGCAGGAGCTTGGTTCGGCTGGCCGCGTGTGGGGCGAGCACGGCGGCCCCATCTGGGAGCCGCTGTTCTTCTACCACAACACCGTCATCACGCGTGAGCCGGGCTTCCGGGACATCTACGGCGCGGGCCTGGCTGGTCACGTGTCGCGCACGCAGCGCCGGGTGTTCAACAATCTGTTCGTGCAGCTTGAAGGACTGCCCGGTCAATCCTTGCCGCAGGCACTGCCAGCGCTACCGGCCGCAAAAGCCGCCGCGAAGGCCGGGGCGCTTGATCAGCTCCTGCTGGACTCGCCCAACGAGGCTGCCAAGCGCGCGGCACTGACAGCCCCGGTCAAGGCGGGGACAAACAGTGTCCCGCCGCCCCTCGGCCCGCTGCCGGATTTTCAGGCGGATGCGAATCTGCACTGGAGTTTGAAGGCGGGGACGGACGGCAAGGATTTCCTCGCTGTGTTCCGCAAGTCACCGGTCTTCAAGGCCAGCCAGGCGCAGCATCCGCCGGGCTGGTGCGCGCAGGATCGTTTTGCCGACCCGCTGCTGACTGCAGTGCCGCCCGACTGGCGCAAGGCCTTGGATGTGCGTCTTCAGGCGGGCAGTCCCGCCGTGGAGGCTGGTATTCCGTTGCCTGCTGAATGGCCGGACCCGCTGCGGGCGCTGGACAAAGGACTGCCTGATCTCGGGGCGGTGCCGTTGGGAGCTGAGTGGTGGAAGGTGGGGCTGCGCGTGAAGTGAGCCTGCAGCGTGGCGCGCGGCGTTCACGCCGCTTCATCGTCCGAGCGCACTGGCGTGTAGGATTACCAAAGCGGCAATCACGCTGAAGCGGCATAAATGCCGCGCGCCACCGGCCCGCCACTCAGGCCGTTTCCCACTTCTTCGCGCGCTCCAGCGCCTTGTCCCAGCTGGCGGTGAGGCGCTGGCGCTCGCTGGCTTTCATCGCGGCGGAGAAGCGGCGGTCCACCTGCCATTGCGTGGCGATCTCCTGCCGGTCCTTCCAGTAGCCAACAGCGAGGCCGGCGAGGTAGGCCGCGCCGAGGGCGGTGGTCTCCGAGACGCGTGGGCGCACGACGGGCACGCCGAGGAGGTCGGACTGGAACTGCATGAGGAGGTTGTTCGTGCTCGCGCCGCCGTCCACGCGGAGTTCCTTCAGCTTGATCTTCG
>CAZOCL010000475.1:0-4733 GCA_964578245.1 uncultured Klebsiella sp. | reverse complement strand
GGCAGTCCGCCGCCGCGAAGGACATCCTCACGCCGGCCACCTACGCCGCGCGCGTCGTGCCGCTGCTCCAGCCCCTGGGCCTGCGCATCCTCATTGAGCCGGGCCGCTTCATCGTCGGCAATGCCGGCATCCTTGTCACGCGCGTCGAGTATGTTAAAAAGACCGGCAAGAAGAACTTCGTGATCGTGGACGCCGCGATGAACGACCTCATCCGCCCCGCCTTCTACGACAGCTATCACGAGATCGTCCCGCTCACGAAGAAGGGCGGCGCGACCGTGAGTTCCGATGTCGTCGGCCCGATCTGCGAGAGCGGCGACTACTTCTGCAAGGACCGTCCGCTGCCGAAGGTCGGCGAAGGCGACTGCCTCGCGCTCCTGAGCGCCGGCGCCTATGGGTCCGTGATGGGCTCGAACTACAACACCCGCTCGCTCCCGACCGAGGTGCTGGTCAACGGGAAGAAGTCCGCCGCCGTCCGCACGCGCCAGCCCGTCGAGAACATCTGGGCGAACGAGAGCGTGGCGGAGTGGCTGAAGTAGGCGTGAGGGGGACACGAGTGTCCCCTTTGCTTTGGGGTTGCGCGTAATGGGGGGACAGGAGTGTCCCCCTCACGGCAGGCGACATGTCGCCTGCGGAAAGCGGTGTCGCGCTCCGTTTGCCATCGCAGTCCAAGACGCGCGCCGAGGCTGGACAGTGGGCGGGGTTCGGAACAAGTTGCACCCACTGAATCCATCTGGCCAACGGGCCGAGTGGAACTGGGATGTGCCAAAGGTTGCACCTACGTCGAAACTCAAATGTCCGATGAACGCACCAGACCAAACTGTGCAGGACGTGATCGCTGCGATTCAGTCGCCCTCCGGCCAGATGTCCGAAGCGCTGATGATGGCGGCGTTGTTATTGGAGAAATTCTGCGACACCGGGGACTGGCGGAGGTTCTCGCACCGAGTGGACGCGGCCGAAGTCAACAGCGAGTCCGGAGCCCGCCTGCGGGCGGCGCTCCTCAGTTTTGTCGAACGGCATCCTGACCATGAGGACGTCGGCGCGGCCATCTTCGCACTTACGCGCTGCGTTGACGACTCGCTCCGGCCTTGTTTCTTGCGCCTGATGAAGCGTTATCATGATGCGGGACATTTCCACCCCATGTCGCAGGCCGAATACGGGCTCACCGTGCTCGGCGATGGCGTCCAGTATGATTACGCGCCGGGACAAACCGACCACACCGGATACTTCCAGGCGGTGGGGGAATATCTGATCCGTCACAGTGAGGAACTCGCTGATTAGCATTTGTGGTTATGCGGAATGGGGGACAGGAGTGTCCCCCTCACGGTGGCGGCAGGCATCCTGCCTGCCGTAGAGCCGTGGCTTCCAGCCCGGCGGAACAAGACACCCGGCTGGCCGATCACTCACGAATTACACCGCGTGGTGAAACTCCGCACGCCATTCCGGGCGGCAAGATGCCCGCCCTCTACGGCAGGCAAGATGCCCGCCGCCACAAGCGCGCCGGAGGCTGGACAACCGGCGGGGTTCGGAACAGGGTGCGTTAGCTGAATGGGATGGGTTGGGTAACGCAAGTTGGTTGGCGGTTTGCTGCATCAAGCATGACGAAGAAACGTCCACCGTTTCCACTTGAGGCACTGCCGGTCACAGTGATTGGCGCGTTCGTCCTCAGCGGGATCGTGGCTTCGGTTGTGGCGTCGTCATTCACTCACTCGACCGAGCCATATGTTGGTCCGAGTTGCGCCGTTTCAGTCATGCTCGTGACCTTCTGGCTGGCACCGGTTGCGAAACGGACCCTCGGACTATTTGTTCTGTTCATTGGCGTCTTCATGGCCTGGTTGCTTCTGCCGAATTACTATCCCGAACATCACCCGATGGCTTATCAACCCACCGTCATTCCGTTTGTGGCCACTGTTGGAGCCGGACTTTTGAGTTTTCTGTGCTGTTCAGCAATTTGGCCCAAGGAAAAACCCGATAAGGACGGTTGAGAGCGCAACATGACCAGGGATTGCGAATAATGGCGCGGCCATCGACAAGAGAATTCAGCAGTGCGGATGAAGCGAACCTGAAAGACATATTCGCTGAACTGCGCGCTCATTTCCATGAGTGGAGCGATGACTACGATAGCGAGCATGACTTGATCGCGTTTGCATTTTACGAAGGATGCGGTCGATCAGGCCACTGCAGTTCCATCCTCGGGAAGGCGGCACCGTTGGCCGTCGGCAAGGAACTCGTAGCCAAGCATGGTTTCCAGTGGACGATGGTGAGAGCGAAGGCGGAATGGCATTGCGCAGTTTCTCATCCCTCGCGGGGATTGTTCATCGATTTACAAGCCCTTGACGATGGGAGCTGGTTGGATAAAGGACATGAAGCGCGTCCACCGGGCATGCTCGCGCATGATTCTTACGAGGCGATCGTCAGGCGCCTTGAAAGTAACAGCTAGCCCATGACGAGTCACATTCCCCTCCGTCCGATTGGGGACTTTCAGGTTCAGTAACTCCCCCTGCCTCCTGCGCGTCTGTAGCCTCATTGCAACGTCCCTTGATTCCGGCATACTGCCTGCATCCTCAGACATCTGGGCTATGAAATCCACGCCTCCAGACGCATCGCTGCCGCGACTTAGAGCCGATTTCAACGCCTGCGGGTTGAGCGGGGCACCCGGCGACGACTGCTACTACGGACTTTTCGTTGAGGAGCTCGCACCAGTCACGCCACGCGAGGGTTTGCGGGTGTTTGCCTACATGGATGACGGCGACGACATGGTCATTGGCTGCGAGGGTGTGCTTGAGAAAAGCATCGTGCACTGGCAGAAAGACAAAGAGTTTTGGCGGTTTCAGCCCGACCAAACCTCATGGTGGAGAGGGCGATTGCGTGACATAGGTTTTGCTTGAAAGGCAGACCGTGTGCCGGACTGGCGGGCAATCATCAGGCATGGGAGCTACTGTGCAATTAACATTCTTTCTCCCTCTCTGCCAGTAACCGACTTCAAGTAACTCCCTCCGCCTCCCGCGCGTCTGTAGTGCCATTGCATCGCCCCTTGATTCCGGCATACTGCCCGCACCTTCTGCCATGAACACCTTTCGCTCCGCCATATCCATGCTCGTGCGAGTCGCCGCGCTCCCGTGGTTTCAACTCGGGCTCACAATCCTCGCTGAACCCGTGCCGGCGGCTTGCCGCCGCCGAGTTGCGGGTGGATGCGTTTCGTCGTGCTGGGTGCCACGGACGGCGGCTGCAAGCCGCCGGCACGGCGTTGTCGCGCTCGCGCTGGTTTTCGCTGCTATGACGCTTGCCGCCACCCCGGCCGATGATGCGCAGCAAATTCTTCAGGCCTCCGGCGTGAAGGGCGGGCTCGTGGTCCAGCTCGGGCTGGGGGATGCGGCGTTGACCAGTGCGCTGCGGGCGAATGCCAGCTATCAGGTCGTCGCGCTGGATGCGGATGCGAAGAAGGTGGCCGCGGCGCGCGAGGCGATTTTTGAGGCGGGCAAGTATGGTCCGGTGAGTGTCGAGCAGTTCACCGGCGCGCAGTTGCCGTTCATTGACAACCTCGTGAATCTGATCGTGGCCGAGAACCTCGGCAGCGTGCCGCCGGTGGAGGCGCTCCGCGCGCTGGTGCCCAATGGCGTGCTGCTCACCAAGGTCGCCGGCCAGTGGCAGAAGACTGTGAAGCCGAAGGACGCGAACCTCGACGAGTGGACGCACTACTTCTACGATGCGAAGGGCAACGCCACCTCGAAGGACAAGGTGGTCGCGCCGCCGGAGCGGCTCCAGTGGGTCGGCTCGCCGCGCTGGTCGCGCCATCACGACCGCATGAGCAGCCTCAGCGCGCAGGTGTCCTCCGGCGGCCGGCTCTTCTACATCATGGACGAAGGCTCGCGCATCTCCATCCTGCTGCCGGCCAAGTGGCACTTGATCGCGCGCGATGCCTTCAACGGCACGGTGCTCTGGAAACAGCCCATCGCGTCGTGGAACACGCATCTGTGGCCGCTCAAGTCCGGCCCCACGCAGCTCACCCGCCGGCTGGTCGGTGATGGGGACCGCGTCTTCGTCACGCTGGGCATCGAGGCGCCGATCAGTTGCCTCGACGGCGCGACCGGCCAGACGTTGTTCACCTGCGAAGGCTCACGCGGCGCGGAGGAGTTTGTTGAAGCCAATGGCGTGATCTTTGCGCTCATCAACCCGCGCCCGTGGGTGCTGGAGGAATTCGCGGTGAAGCAGCAGAGCGACCAGGGCCGTGTGGTGAACGAATACAACTGGGACCAGAAGCCGCGCGATCTCGCGGCCTTCGACGCGAAGACGGGCAAGCTGCTCTGGCGCAAGCCCGACCAGAAGATCGCGCCCATCACCCTCGCCTGTGACGGCGAGCGGCTGGTATATCACAACGGCGACTCGATCGTATGCCTCGACCCCACGAGCGGCACGCAGCGCTGGGCGAGCGAGAAGGCCACGAAGCGCTCGCTCTTCGAGTTCAACTACGCGCCGCGCGTGGTGCTCTCCGGCAAGACGATCCTCTACGCGGGCGGCGATGGGGCGCAGCGCGGCGTGGACGCCGAGACGGGCAAGGTGCTCTGGCAAGACACACATGAAAAGTCCGGCTACCGCTCACCGGAGGATTTGATTGTCGCGGGCGGCCTCGTGTGGAACGCGGGCACGCTGCAGGGCAACCAGAAGGGCGAGTTCAAGGGCCGTGACCTGCGCACCGGCGAGGTGAAGAAGCAGTTCTCGCCCGACGTGCCGGACGG
>CAZOCL010000474.1:0-4739 GCA_964578245.1 uncultured Klebsiella sp. | reverse complement strand
CTGGCGCGTGCTGCCCAGCGACTGGAAGCACTTCAAGCTCTACGACAAGTTCACCAAAGTTTCCGAGCGCGCCATCCGGCGCACGGACGCGGGCCATGCGCCGTGGCATTTGGTGGAGGCGGCGGACCGCCGGTATCGCGAGCTGACGGCCGGCAAGATCCTCCTGCAGGCCATTCATCAAAAGCTGAAGGCGCTGGAACAGGGCAAGGTCTTTCCCCCGCCCGCTGCCGTGCCGCTCACACCCCGCGTGCGCAGCAAGGGCGGAGTCACGATCCTGGATCACGTGGATCTCAAGCAGCAGCTCAGCGACAAGGAATACGCGGCGCAGTTGGAGAAGTACCAGAGCCGGCTTACGCGCCTGACGTGGGCGGCGTGGGAGAAGAAGGTCGCGAGCGTCGCGCTCTTCGAGGGCTGGGACGCCGCCGGCAAGGGCAGCGCCATCCGCCGCGTGACCGCCGCGATTGACCCGCGGCTCTACCGCATCATCCCCATCGCCGCGCCGACCGACGAGGAGCGCGCGCGGCATTACCTCTGGCGCTTCTGGCGGCATCTGCCGCGCGCGGGCATGACGACCATCTTTGACCGCTCCTGGTATGGCCGCGTGCTAGTGGAGCGCGTGGAGGGTTTCGCCCGTGAGGAGGAGTGGAAGCGCTCGTTTCTCGAGATCAACGACTTCGAGGAGCAGCTCGCCGAGAGCGGCATCGTGGTCTCGAAGTTCTGGCTGCACATCGGCAAGGACGAGCAGTTGCGGCGCTTCAAGCTGCGCGAGCAGATCGAGTTCAAGCGTTACAAGATCACGGACGAGGACTGGCGCAACCGTGAGAAATGGGACGGCTACAAGGCCGCCATCAACGACATGGTGGCGCATACCAGCACCCAGTTCGCCCCCTGGACGGTGGTCGCCGGCAACGACAAGCGGTTCGCCCGGGTGCAGATCCTGAAGACGCTGTGCCAGCACCTCAAGGCGGCACTCTAAAAACCCGCTGGCGTGCGCGGACGAAGCGGAGCACGCCACTCATTCGTTATGGTGCCAAGCGAAACCCAGACTCAGAGCCCGGTTTCAAGGCCCGCCACGGCTGAGTTACCGCGCGGTCATAACCTGGGCCATGCCGCCGGCACAGGGTCGGGAAAAGGTGACGTTTGGGGCGGGGTGTCCGCGATGCTGGTCGCCCTGCCGTCTTCGATTGCCTACGGCGTCACCACCGTTGCGGTGCTGGGTCCCGCCTACCTCGCGCAGGGCGCGCTGGCCGGGGTCATCGGTGCGGTGGGCC
This sequence comes from uncultured Klebsiella sp., assembly GCA_964578245.1. Lineage (GTDB taxonomy): Bacteria > Verrucomicrobiota > Verrucomicrobiia > Limisphaerales > SXTU01 > SXTU01. Next base: position 3,468 of record CAZOCL010000474.1, on the reverse strand, counting down.
TGGGCTTCACGGCGGCGTGTCTGGGCAGTGCCCGGCAATTAATCTCCGCGCCCTGCGCACCTGCGGCGGCGATTCTCTCCGCGCTGGCCGTGAATCTGGTCGCGGACGGTCATCCGGGACAAGACGAGACGATCGTCGCGGCGCGCGTGTTGTTACTGATGACGCTGGTGGGCGTGTTCTCCGCGCTGATCCAGATCGGGTTTGGCGTCGCGCGCGGCGGACGTTTGATCAAATACATCCCGTATCCCGTGGTCGCAGGTTATCTCAGTGGCGTGGGCTTGATGATCATTCTGGCCCAGGCCCCCAAAGTCATCGGTTTGCATGCGGGGTCCGAGTTCTGGTCCGGCCTGTTGCACCCCGGGCATTGGAACTGGAACGCACTTTGGGTGGGTGGATCCACGATGCTCGGGATGATCCTGGCCCCGCGGCTGAGCAAAAGCGTTCCTGCGGCGATCACGGGCCTCGGAGCAGGTGCACTGGCGTTTGCGGTGCTGGCCGGGGTGAGCCCGGAGCTGCGCGCGGTGGCAGGCAATCCGCTGCTGGTTGGTCCCTTGGAAGGAAGCTTGAGCGACCTCGCCGCCCTGCTGGGGGCGCGGTGGAAACTCGCCGGCGGCCTCCCGGCCGGCCAGTTCATCGCCCTGCTCACGCCCGCCTTCACGCTGGCCACCCTGCTCTCGATCGACACCTTGAAGACCTGCGTGGTGCTGGACGCGATGTCCGGGCAGCGGACGGATTCGGATCGCGAACTGCTCGCGCAGGGCTCGGGCAATCTGCTCTCGGCCCTGCTCGGCGGCATGCCGGGCGCGGGCACCATGGGGCCGACCCTTGTGAACCTCAACAGTGGCGGCCAGACGCGGCGCGCGGGCATGATCAGTGGTGGCCTGATTCTGGCAGCGTTTCTGTTTGGGCGACCGTTGATCGCGCTCATCCCTACGCCGGCTTTGGCGGGGATACTCATCGTGCTGGGCAGCCGGATGGTGGACCGTGAGAGCCTCCACCTGCTGCGGCACCGAGCGACCTTCTTCGACTTCACGGTGATGGCGGCGGTGGTGGTGGTGGCGCTCAGTTACAACCTTATCGCAGCGGCCGGAGTGGGCATCGCGCTGGCGTTTGCGTTGTTCCTCCGCGACCTGATGCGCGGCTCGGTGATCCGGCGCAAGCTTCATGGCAACGAGGTTTCCTCGCGCAAGCACCGGCACACGGCGGAGAAGGCCGTGCTGATCCGGAAAGGCGCACAGACCGTGGTCTGCGAGCTTCAGGGCAGCCTGTTCTTCGGCACCACGGACCAGCTACTCACGGAACTCGACGCGGACATCCGCGCCTGCCGTTTCCTGATTCTGGACCTGCATCGCGTGCACTCCTTTGATTTCACTGCCGGTCATGTGCTCCAGGTCATCGGCCAGCAGGTCAAGGTCCACGACGGCTTCCTGATCCTGTGCGACCTGCCGACGCACCTGCCCACCGGTCTTGGACTGCTGGATTACCTGCGCCTGCTCGGCATTCTCGCGGACACGGAGCACCTCAAGGTGTTTGAGAACCGGGACGAAGCGCTGGAGTGGGCGGAGGATTGCGTCCTCATGGAGGCGGGTGCGAATGGTCCGCTGACGGCCGCACTGCCGGCCTTGTCGGATATACCCCTCTTCGCCGGGCTACAGCGCTCCGGTGAGAGTGACCCGCTCGCCGAATTGGTTGAGGAGCGACGCGTCCAGGCCGGGGAAACCATCTTTCGCAAAGGAGATCTGGGGTGCGAGCTGTTCCTCATCCGGCAAGGGAATGTCAGCGTAAACCTGCCGTTGGAGGCGGGGCACCGCTATCATCTCACCACGTTCTCGCACGGGCATTTCTTCGGTGACATGGCCTTTCTTGACCGGCAGCCCCGCTCGGCCGACGCCGTGGCCGCAACCGAAACGCATCTCTTTGTGCTCTCCCGCGCCCACTACGAACAACTCGCCCAATCACACCCCGAACTGGCCGTGGAAATCCTGCGCCGTCTCTGCCACGAGATGGCACTGCGGCTGCGCTACTCGAACAGCGAGCTACGCGCGCTGCATGAGTCGTGACGGGGACGGCCCGCCAGGGCAGGTGCACTTTTTCCTTTCCACCGGACGCCGCTCAGTTCATCAAACCGGCGGAAACCATCCCGTCTATGAAAAAACTCCTGGCCGTTTTGTGTCTCTCGGCGTTCGTGCTCGTCGGCTGCAAGACCTACCCCATGGGTCTGAGCGAGGCGCAGTGGAACGCCCTCACCCCCCAGCAGCAGGCCGACTACACGCTCCAGCAAAACCAGCTCAACGAGCAGCGCCGCCATGATCAGGAGGCCTCCGCCCGGCAGCTTCAGGCCGAGGCCACCATCCGCTCCGCCGAGGAGCGCGAACGGATTCAGTTTGCCTACGCCCGGGCGCGCTATGGCGACATCGTCACCGTGACCATCCAGGGCGGCATGGTGTCCATTGACGGCAAACACCGGCCCTACGAGCCCGTGCGCTTCGACCTCGTGCGCGGAGAGCGCCGGGACGTGGAGTTCGTGCAGCAGGGCAAATCCACCAGCCGGAACCGGATTGACGTGCGCCTGAGCGACGACGGGAACACGTTCTACTTTGACGAGGCGGCCAAGGACCGCATCACCCTCATCAGCACCGACTGGGAGCAGGGAAAGACCCACGGCCCGATGGACATCCGCGATGGCGCGAGCCGCTCGGTGGCCAGCGCCATCACCATCAGCGTGAAATACAAGGAACTGCCCGGGCCACGGCGGAGGTAGGGCTGGGGCAGTGTTCAGTAATCAGTGTTCAGTAATCAGTGTTCAGTCGGCGCTTGCGCCGTTCGGGCTTCACTGGTCCCTCGGATGCGGGGCAAAACTGAAAACTGACTACTGATTACTGAACACTGATTACTGATTCCTCTGAATGGCCTCCCCCACGCGGCGTCAGTTCCTACAGCATATGGCCAACCACCGAGCCTCCTTCTGTGACGGCTACGCTCGCCGGGACTTCCTCCGCATCGGCGCAGCGGGCGTGCTGGGCACGCAGTTCTCCCTCGCCAGCCTCTTGTCCGGCTCCGCCAGCGCGGCGTCTGCCATGCAGGACAAGTCGCTGATCTACGTGTTCCTTAAAGGTGGCCTGAGCACGATTGACACCTTTGACATGAAGCCCGATGCGCCCGTCGAGGTGCGCGGCGACTTCAAGGAAATCTCGACCAACATCCCCGGTGTCCACGTCTGCGAGCATCTCCCGCGCGTGGCCCGCGTGATGGACAAGTTCTCGCAAATCCGCTCGTTCACACATCGTTCGTCCGACCACGGTCCCGCTGACCACTACATGCTCACGGGTTTCTTCCCGTCGGCCGGGTTCAACGGCGGCCTTAAGCCGAACAACCAGCATCCCGCCTTCGGTTCGCTCCTCGCGCAAAAGCTTGGCCCGCGCGGCTCCGTGCCGCCCTACGTCTGCCTGCCGGGCATGCACCCCAGCG
>CAZOCL010000473.1:0-4752 GCA_964578245.1 uncultured Klebsiella sp. | reverse complement strand
GTGGTGACGCCGGAATACAACGGCTCCATGCCGGGCGTGCTGAAGTATTTCATCGACATGCTCAAGTTCCCCGAGAGCTTCGAGCGGCGGCCCGTTTGCTTTACCGGCCTGGCGGCAGGGATGTGGGGGGCGCTCCGTCCGGTCGAGCAGCTTCAGCAGATCTTTGGCTACCGGAATGCCTACCTCTTTCCCGAGCGCGTGTTTATCCCCGGCATCGGGAATCAGATGGGCACGGACGGCAAGCTTAAGGATGAGGAACTGGTCGACCGGCTACGCAGACAGGCGGCGGGCTTCACCGAGTTTGCCCGCCGGTTTGCGGTCAAATAGGCGTCCGCCGCAGGGGAAAGATGGTGCGCGGTGCAGGGTTCGAACCTGCGACCCCTACCGTGTCAAGGTAGTGCTCTACCACTGAGCTAACCACGCAGCGCGGCGTAAAGTGCCGAGCGTCCCGGGCTTTGGCAAGAGTGGACTTGGACGATTTGCTGGAAAAGTCAGTCGCCTGGCTCAGGCCAGAATCTCCTTCGCCACATTCCCATGCACGTCGGTGAGCCGGTAGTCGCGGCCGGCGTAGCGGAAGGTGAGGCGCTCGTGATCCACGCCCAGGAGATGCAACATCGTCGCATGCACGTCGTGGACGTGCATGCGGTTTTCCGCCGCCTTGAAGCCGAAGTTGTCCGTCTCACCGTAAGTCATGCCGCCCTTCGCTCCGCCGCCGGCGAAGAACATGCAGAAGCCGTGCGGGTTGTGGTCGCGACCGTTGCCATTCTCGCTCACCGGCGTGCGCCCGAACTCGCCACCCCAGACGACGAGCGTGTCTTCGAGCAGGCCGCGCTGCTTCAAGTCGCCGAGCAACGCCGCGATGGGCCGGTCAATGTCCTTGCCCAGATTGCGGGTCGAGGGGTCGTGATTCGAGTGCGTGTCCCATGGCTGGCCATTGCCGTAATAGACCTGGACGAACCGCACGCCACGCTCGGCCAGCCGGCGTGCCATGAGGCAGCCGTTCGCGAAGTGGCCCTTGCCGTAAGTCTCGCGCACCGCCGCCGGTTCGCGCGTGATGTCGAAGGCGTCCGTCGCCGCGAACTGCATCCGGTAGGCCGTCTCCATTGCCTCGATGCGCCCCTGCAACGCCGCATCCGCGCCGCCGCGGGTGGCGAGGTGCTCGCGGTTCATTTCGGCCAGCAGGTCGAGCTGCTTGCGCTGCTCGTCCGCGGCGATGCGCGGGTTGTGCAGCCACGGGATCATCGCCTTGGGGTCGAGGTTCGAGTGGTTGATGTAGCTGCCGCCGTGCTGCGACGGCAGGAAGGCGCTGGTCCACAAGATGGAGAAGCGCACGGGCCGGCCGGGGCAGAGCACCACGTAGCTCGGGAGGTTTTCATTCTCCGTGCCGAGGCCGTAGCTGCACCACGCGCCCATCGCGGGCACGCGCGGCGTCATCGTGCCGTTGTTCATCAGGAGCAGCGCGGGGGCGTGGTTCGGATTGTCCGTGTAAACGCTGCGCAGCACGCAGAGGTCATCGGCGTATTGCGCGGTGAAGGGCAGCAGGTCGCTGATGGGCAGGCCGGACTTGCCGTAGTTCTGAAACTTGAACGGGGTCGGGAGCAGTCCGCCCGTGGGCCGCTCCGTGCGCAAGTCCACGCCCTCGGGCCGCTGCCCGGCGAACTTGGTCAGGTCCGGCTTGGGGTCGAAGAAGTCCGGGCCGAACGGACCGCCGTTCATGAACAGGTGGATGACCCGCTTCGCGCGCGGGCGGAAGTGCGGCAGGGACTTGGCGGGCGCAACGGTATTTGGCAGTGCCGAGGCCAGGCCGGGCAGCGAGGCGAGCAAGCCTAGGGTGCCGAGGCCGCCACCGATCTGGGAGAGGGCGGCGCGGCGGGAGAAGGGGAGAGAGGTCATCGGCAAGAAAATACTTTGACGGAGTTTTGGAGATTCAGTTGCGGCTGTATTTCAGTCAGATTTCTAGTTGAGATGCAGTGCTCAAGCAAATATTTCCGTTGACTGAGTCCATCAACGCTCCGCTTCATTGAAATTCTTCAGAACCCGATACCTGATCAGCTCGTTCGTCGCTTCGATCACTTCAATTCGCGCGCCATTGTAGCCGATGATTCTGGATTCGTTCAGGTCGTAAACGGCATCACTGTTGTAGGTCCGCCGAGACCGACCGTCGGAGAACACACGATACGCCAGGCTCACCTTGCTTCCGGCTCGTCCGTTGTAAATGAGTGTCTGTTGGGACGACTCATCGGCAAGGTAAGTGTGATTGGTTTTGGTAATGCCACGCGCTTCCCCGCACGTCTGCCCATTGAAAAAAGTCATGGCACAGATGCGTGGCCTGTCCTTGTAGAGTCGCAACATTACGCAAGTGTCTGAGAACCTGCCATTCTGAACGCCGACGGAGTCATAGAATTCACTGTCTTTATTCTCTCCGAACTTGTTGTAGATGCCGGACGGAATTATGTAAGTGTGGAAGATCCCGAGCTTAAGTTTGGCTTCGATATGGATCGCATCGCTTTGAACGAACTGCACCTGCTTCAACATCCGGTCTCCAATGTTCGCAATGGCCTCCGCGCGGAGCGGCGGATCACTTACCAGAGTCACATTGGGCGTATAGACTTTATAGGGAACGACGCATCCAACGGCAAGCAGGCTGACTATCGCAGCACAAAGGAATACACTTACACCGGTCATCGCTGGCAAGGAGGCTAGACTCGATCTCTTGAGCGTCGCGGCCTGTAGTATCAGTGAGGGGGACACTCCTGTCCCCCGGTTGGGTGAGGGGCAGCAATTGGCAAAGGGGACAGGAGTGTCCCCTTCACGTCCGCTCCGGGGGAGGCCAAAGCGGTGTCGCGCTCCGCTTGCCACCGCAGTCCATGACGGTGCGGGTGATTCGCTTGTCTTTTCTGCTTTCATCCCTCAATCCACAAACTGCGTTTCGTTGCTGGCCAGCAGGGCCTGGGCGTATTCGGACCACGCCTTCTTGTCCGTCTCGCGGCCGGCGAGGAAGCGGGTGGCCATGGTCAGTTCCTTCGCGGTCGGGGCGCGTTGGAAAAGGACGGCATGGGCGCGGGTAACGCGGTCGTTCAACGCGGGGCCGGCGTCCTTCTCCAGGCGCGCGGCGAAGGCGTCGGCTTGGGCGAGGAGGAAGGGGCTGTTCAGGGAGAAGAGCATTTGCAACGCGGTGGCGGTCTCGGTGCGCGACGCGCTGTGGGCGGCGGGGTCCGGGAAGTCGTGGATGCGCAGCATCGGCTCCAGCTCGTGGCGGTTCACGGTGCCGTAGAGCGTGCGACGGAGGTTCTTGTCGGACGTGAGCAGCGTGGCCACCCCGCCGAAACTGCGGTCCAGTGTGCCAGCGACGGCGAGCGAAGTGTCGCGCCACGCCTCGAAGTCCAGCCGGCGACGGGGCATGCGGGCGAAGAGCTTGTTCTCCGGGTCGCGCTTCTCGGTGTCGGGCGTGATCGAACTCTGCTGCCACGCGGCGGAGAGGAGAATCTCGCGGTGCAGCCACTTGATGGACCAGCCGTGCTTGATGAACCGCGCAGTGAGGTCGTCCAGGAGTTCCGGATGCGTGGGGGCTTCGCCCATCACGCCGAACTCGCTCGGCGTATCCACGATGCCGCGACCGAAGTGATACTTCCAAACGCGGTTCACGATGACGCGCGCGGTGAGCGGCGCGGCCTCCTGCACGATGGCCTGCGCCAGTTCCAGCCGGCCGCTGCCCGTGGTGAAGCGGCGGGGCTGGCCGTCCTTCGCAGGGAATGCAGAGAGGAAACGGCGCGGGACGACATCGCCCGTGTTGTTGGGGTCGCCGCGCTTCATCAGCTCAAGGTCGCGGGCCTGGCCGGGCTTGAAGTCGAGGACGGTGCCTTTGTTGTTGCCGGCGGGGATGACGAAGAGTGCGGCGTCCTCGACGCCAGTGGCCATCGCCATGTTGAAGTGCGGCGTGGCAGTCTTGAGGCCGGTGATCTTCTGTTCGATGACGGCGACTTGATTCGTCAGGTCGGCGGGCACGGGCTTCTTCTTCTTCAGCTCATCGCGCTCCTTCTCCAGCGTGGCGACGGACTCGCGGGCTTTCTTCACCGGCAGCCAGAACTCGTCGCCCATCGTGGGGCGCTCGGCATGGCGCACGCTCGCGAACACGCCGGCGATGCCATAGTAGTCGGCGGCGGTGATGGGGTCGGACTTGTGATCGTGGCAGCGCGCGCAGGCGAGCGTAAGGCCGAGGAAGGTGCGGCTGAGCGTGTCCACATGCTCCTCCCATTCGTCGGCGACGGTGCCCTTGATGAGGTCCGGCGGGAGCTGGAGTTCCTTCCAGTAAGTCGGCGCGAGGCCGAGGAAGGCGAGCGCGTGGCGGTCCTCGGGCGGCAGGCCCATCTGATCGGTGGCGATCTGCCGCATCACGAACTGGTCGTAGGGCATGTCCTCGTTGAAGGCCTTGATGACCCAGTCGCGGTAAAGGTGCGCGCCGCTGGTCTTCTCGAGCCAGGAGGCGGTCTCGTCCACGTAGCGGGCGAGGTCGAGCCAGTAGCGGGCCCAGCGCTCGCCGTAGTGGGGGGAGGCGAGGAGCTTGTCCACGGCATTGGTGATTGCCGATTGCCGATTGCCGATAGGGGAACAGGCGCGCACAAACGCCTCAACTTCTTCGGGCGTGGGCGGCAGGCCCGTGAGATCGAAGTGCAGCCGGCGGATCAAGGCGCGCGGGTCAGCCTGCGCGGCGGGCTTCACGCCGGCCTTGTCCATCTTCGCGAGGAGGAAGTG
>CAZOCL010000472.1:0-4771 GCA_964578245.1 uncultured Klebsiella sp. | reverse complement strand
CGATGAAATACTTCAGCACGCCCGGCATGGAGCCGTTGTATTCCGGCGTCACCACGTGCAGGCCACTGGAAGCGAGCACCGCGTCTGCAAACGGCGCGAAACTGGCGGGCTTCTCGCCATAAGAACTTGGGGCGAAAATCTCCGGCGGCAGATCCGCCAGGTCCAGCACCTTCACGGGCTGGTTCAGCTCGGCGTAAAGTCCTTCAATTTGCCGGGCCACGAGGCGGGTGTTGCTGCCAGGACGATTGGTGCCTACGAGAAGGGTGATCATGGAGATGGGGGTTGGGTTCCGCGTTCGCCGGTAGTTTGCCGGGAGTTGCGACCTTGTCCAGTCCCCGCCAGCGCCCTGCACCGATATTTGGACTGCGGCGACGCCGCTTTGACGTCCCGCGGAGCGGCAGGAACAGCCATAAGGAGGCGGATTCGCCGCGAAAGGGCACAGAGAGCACATAGAAAACCATTGAGACAGCTTGCTGTGTGAAGCGGGCAGGACCGATGGCCTGCGCGATGCCGTTTTTTGTGCTCTTTGCGCCCTTTCGCGGCAATTCCAACTGCCTTTCCCAAGCTCAACCTTCCGCTCCGCGGAATGCCAAAGCGTCGTGCCGCACCGCTTTGCCGGCGCAGTCCAACCGCCTACGCTGCCCTGCCCTGCAACTCCGCCAGCGCTCCGCGCAGCTCCGGGTATCGAAACTCAAATCCCGCCCGCAGCAACCTGCCCGGCACGACCCGCCGGCTCTTGAGGATCAGTTCCGTTTCCGTCCGCAGGAAGAACGCGCCGATCTCCAGCATCCACGCGGTCGCCGGCAGCCCGATGGGCATTCCCACCAGTTCGCGGAAGGCCCGCATCAGCTCGTGATTGGGCACCGGGTTGGGCGCCGCGAAGTTGACTGGCCCGCTCAATTCCTCATGCGCGAGGAGGAACTCCACGGCGCGCAGAAAGTCCGTCTCGTGCAGCCACGACACGAACTGCTCCCCGGTGCCCATCCGCCCGCCCAACCCCAGCCGCGCCAGCCGGCGTAGCACGGGGAAGACGCTGTTGCGCGCGAGGCCCAGCACCAGGGTCGTTCGCAACGCGACCTTTCGCGTGTGGGGCGTCACCGCTTCGTTCAGCGTCCGTTCCCAAGCATGGATCACTTCCAGGGAGAACTCATCCTTCACTTCCGGCGTTGGCGTGAAGTCCGTGCCGGTCTCGTCCCACGGGGAGCCGAACGTGTGCCGGTAAATGGTCGCCGAACTGGAGTTCAACCACACGCGCGGCGGCCCCTGGCACTGCGCAATGGCCCCCCCGATCACCCGAGTGGAGTTCACACGCGAGTCCAGGATGAGACGGCGATTCGCTTCGGTGTAACGGCAGTCCACCGAGCGACCCGTGAGATTCACCACGGCGGTGGCCCCTTCCAGCTCACGCACCCACTCGCCGAGGGATTCAGCGTCCCAGCGGACTTCGCGAGCCGCCCGGCTTACCTGCGGGGAACGAGTGAGGACGACCACTTCCCAGCCCAGTGCTTGAAAGTGCCGGGCCAGTGCCTGGCCGAGAAAGCCGGAACCGCCGGCGAGGAGGATGCGTTCAGTTTTCATGGGATTGAGCAGCCATGAGCCGGTTTCACAACGAGCTCGCTTCTTCACACAGGGACTTACGCGTGGTTTCACGCGTCCAATTCAGTATCCAAACTCCAACCCACGAAGCACAAACAGGAATCATCGTCCTGCCAAGTATCCAGAAGGTGCGGAAAAGCTGCGCGACTGACGATTCGACTCTCTCCCAGTTGATCTCACGGCGAAGGGAGGATAATGATGACATCACCGCCAGAATCAAAGCCACGGTTAATCCCACCCCGGCCCCCACACGCACCCCCAGCCAGAACGCTTCCTGGCGACCCAGCCCAATCACATGGCGTGGTAGAAAATAGCCAAGCAGCCCGCCTATCGGTGCCACAATCCAGATGGTGATTCCTACGGCATACGCGACGACCACCACCGATTCATAAACCTTGCTCAACGTCAGGCTTGGTCCAAAAAACAACTCCGGACCAACGAGGCGAAGGACAGCCCACACCACCGCCCCGCTGACACTCATGCTGATTCCTGAAAGAACCCTGCGTGGCGGATTAAACTTTGGATTCATACTGGTGGTGGTTTACAGCCGTTCCGGCCATCCGCCCGCGAGCGTGCCACTCGCACTCGATCCCGCGCATTAGAAATGCCGAATCGAATTGCGACGCGCCTGCGGGGAAGCGAGCTCGGTCATTGAAGTAGCTCGACTCCACCCAGTCCACGGCCAGCGGTTCCATCCGCCAGTCGCGGGTGCGCAGTTCCAGTCCGTCCACTTCGTTCACGCTCCGGCTGGGCGACCAGCCAAGGGAGCCTGCGCGGAAGAACTCGGCAGCGTCCGCGAGCGACGGGAACACGGAACCGGTTGGCAACGCTTCGGTCAGGTGGGCGTGGACCCGGACCAGCGGCGCGGCCTGAGTTCCTGAGGCGAACACTGCCACTTTGAAACGGTTGCCCGGTTCCCACACGCGGAAATTGGCGGCGTGATACACGCCCGGAAACAGTCTGCCGCCCACGAGCTGACTCAAGCGCGACCCCGTGTCGCGACGCGGAATGAACACGCCTGTGCGAGTGTGCCCCTCGACATCCTCCCACTCCACCGCGATGCGGTGTGCCGCGTTTTCCGAAGTCAGCCCGACGAAGGCGGGCAGCCCGGCGGGCCGCACATCGCGCAGACGCACCAGGCAAATGCCCGCCATGCCCCAGCCGTGGACGAGCTGAGGTCGGAACGGGGCCGGGAGCAGGCGTGCCAGCACCTCGGGCGCGACCCGAAAGTTGATGAGCAACCGGCGGTCAATCACAGCGCGCAGAGGCACTGTGAGGCCCCGGCCCTTTGGGCGTGCGAGCGAAGCACGGTCTGAACGGAGCGGGGCTGCGTGAGACGGAGCTGGCAGGAGCGTGGTCATAGATGAGCCTTTCGGTGAAACCAGCCCATCACCTGATGCTCCCGGAACTCAGGCGCAACCGCGTCGAGGCGACGCGCCAGTTCGGGCAGGTGCGGAGTGGGGACTGCGGGAAAGAGATGGTGCTCCGTGTGAAAGAACATGGCGTAAAAGATCCGGTTCAACCACTCGCCGCGCTGGGTGCGCGAGGGAAATACTGCGGCGGCACAGTCATGATGCACCGTCCACACGGCGAAAAAGGCGGTGAAGCATTCTCCCACGAGCATGACGGCGAAGTGCCAGCGCCAGGCGCGGCTCTCGCCGAAGACGATGAACGCGAGCACCAAGACCAGGGCGACGAGCACTTCCGCCGCAATCCAGCCGCGCTTGCCTTCCTTGGCCAGTCGCCACGCCGCCACATGCAGTCGCAGCGGAAACAGCGGCCCGGTCAGCAGCACCATCCACCCAGGCTGGCGCGCGGTGCTGCCCTCCGTGTCATCGGTGCCGAGGCAGTGGCGGTGATGATGCAGGTGCGTGGCCTGCACCGCGTGCATGCTGGCCAGCATCAGCGCGCTCAACGCAAAGAGCACACCATCCTGCGCGAGTCGGGGCAGGCCGAGCGCGTAGTGCTGAGCGTTGTGCGACTGCCGCAGGCCGGTGAGAAAGAAGTAAAACGAACAGGCCAGGCCAGGCAGCCACCAGCCGATATGATAGCACCACAGGGAACCGGCCAGCCACGGCAGGCTGAGCGTCAGCTCCACGAACTTCTCGCGCGGCGTGAGCGCGACGAGGTCGCGCCACTCCACGCGGCTGAGGTCCATGGCTGGGGCGTTCATGGCAGATCAAAGAAGGCGGTGGTGCGATGGGGCTTGTGGGGAGCAGGCGGACGCGCGCCCTTGTCGGGAGAGGGCGGGTTCGCGGCCGCGAGCAAGGCTTTGGCCCTCAGCCACCAGTGACGGAGCGGATCGGTCAGGGTGAGTTTCATAAGCGATCTCCTTTCCACGCCGCCCATGCGTAGATGAACGGCAACAAGGCGAACACGGTGTTCGCCAGCCACAGCCCGACGCGGTGCCAGCGGGTGGTCACGTAGGGCCGCAGATCAAAAACGAAATGGGCGACGAACAGCCGGATGGTCCAGAAGACCGCCAGGAAGCCGCAGACCGCCCGGGCCAGCGCGGTGCCGGCGGCCAGTTCCTCCGCGAGCAGGAACGTGCCCAGGCCAAAGCTCACGAGGCAGAGGCCGATGAACGTGTAGTAAGTCCAGAAGAGCTGCCGGATGAAGGGTGGCAGAGTTGCGAGGTGCGTGGGCAGGCCCACGGTCCGGGGCATCAGCAGTCCGGCGGCGAGCAACCCGAGATGGGTCAGTGCGGCGAGCTGGAGCAGGAGGGTGGTTTTCATAATGGCAAGGGGTGAACCAAGTTGATGAGGCCAGCGATGAACTCGAGGAAGGGAAGCATCACACGATGGCGAAACGGCTCGTGCAGCAGCCAGCCGATGGGGGCGAGCGTGGTGAGGGCGACGAACAGCCAGCCACGCCAGCCGCGTCCAAGCCCTAGACGCTTGCCCGCTGTGCTGCGCTCCAGCAGGAGGGCGAGTGCTTGCACCACGAAGTAAGCCGTCGGCCCGCCCCAGCCGCCCCGCGCGGGCAGCGAGAGGACGGCCTCGTGCAGCAGGCCCGAGAGCAGGAAGACCGCCAGCGTGCCGGCGAATGCGCCGTGCCGTGTGGCCACCGGCTTGAACCAATGCTCCCGCGCGAGATCGCTGAAGCCGCGGTTCCAGCGCCCGCCCCAGAACTCCGCCAGCGAGGTCGCGGCGAGCGGGTTGCGCATGATGGGTTC
>CAZOCL010000471.1:0-4775 GCA_964578245.1 uncultured Klebsiella sp. | reverse complement strand
GCGTCGAACGCGAAGAGGTTCATCTCCGCGCCGATCTTGCGGTGGTCGCGGCGCTTGGCCTCCTCCTGGAGCTTGAGCCACTCCTCGAGCGCGGTCTTGTTCTTGAAGGCCGTGCCGTAGATGCGCTGGAGCTGCGGGCCTTTCTCATCGCCCTTGTAGTAGGCGGCGGCCACGGTGGTGAGCTTGAAGGCCCCGATGTTGCCGGTGCGCATCACGTGCGGCCCGGCGCCGAGGTCAATGAAGTCCCCGTTCTTGAAGTAGGAGATCGGCTCGCCCTCGGGGATGTTCCTGAGCAGGTCCAGCTTGAACTTGCTGGCGTTGCCGGGCCGCTCGGCGAGGCCGCCGAGGCGTCCGCTCTGCGCATCGGCGATGGCCTGTTCGCGCGTGACAGTGAGCTTCTCGAAGACGTTGTTGGCCTTGATCTCCTTCTTCATCTCCTCCTCGAGCCTGGCGAAGTCCTCGGGAGAGATGCGGTGTGAGCATTCGAGGTCGTAGTAAAAGCCGTTCTCGACCGGCGGCCCGTAGGCGAACTGGGCGTCCGGCCACAGGCGCAGGATGGCGGTGGCCAGGACGTGGGCGCACGAGTGCCGGATGCGCTCCAGCTCGGTCATTTTGGCGCGGTCATCGAGCGTCTTGCGCTCAGGGTTCGGGGCGGGCGCGGAGGCGGGCGGCTGTGGTGGTTGGATTTCTTCGGCCATAAAAGCTTAGTGCGGTTGCTTGTCGTCGTGGCAAATCATGTCAATGACCACGGTGCTGGCGAGGATCAGCACGTCGTCTTCTCCGTCGGCGATGTCCACGCCGTAGGTGTCGCTCCAACTGAACCAGCGCTTGGAGACTTCCGCCACCTTCCGGCCGTCACGCTCGAACTGGTATTCCATGTCCATGAAGCTGCCTTGCGCTTCGAGGTCGTCGGGGCCAGGCACATCCACGGTGAACTTGCACCGGAACAGGGTGAACAAATGCTTCTTCACCACGGCGAGCAGTTCGTTGCCCCGCGTGATCTCGTAGGTCGGTCCCCACGAGAGGAGCTTCTGCCGGATGAAGGCGAGTTCGTTGCCGTTCAAGTCCTGGAAGGAAAGCTTCTTCCCAAGGCTGAAGGCGCGCCCGTCCACGAAGAAGACATCCCGGCCTCCCGCGTCCTTGATGCGGAAGTCGTCGCCCCAGGAGAAGAGCTTTTGCTTCATCACGTAGCGCATAGAGCTGCTTGGTCAGTTCAAACAAAAACGCCTCGACCCATGAGTGCGAGGCGTCGGCGTCCACGGGTTGATCGTGGACGCTAAATCGTAGTCGTCGTGTTCCGGCGGAACATGCAGGAGACGGTAGGAAAGGCGGCGCGGTTTGGCAATGGGGGAAAGTTGAGAGCGGGGGAGTTGAGAGTTGAGAGTCGCGCCTGGACTCCGCGGCTTCCTCTCAACTCTCAACCTTCAACTCTCAACTCCGGTTCCGCCGGAACGCCCCTTGGCTTGCCCCGGCCCCCTGCCCTGTTACGCTGCGGCCCGTGAAGTTGTCGGTCAAAAGTGATTACGCGATGCGCGCCGTGCTGGACCTGGCGCGGGCGCACCCGTCTGGCGAGGTGCAACGCGTCGAGGACATCGCGGGCCGGCACGGCATCCCGCCGAACTACCTCGTGCAGATCCTCATCGAGCTGAAGGCGCGCGGGCTGGTGAGGAGCGTCCGCGGCAAGGAAGGCGGCTACCGCCTCGCCAAGCCGCCCGCCGAGATCACCTTCGGCGACGTGCTGCGCGGCATCCACGGCTCGGTCTTTGACACCCCGGCGCTCTCCAACGGGCAGTGTCCTCCAGAGTTGCATCGCGCGTGGCTCCGGCTTAAAACTGCCGCCGAGAGCGCCGCCGACGCGGTCAACTTCCAACAACTGGTCGAGGAAGGCGCGGAGAAGGAGCGGATGTTTTACATCTGACGAGCCCGATTCCGTGCCCTGCGGCGCAACAGCCGTGCAGTTCAACTGAGACAGCCGAATGATTGCGTTGTTTTCTTTCGCCGTAAGCAAACTGCGCCCGCCCCGTTTTGGACTGCGGCGGGAAGCGGAGCGCCACGCCGCTTTTCGCTCCCGCGAAGCGGTTCGGGGCTGCGGCTCCGCCGGAAGCCAAAGCGGTGTCGCCGCTGCGCTCTGCCACCGCAGTCCAAGACGCGCCCGCCGTGCTGCACGCGTCAGCAACCACGCAACGCTCAGATAATTTCCCGCCCATGTCCGCCAATACTCCCAACTCCGACCGCGTCCGCGTGGACGGAAAGTTCTTCCGGCTCGGCGAGAAGAAGTTCTACGCCAAGGGCGTGACCTACGGCCCCTTTGCGCCGGGCGAGGAGAAGTCCTTCTTCCCCCCGCGCGCCCAAATGGAGCGGGACTTCACCCAAATCCGCGAGTTGGGCGCGAACACGCTGCGTGTTTACACCATTCCGCCCCGCTCCGTGCTGGACCTCGCGCATGCCCACGGCCTCAAGCTGCTCGTGGACATTCCTTGGTGGAAGAACGGCTGCTTCCTCGACAGCCCCGAGATGAAAGCCGCCGCGCGCAAGGCCGTGTCCGACGCCGTCGCCGCCTGCGCGCATCATCCGGCCGTCTTTGCCTTCAGCGTGGTGAACGAAATCCCGCCGGATCTCGTGCGCTGGAGCGGTGCGGAGAAGGTCGCGGACTTCATTGATGAACTCGTCGGGGTTGCGAAGCATGTGGATGCGGAGTGTCTCTGCACCTTCGCGAACTTCCCGCCCACGGAATTCCTCCAGCCGCGCAACCTCGATTTCTTCACCTTCAACCTCTACCTGCATCACCCGAAGCCTTTCGACAACTACGTCGCGCGGCTCCAGATGATCGCGGACACCAAGCCGCTGCTGCTGGGCGAATTCGGCGCGGACTCGGTGCGCGAGGGCGAGGCCGCGAAGACCGAGATGCTCCGGTGGCAGATCGAAACGGCCTTCAACGGCGGCGTGGCCGGCGCGTTTGTCTTCAGCTACACGGACGAGTGGTGGAAGGACGGCTATCCGATTCTCGACTGGCATTTCGGCGTGGTGACGCGTGACCGCCAGCCGAAGGCGTCCTTCGGTGCGGTGCAGGAGGCGTTCAGAATTGCGCCCTATTTTGCCCTGGCGCGCTATCCGAAGGTCAGCGTGGTGGTGGCCAGCTACAACGGCGGCAAGACGCTGCCCGCGTGCCTCACCTCGCTGGAGCGGCTGAACTATCCGAACTACGAGGTGATCCTCGTGGATGACGGCTCCAAGGACGACACGGCGCAGATCGCGGAACGGTATCGGATGGAGTTCGATGACCGGCGGCCGCAGGCAAAAGTGGCTGCGGCGGCGCAAGTGGCTGCTCTCACTCACCCTGGCCCTCTCCCGCTGGGAGAGGGGACAGCTACGAATGCTGGAGGTAACTCTACGACGTCTGGCTCTGAGTCCGCCACGGGAGGAAGCGAAAAGGCTCGCACCGTCTGGTCCATCGCGCGCCCCGCCCAACCCGAAACCCCAAACTCCAAACTCGAAACCTCCCCGCCCCGCCCTCGGATGCGGATCATCCGGCAGATCAATTTCGGGCTGTCCGTCGCGCGCAACACGGGCATCAACGCCTCCGAAGGCGAGATCGTCGCCTTCACGGACTCCGACTGCCGCGCGGACGAGGACTGGCTGCATTACCTGGTGGGCGATTTGTTGCGCAGCGACTTCACCGGCATCGGCGGGCACAACTTCCTGCCGCCCGAGGATGGGTGGATTCCCGCCGCCGTGATGGCATCGCCCGGCGGTCCCGCGCATGTGATGCTCACGGACCGGCTCGCGGAACACATTCCCGGCTGCAACATGGCGTTCTACAAGTGGGCGCTCGACGAGATCACCGGCTTCGATCCGATTTACCGCAAGGCTGGCGACGACGTAGACGTGTGCTGGCGGCTGCAGCAGCACGGCTACAAAATCGGTTTCAGCCCGTCGGGCTTCGTCTGGCACTACCGCCGCGCAACCGTGGGGGCCTACCTGAAGCAGCAGCGCGGCTACGGCGAGGCCGAGGCCCTGCTCGTGCGCAAGCACCCGGAATACTTCAACGACATAGGCAGCAGCATCTGGCACGGCCGTATCTACACTGCCGCGAAGATCGGCGTCGTGACCCGCTCGCCGATCATCTACCACGGCGTGTTTGCCAGCGCCTTCTTCCAGTCCATTTACGCGCCCCCGCCCTCAATGTTCCTCATGCTCATGACGAGCCTGGAGTGGCATGTGCTGGTCACGCTGCCCTTGCTGACTCTCGGCGTGGCCGGCGCGGGCGTGAAATTCCCGCTGCTCCTGCCGCTGGGCATCACGAGCTTGTTCGCGTCCGTGGGGCTGTGCCTCATCGCCGGCAAACAGGCGGAGATCCCCAAGGCCAAGCGCACCTTCTGGTCGCAGCCGCTCGTGGCGTGGCTCTTCTTTGTGCAGCCCTTCGTCCGCGGCTGGGCGCGCTACTCCGAGCGGCTCCTGCTGGAGCAGACCCCGCTCTCCGCCCACGAAACGCTCGACACATTGGACCTTAAACGCCGCCGCGATGAGCGCTTCGAAATGGCCGGCTACTGGGCGGACCAGCCGGTGGACCGCATGGAATTCCTCGGGGCGATCCTGCGCGAACTGGACAAGCAGGGCTGGCAGAACAAGACCGACAACGGCTGGAGCGAGTTCGACGTGGAAATCTACGGCAGCCGCTGGTGCCACCTGAAACTCATCACCGCCAACGAGTATCACCAGGGCGGCA
Source organism: uncultured Klebsiella sp. (assembly GCA_964578245.1). Classification (GTDB taxonomy): domain Bacteria; phylum Verrucomicrobiota; class Verrucomicrobiia; order Limisphaerales; family SXTU01; genus SXTU01. The sequence goes on along the minus strand of CAZOCL010000471.1, from coordinate 49 downwards.
AGCAGCTCATCCGCTGCCGCATGACGACGGGCTGGAGCCTGCTGGGCCG
>CAZOCL010000470.1:0-4819 GCA_964578245.1 uncultured Klebsiella sp. | reverse complement strand
CCGCGCTCGCAGAACATCAGGCCGGGATTGTTGTTCGAGAGGATGTATTCCCCCGCCAGCAGCCACTCTTCGATCTTCATCGCCAGGCCGCGCTTGAGCAGCACGGGCTTGCCGGTCTTGGCGGCGGCGATGAGGAGCTGGAAGTTCTGCGCGTTGCGCGTGCCGATCTGCAGCACATCGGCATACTCCGCCACCATCTCCGCGTGGTCCTCGGAGAGCAGTTCGGTGATGACGGCCAGGCCAGTTTCCTTGCGCGCCTTGGCCAGCATCTTCAGGCCCTTCTCGCCCAGGCCCTGGAACTCGTAGGGGGAGGTGCGGGGCTTGAACGCGCCGCCGCGCAGCACCTTCGCTCCGGCCTTGGCCACCGCCTCGGCGGTCATCAGCAACTGCTTCTCGCTCTCCACGGAGCACGGGCCGGCCATCACGACCAGTTCCCGGCCGCCGATGACGCAGCCATTGGGCAGGGTGATGGTGGAGTTCGTCGGGTGCGCCTCGCGGCTGACCAGCTTGAAGCGCTTCTGGATGGGCATCACGCTCTCCACCTGCGGCAGCGCGGTGAGCGTCTCCAGCGTGTGGTGCGTGCGCTCGTCGCCGATGGCGCCGATGACAGTGCGCGCCACACCGCGCATCACATGCGGGCGGTAGCCAAGGCGGCGGATTTCCGCGAGCACGGCGGATTCTTCCTTCTTCGAACTTTTCGGGCGGAGGACTATGATCATGGGCTGATGGGTGATGCGGGCCGCGCCGGGTTGGAATGCAAAAACCGCAGGCGACGGCCTGCGGTTTGTCGGTTGAGTGTCTGGAATCAGCGCAACCCGGCAAGCCAGCAGGCAGGGCGGCTAAAGTAATAGCCGCTCGGCACGCTAAATCGCCAGGCGCGATAGTTCATTTCGCTGTCAACGTAGCAGCGGAAGCGGAAGCGTCAACGCCCGAGTTGAGCGGCGCGTGACTCAATCATACCCCGCTGTGGGGTTCGCTGAGCGGATGGCCCTCGCCATAAACCGGCTGTTCAAAGGCTGGGGCGGAGTTTCCGCTACGCCAGTGGGCCAGCGGCTGCGATGCTGGCCATGCTCGCCTCAGTTCAGATAGATCAGCTCGTTGCTCATGAGCAGCGCCTGCGTGAGGCGCTCCCAGGCGCTGAACGGATGGCTCTGGATTTTCTCCTTCACCGGGCCGCTGAACTCCTGCTGGGAATTCCAGACATACTCCTCGCCCGCCTTCGTCCCGGGCATGTGGATGACCGGCACCCAGCGGAAGGAATCGTCCTCCGAGGTCACCCGGCTGGTGACAATGAAATCAATCGCATCGCCGCGCTTGATCTTGATGTCCTTCAGGTTCGTCACCACGTCCTTGCCTGCGGCCTGCCATGTTCCGAGCTGGCCGCCCGCGGCCAGGGCCACGATGGCTTCCACGCCGTCACCGGTCTTGGCATCGTGCTCCAGCTTGCCTTCAATGCTGATGACGCCATCGCGCGGGGCGATCCAGCGGCGGACCACGGAGTGTTTCCGGTCACCCGGCACGCCGCCCACGGCGTTCAAGGACACCGTGAAGGCCATGTTGCGCAGCGCCGCCAGCGGAGGAGCACCCTTCTCCTTCTTCGCGCCGTCCTTGCGCGCCTCGCCGGCCTTCTTCAGGTCCGTCTTGTCCGCCAGCACCCAGGAATCCCGGATGAAGACCGGCATCGGCTCGAAGCCCGCGAGCTTCTTCGCATCGGGGTCATACTCGCCATAGCCATAGTGCCACGCGCGCAAATCCGCGCCGCCAAGGGCGGACTTCACCTGCTGGTCGGCAAGGAAGTCCACGGCCAGCTTCTGCTCGGCTGCCGTCGGCGGGCGCTGGAAGAAGAGCTGGTAAATGTAGGCCACCTTTTCCTCATCCTTCGAACCGGAAATCAGCTCGGGACGGGAGGCAATGTTGCGCGTCTGCTCGACCACGAAGCCGTTGTTCATCAGGAAGAGCGCCTGAAGTGGAACCGTGGTCTGGACGCGCGAGGGCGCAGTCATGTCCGGGTTCGCAAAGTCGAAGATGCGGAAAGAGTCGGGCACCCGTGACCGGTCAATGTAGCCATAGATGGTGCGCCGGCCGGAGGTGGCCAGGTCCTCCGAAGGCCCGCCGCGCTCGTCGAACTCATTTTTGCCGCCCAGCGCCAGCAAGGTGTCGCGCAGCGACTCGAAGTCGAGACGCTGGAGATTCTGCCGCCAGAAGAAGGCGTTGCCCGGATCCACTTTGGAATTCGCCGCGTTGTCGGTGGTGACCTGCTGCCAGGTGGCGGAGAGCATGATGAGCTTGTGCAACTGCTTCATGCTCCAGCCGTCAGCCATGAACCGGGCCGAGACGTAATCCAGCAGCGCCTGGTTCGACGGCGGTTCGGAACGCAGGCCGAAGTCGCCCAGCGTGCGCACGATGGCGTCGCCGAAGTGCCAGTTCCAAACACGGTTCACAAACACACGCGCCGTGAGCGGGTTGTCCTTGTTCGCCACCTCGTTGGCCAAGTTCAACCGCCCGGAGCCGGTGGTGAAAGGCTTGCTGTCCGAGCCGCCCAGGATTTCCAGCCAGCGGCGCTTCGCGACCGGCCCCTTGTTGGTCGGCTCGCCTCGGATCATCACGAAGGAATCCTTCGGCTTGTCCAGATCCGAGAGCACCATCGCCCGCGGCGGGCTGCCGGGGTGAATGCGCTTGAGCTCGTCGAGCTTCGCGCGCTCGGCGGCTTCCTTGTTGTTCAGGCCTGCGCCCACGATGCGGCGCAGCCCTTTGTCGGTGAGCTGGATGGGAGTGTCGCTGCCGTGCAGGATGGCATGCACGGCCACACGCGCACCTTCGGGCTTCTCGCCCTTGTCATGGAGCTTCTCCGTCTCGCGGAACAGCTTGCCGTAGCCCTCGGCCAGCGCGGTTGCGCTCTCGGGCGGCGTGGCGAAGAGCTTGGCGACCAGTTCGTTCACCGACTTGTCAGCGACGATCTTGGCCGTGAGCGCGGTCGACTGGCTGGCGAACTCGGCGTCTTTCAGCGCGGCGAACTCCATCCACGGCCCGAACACCGGATCAGCCTTCCGCGCGGGAGCCTTCAAATAGCGGCTCCACTGGTCGAAGATGTCGAGATCCAGGCCACGCTTCTCGCGCACCTGGTTCGGCGTCTTGCCGGGCAGCAACGACTCACGGACGCCCAGCAGATACTTGTCCACCGAATTGCGGAAGGAGTCGAGCACCCGCTCCTCCTCGATGCCGCGCACCCCGGCGACGCGCGCCTGAATCTCTTCCGACTTCTTAAGGAACTCCTGATAATCAGCCTCGGACTTGGGCTTGCCAATCACCGGCTCCTCCGTTGGTTCGATGGACGAGCTGAAGACACCGTGCAGCGAGTAATAATCCTTTTGCGAGACGGGGTCGAACTTGTGGTCATGGCAGCGGGCGCAGGCGGCCGTCACGCCCATGAGGCCCTGCGTGATCACATCGATGCGATCGTCAATCACCTCGTTGATGTTGCCCATGAAGCGCTTGCCCACCGTGAGGAAGCCCAGCGCTGCCAGCGGCGCCCGGTTGTCCGCCGTCGCCATGCGGTCGCCGGCGATCTGTTCGCGGATGAACTGGTCATAAGGCTTGTCCTCATTGAAGGCCTTGATGACATAATCGCGATAGGTCCACGCGAACGGGAACAGGGTCTTGTTCTTCGGGTTGTTGTTCCGGTCGCCGCTCGTGTCGGCGTAGCGTGCCACGTCCAGCCAGTGGCGGCCCCAGCGCTCGCCATAGGCGGTCGAGGCCAGCAGCCGGTCAATCACCTTCTCGAAGGCGTTCGCGGAGTTGTCCGCGAGGAAGTCGCTGATCTCCTGCGGCGTCGGGGGCAGGCCGGTGAGGTCGAACGTCGCGCGGCGCAGGAGCGTCCGCTTGTCCGCCAAGGGCGAGGGCGTGATGCCCTTGGATTCCAGCTTTGCCAGCACGAACTTGTCGAGGTCGTTCTTCGCCCACTTGCCCGCGTCCTTCACCGGCGGAACGGCCGGGGCCTTCACCGGCTGGTAGGCCCAGTGCTCGCGAGCTTTGTCCCAGTCTACCTTGAGCGTGGCCACCGCACCGGCGGTCTCCGCGCGCGGGTCGGGCGCGCCCATCCGAATCCAGGTCTCAAAATCCGCGATCACCTGTGGCGAAAGCCGGTCGCCCTTGGGCGGCATCATGTCGTCCGGGTTGGTGGACTTCATGTCCTTGATCAGCAGGCTCTTCTCCGGCTTGCCGGGGACGATGGCGGTGCCGCTGCTGCCGCCCTTGATCAGGCCTTCCTTGCTGTCCACATAGAGGCCGCCCTTGAGCTTCTCGGCCTTGGCGGAGTGGCAGCTATAGCAGTGCTCGGCGAGCACGGGACGGATCTTCTTCTCGAAGAACTGGAGCTGGTCAGGATCGAGCTTGGCCGGCGCGGCGAAGGCGCTGGCGGCCAGTCCGGTGGCGACGGCTCCGAGGGCAAGGATGGACGACTTCATAGATTCACGAACTTGGACGAAAACACGGGCCAAAAGGATACTAATAAAATTCAACCTGCGTGACGCCCCACTCAACAAAAAAGGGGCAGGCACACGGCCTGCCCCTGCTTGTTGAAATGGTCATGCAGCCACGAATCGCGTCCGGCGCAATCAGGCCCGGAGAATGTCCTTCACGACGCTGCCGTAAACGTCCGTCAGGCGGAAGTCGCGGCCGTTGTAGCGGAACGTGAGCTTCTCGTGGTCGAAGCCGAGCGCGTGCAGCAGGGTCGCATGCAGGTCATGGATGTGGACCTTGTTCTCCACGGCGTTGTAACCGAACTCGTCGGTCGCACCGTAAGTCTGGCCGCCCTTGACGC
>CAZOCL010000469.1:0-4819 GCA_964578245.1 uncultured Klebsiella sp. | reverse complement strand
AGCATCACGCCGATGACCGAGATGAGCGTGATGACGGACACGAACGTGCGCTTGGGCCGCAGATAACGCAGCGCCAGCAGCAGCTCGAAGGGCAGTCGCGACACGCGCGCAAGCTAGCCGACGGGGGAAGCGGCGGGCAAGTGATTCACACGCGGGGGCGATGGAGCAACGATCACGACGAAGGCTTGCGCGATCTGGGCGTCTTCCGCTTGCTACGCCCCGCTGCGACAACACTGGCCGCAAGCGAGTCCTCCAGCACCGGGATCACCAGCCGGTCCTTGGCACGGTTCGCCGCACGTTTGCTGGCGAGAATGCGGTCCACGCGCAGCACTTTCAGCTGGTGCCGCCCCACGGGGACTTCGACGCAATTCAACAGTTCCTCGGAAAATGTCCCCAGCCCGTGGAGGGTCAGGACGATGTCGAACAACTCCACGCCGCCGCCCACGAACATGGGCGGATTCAGTATCGAAGGCGGGACGTAGGCCGCCGTCACTTCCCGCAGGGCTTCCTTGATATGCGGATCGCTCAAATCCTCGAACCACAAATCCACGTCCTGGGTCACCACCGGCGCGCCCTGCAACGCGGCGGCGGACAGCCCTACCACCATGAACCGCACCTTGCGGCGCAGCAGCGCGCGCAGGAAGCGCAGTTCACTTTCGTTGAGGGAGGGCGCGGCCACGGGTCAGACTTCTCCTCAGCCGTTCGAGCGGCGGCTGTTGCAGCAGGATGAGAGTGTGGCGCACGTTGTCCGGGTCGGCCTCCGGGCGCACCGCCAGCACCGCGCGGACAGAGTCCATGAGATCCTGCGCCCAGCGCGCCGCTTTGCGGTCCTGTGAATCTGGTTTCTTCACGCTCATGCGATCCTGATGTCGGTGATAGTCTGCCATGCCCGTTTCGCTTGCGCACGACCTATTCGGGCAGTAGCGCGCTGGGGAACGGCGCGTCCACCACAACCGCATCACCGGCGCTCCCAGCCCTTCAGCCGCACCCGCAGCAGCAAGTCATTCAACGCCGCCCGCGTCGCCGCGCCCGGCGCTTCCGGCAACGCGCTCGCGTCATGCGCCGCCTGCAGCTCCCCGCGCAGCCGCTGATACTCCGCCTCGTAAAAGGCGATGTCCCCGTCCGGCAGCGTGGACAGCTCCGGCCCGCCCAGCTTGCGGGCCAGGAGATCGGGGATGAACGGCACGCGGAACGTCTCGTTGAGCGTGATCAGATTTGGCTCCACCTCGCCCGTGCGCATCAGGTGGATGCCGGTGAGCAGCACGCGATACACGTAGAGCAGCGGCTTCACCCGGCGCGGCCGCTCCTTCTCGAACAGCTTCCACTGCGTCTCTGAAAACCCGAAGTAGTGATGCGAGTGATGCTTGGTAATAACTCCGGTAGCAGCCGACGTAAGGAGGCTCTGACTTCCCTCAGGGTCAGATGGAGACTCGTCACCTCGTCTCCTACCGGGACGGTGGCGGCATATCTCCTTCAACTCCTCATGCTCCGGCGTGGCGTGGACGATCAACGGCGAAAACAACTGCTCCAGCACGTAGCCATTCTTCTTGAGCAGCAACCCGAAGAACTTGCCCACGTCATGGCTCACGATGTCCATCTCCAGCCCCTCGATCACTTGCGCGCACTCCACCGTCTCATCCTTCTGGTCCAGCCCGATGATCCGCTCCAACGGCAGCACATGCGCCCCGCGCAGATCAAAGTCCGAGTCCGGCGATGGAAACCCGTAGGCATGCGACCCGCTGATGGTGGCAAAGAGCAACGGGTAGGGCTGTGCGGCGACGATGCGGTGAAGGCGGGGGTCAATGGTCATGGTTCCTTTCCGTAAATCAGCGAGATGCCCCGGTATGGGAAAAGGTCAAGAAATGCCTTTATCCTGTCGGGATCTGTTCAAACGTTTCAATCACGGCCCGGACTGACTTCGCCGTTTCGGACCGCGGTTCTTGGGCAGACGAGTAGGTAACCCGGGCAACGAACCGGTCAAACTCAACAAACCAATGCTCATTGAATCTGACTTGCTCCCTTTCCACAATCCGCACTGCCAAGTATCGGGCCGGGAGTCGTTGTGCAAAGAAGCTCTCTTCAGCAACGAGCGACGCACCGTCCCTCAGAACAAAGTGATCGCGAAGCCGTTCGGGCCGGACAGCTGTGGCTGAGAGCGTCATTTCGCCGGCCACAAATCTGAAAATCTCATTTGGCATGGTGAACCATAGTTCCGAAGTGTCGGCAGACGCGGCCGGCGCTTTGATCCGCACTCCATAGTAGCTGTTGACCAGCCAATCATTCTGACGGCTGAAGGCCGCCGATGAGCCGGCCGTCAACGCATCCAGGAAAGGGTCCCCGGTTCGCCCGCCCTTCGGCTGATGAAGCTGGCGCTTGAACCACCAACGGATCAGAGGCCCGAGTCCCGCGGCGAGCCAGCCCAGCGGCTTAAACAGGAGGCTGATGATTTGGACCTGGCGGTTCAGGTTCCTGACCAGTTCCGGATCAACCGAGGGTGGCTCGGCCCGGCGCGTTTCGAACTCCCTAACCACAAGGGAGTGGAGCACTGGTCCGGCGGTCTCTGATCCCGAACGGGAACGCCGCTCGAAGAACATGAGTTCGACCTGCCAGTCACCAATCCTCCGGCTCTTCTGCGTCCGGTTTTGGACATTGATGTCATTGAAATGCAGCGAACCGGCGGAAGCTCCAATCAGCCGGCAGAACGACTGGCAGGGAAAATCAGCGAACAGGAAACGCCGCCTTTGCAGGCGATGAATTTCATTCTCGCGACCTGACAATCCCAGCACCTGGCACAGCCGGTGTGGATCACCGTTCAACGGCAGCTTCTGCTCGTTGTCACCAAAGTAATGAGGGTTCGAGTTGAAGCTGGCGGTGAGTTCGCCTGCCTCGATCAGGTCATAACCCCAGACGTCGCTGTCGGCGATGACCACTTCCAGCACAACCGGCCAGTCGTCCAGTTCCGAAAGCAGGCGGTCGCCTTCTTCAAACGCCTCCCGATACAGGATGACCGTCCATTGTTCGTTCGAAACAAGACACAGCGCCCGCTCATCGTCGCTGTCGTCCGCAAACACGGGCGGACTGGACACTTCGTCAAAACCTTTTCTTTCCAGCCATGTCGTCAATGCTGATCGCAACTTGCTGGCATCAGCCTTCGGCACAAGAAAGTTTCGATTCCAAGATCCCATGGTGGTATGCGGGTGAGGCTGCTGGCCGTCTCCGTCTCCGTAAAGCTCAGATTCAAGTTGTGATTGTTGGCGGAATGTCGCTGTCCGGCTTCCGCCTCCAAATCCTCACGAGGGCGAACACGCCCAGACCGATGAGCAAAGCAGATAACCCATGCAGCCGCCAACGCCACCAGGTGGAAGTAGTGGCTGGGAACTCAACCGGCGACGTGCGCGACCATGGGACCAGGGTTTTGCCCCACACCAGAAACGCGTCGGCGACGATGATCTGGCCGAGACCGAACGACTTCTCTTCGCCCCGCGTCCACGGCAGTCCGATGGTCTCGCTCAAGATGACGGCGCGCTCGCATAGTTCGTAGTCTCCGTTGGCGCGGGCGGCGGCTATGGAAGCAACCGTGGCGGACGGACTGATACCGAAGATGAGCGGGCCGGTGTCCACGTCGCCGCGACCGGACTTGCCCTTGGGATACTCGCGCACGGGCAGATAGCCGAGCCAGTCGGAGACGAAGGTTTTACGAAACCCGGCATACTGCTCGCGGGCGAATTCCGGGGCGATCTCTGGCAGGAAGGCATGGATGTAAGCCTGCGTTGACGCACGCGCTGCGACCAAACTACGCCCGGTCTGCCCGTCGATCTGATGGACGATCAAACCCGTGTCCGCGTCCAGATGCTGCTTGGTAAAGGCCACCCAAAGGTCGGCGAGCTCCTGGTGCTGGGTGCCAAAGAGCTGGTCGTGCAGCTTCAACGAGGCGAGCGCGAGGACGTTGTCGCACGGCCAGGCCTGCCCCGGATAGGCGTCAAGGTGCCGTGTCGAAGTGGTCAGGAACGCCACGGCGAGCAGTTCGCTTTGCCGGTGAAACAGGGCGACTTCTTCGGCCCGCCGTTCTGCCTCCGGCAGCAGGAGCAGCAGCCCACCGAGGAGGCGGTTCTTCCAGCCAAGATAGAACACGCCGTGCTCCACCTGGGTCGCGTTGCGAAAGGGAGCGAGCCCCTCCGGCGTGCCCATCCGCTCCAGCACCCAGCGCGCCTCGGCGATGGCCCGCTGCTTCAGTGCGGCATCCGGCGTTTGCAGCCCGACGTTGACCCACGCATACCCATAGAGCGCGTGGCTGAAGAACCAGCCTTCTGGAAACAGCCGTTGCATCGCCGCACCTTCGCCCGCGCGCAGCCGCCGCCCGATATTGTTCAGTTGCGGAACTGCATCCTCCGCGATTTCGCCCAGCGTGGCCGCACCTTTGGGAACCGAGTAAACGCGCACGTTCAGCCATACCAGCCCGGTGATGACGAGGATCAGCGGGAGCCGGAGGCTGGCGTAGTTGAAGGGGCGCTTCGGCGACTTCATCCTGGTTGCACCAGCTCGTCCAATGCAGCCAGTGGGATTCTAATCCTATACGGAACTCGTTTGTTCGACTGGCCGGTTGCGAAACAGGGTTGCGGACAACCTGACTCATCAAGCTCAGTGCTTCACTTGCAGTTCACCACCGGCTCCTTCTTCTGACCTGCCAGCTTCATCGGGGCCGTTGTGCCATTGCTCTTCGGCAGGCCGAGCAGCCGCTTGGCTTCGCTGAGCAGGAACTTCGTTTCCATGAAGGGCTGGTAGCTGATGTCCTGCCAGCGGATGAGGCCCTCGCCATCAA
>CAZOCL010000468.1:0-4835 GCA_964578245.1 uncultured Klebsiella sp. | reverse complement strand
AGGAAGTAGCTGCTGCTGTTGTAGCTGTTGTCCGGGAGCTGCACGGCGCGGGTGCCGGCGGGGAGGTTCGCCCAACTCGCCTCGGCCTTGGTCACGGTGTTGATGGCGTCGAAGAGCACCTCGGCGCTGAGGCGCTTCGGGTAGTAACGGGAGAAGTTCTGCTTGTCGCCGGCGTTGTGGCTGTTCGGAATCGCGCTGAGCTGGTAGGTGGAACTGGTGGTGATGTTGCGGACGAGCTTCTTGATGTCGAAGCCCGACTCGATGAAGGACTTGGCCAGCGCGTCAAGCAGCTCGGGATTCACCGGCGGGTTCGTCTCGCGCATGTCGTCCTCGGGCTCGACCAGGCCGCGGTTGAAGAAGTGCTTCCAGTAGCGGTTCACCAGCGAGTGCGCGAAGAAGGTGTTGTCCTTGCGGCTCAGCCAGTCGGCGAGGGACTGGCGGGCATCCTCGTCCGCCGGAATCTCGAGCGGCTTTTCACCGAGGCCGGCGGGCTTGAGGGCGATGTTGTTCTTCTTGTTCGCCATGGTTGGAGCGCCGCGCTTGGCGAAGACGAGTTCCTCACCGGGCTGCGAGCCGGGCTTGCGGCTGACCTGGCTGAAGAACGCCCCGAAGCTGTAGTAGTCCGCCTGGCTCCACTTCTCGTAGGGGTGGTGGTGGCACTGGGCGCATTGGAGACGGAGGCCGAGGAAGAGCTGCGCGGTGTCCTCAAGCTGGTTCTGCGCGGTCTTCACCTGGCGATACCAAGCGACCGGCGGGTTCTGCCCGATGTCGCCAGAGGCGGCGAGGATCTCGCGGGCGAACTGATCGTAGGGCTTGTTGCTCGCGAGGCTGTCGCGAATCCAGTCGTGGAAGGCGAACGTGCCGCGCATGTAAGGCTCGGTGCGGCCGTTCACGGAGGAACGCTGGTTGCGCAGCAGGGCGCTCCAGAAGTTCGCGAAGTAATCCGCGTAGTCGCCGCCGGCCAGCAGGCGATCCACGAGCGCCTCGCGCTTGGCGGCGGACTTGTCGGCGAGGAAGGCGGTGGTCTCATCCGCATTGGGCAGACGGCCCGCGAGGTCCAGAGTCACGCGGCGAACGAAGGTTGCATCGTCGCAGACTTCGCTCGGCGGCAGGCCGATGCGCTTGAGCTTCTTGAAGACCGATTCATCAATGAAGTTCTTGGCCACCGGCAGGTGCTGCACCGGCGCGCCCAGCGGCACCGTGGCGCGGAACACGGACACCTTCGACTGATAGCGGACCATGATGCCCACGTCGCCTGGCTGGCTGGCGAACTTCACCAAGCCCGACGGCTCGGCGGTGGCCATGTCCTTGTCGTTCGCCTCGAAGAGCGCGCCGCGCGTGACGTCCTCGAAGTGGCCGTCCGAATAGTGCGCGAGCACCTTGAGCTGCTGCTCGCCACCGGGCTGCATGGTGCGCTCCTTCGGGAAGACCTCGACGCGCACGACCACCGGGTCCTTCTCGCTGCCGTAGGGCATGCCCTGGGCGATCCAGCGCTTTACGAGCGCAAAGTCGAACGACTCCGCATCCCAGCGGGTGCCGCCACCGTGCGGCACGATGCCCGCGCCCTTGAGCAGGAGCAGCGAGCTGTCCGGCGCGGCAGTCGAGAGCCGGCGACCACGCGCTTCCTTCACCAGATACTCGAAGTCCTCCGTCGGCTCGAAGCCGAGCAGCGAGAGGCGGAAGCCATTTTGACCACCGCTCTTGCCATGGCAGCCACCACCGTTGCACCCGGCCTTGGTGAAAATGGGGACGATCTGGTTGGCGAAGTTGATGAGCGGCGTCGCCTTGAAATTTTCGACCGTGATGGTCGTGGTCGCGGTCAGGCCTTCGGCCGACTTCGCCGTGACGGTGGCGGTGCCATCGCCGAGCGGAATGAGATAACCGGTCTTGTCCACGTCCACGATCTTCAGCGGCTTGACCGTGTAAGTCACTTTGGCCGAGTAGTCACTCTCCAAGCCGGAGGCGAAGCGGGCGTGGACGAGCAACTGCACCCGCGCATCCGCCCCGTTGAGCAGAAGCGCTTTGGCCGCCTTGTCCGTCGGCTGGCTGAACAGTTCGAGGCTGACCAGCTTCTCCGCGACGGCAGGCTTGGCGGCGACGGCGGGAGGCTTGGTCGCGGCGGGCGTGGCGGACGCGGCAGAGGCCACGGTCAAGGTCGCGGCGAGGGCGAGGGCGCTGAGTGCGGCGTGTTTGATCATAGCTGAATCTCTTAATGGCCGACGCGAGGCATGACGAGCTATTCAATAAAATCCCGAAAGTGGCAAATGAACTGCGACCTGGGAAAAAGGAGCGGTCAAAATCGAGGCAAAGCGCGCACCGCCAACCACCTCCTTCCGCTTGCGCTTCACTCCTACTTTGGGAGCTTCAAGGCTGGCCGGGCACTGCCGGCTGAGGGGCCAGCGGCGGACGGGCGGCCTGGAGCAACTCCGTGATCCCCGCCTCACGCGCCAGTTCGGCGAGACGAAACGTCACTTCGTTCGGCGTCAGCTTGTCCGCCATTACCACCAGAGTCAGCCGCTCCCGATTGCTGCGGGCCATGTCGGCGGCGGCGCGGAGCTGCTGCTTTAGTTCCGCCTCCGAGATCACCTGGTTCTTGTAGTAGAGCTGGCCGCTCGGTGCCACCACGACGATGGTGGTCAGGTTGGTTGTGCCGGACAAGCCGCTGGCGGTGGGCAGTTCCACCCGGATGCCCGGGGTGAAGACGAGCTGGGAGTTGAAGGTGATGAAGATCAGGACGAGGAAGAACACTCCGGCGAACGGTGCGGCGTCGAGCTGGCCGCGGAAGATGCGGGCGTGACGGGGGAATCTCATCGGGAGGGAAGATTAAGATTAGGAGCAAGATTAAGGTTAGGAAGGGAGAGTGAGCGCAACGATGCCTTCGCGCTCATAATCCTACTCCTACTCTTAATCCTGACACCTCTCACCCCTTCCTCCCATTCTCCCCGGTCACGAGGTTCAGGATTTCGTTGGAGGACTTCTCCATGTCGAGGACGATCTGGTTCACGCGGCTGACCAAGTAGTTGTAGCCCACGTAGCAAGGAATCGCGACCGCCAGCCCCATCGCGGTGCAGACCAGCGCCTGCCAGACACCGCCGGTGAGCATGGCAGCGTGGGCGAACTGGCCTTCCTTCTCCATCACACCAAACATCTTGATGAAGCCCAGCGACGTGCCCAGCAACCCCAGCAGCGGCGCGATCTGCGCGATGGTGGCGATCAGGTTCAACTTCTCCTCGAGGCGGGGAACTTCCTGCAGGCCCGTGTCCTCCAGCGCCTCGCGCACTCCCTCGCGACCCCGCTCGCGGCTCAGGATCGCGTTCTTAACCAGCCGCGCGACCGGACCGGGGGTGGCATCGCAGATCGAAAGGGCCTCCACCACGTTGTCGCGCTTGAGCACGGTGCGCACGCCCGCGAGGAACTCGGCGGAGTTGATCTGCGCCCGGTGGAAGTGCAGCACCCGCTCAATGAACACGGCAATGGCGACCGCGCTCAAGAGCAGCAGAAGCCACACGACCGGCCCGCCCGCGGAGAGTAACGTCGGCAGCATGGGTTTCTTATAGGGAGCGGGCGGGGAGGGGCAAAGTTCAATCTTCGGTTGGACTCGAATTCCGAATTGAACTCACAGAACGTCCGGGGCAAAGCGACGAGGTCGCGTCCTGCCGGCTTACCCCGCCGCTGCTTCGGAGTCCGGGTTGAACGCAGATGGCATGGCCAGAGCCTGCAGACAGGGCCGAGATGCAGTCAAACTTCATGTCCGTTTTGCGCCGATAAGTTCCCGTTGCGCAACGGCCGGCTCAGATTAGGCGCAAATCCTTTTTACAGGGTGGCGGTTGTCTGTTAACTAACACCAGTTTGGGTTTTGAGTGATGCTGACCGGCCAGAATCGAACGGCGCAAAACGGGAAAAAGGGCGCGACAACGGGCCAATTGCAAAATGCGATTGCGCCCGCGAAGTGGTTTGTTACCGTCGCGGCGCGTTTTTGGCGCAACCAGGCGGATCCAGCCTCTCCAACAGCCCGGGCAGATTTCCATGCCGGCACTTGACCGGCAGCCAGTGACGATGAACGAAAACAAAATGAGCACGCAAGCGCGGTGGCAGGGATTGCCGCCCAAGCAGGGATTGTATGACCCGCAGTTCGAGCACGACGCCTGCGGCGTCGGGTTCGTCGTGAACATGAAGGGCAAGAAGTCCCATGAGGTCGTCCAGCAGGGCATCCAGATCCTGATCAACCTGGATCACCGCGGCGCCTGCGGCTGCGAACCCAACACCGGCGACGGCGCGGGCATCCTCATCCAGCTCCCGCACAAGTTCTTCACCAAGGCCGCGAAGGAAAACGGCTTCACCCTCCCGGCTCCCGGCCGTTACGGCGTGGCGATGATCTACATGCCGAAGGACGAGGAAGACCGGCACCACTGCGAGCGCACGTTCGAGCGCGTGGTGCGCGAGGAGGGCCATTCGGTCCTCGGCTGGCGCGATGTGCCGACCGACAGTTCCTCCCTTGGACCCACGGCGGTCGCCACCGAACCGTTTGTGCGCCAGTGCTTCATCGAGCGCAACGTGCGCAAGGCGAAGGATGAACTGGCCTTCGAGCGGAAGCTCTATGTCATCCGTAAGCGCGCCCTGAACGAGATCCGCAACTCCGGCGTGCGCGGCACGCAGGAGTGGTATATGCCGAGCGTCTCGTGCCGGACGGTGGTTTACAAGGGCATGCTCATGCCCGCGCAGGTGGATCAGTATTATCCCGAGCTGCGGGACGCGGACATGGAGTCCGCCCTGGCGCTCGTCCACTCGCGCTTCTCGACGAACACCTTCCCGAGCTGGGAGCGCTCACACCCCTA
>CAZOCL010000467.1:1805-4849 GCA_964578245.1 uncultured Klebsiella sp. | reverse complement strand
GGGCGACCGGCTTTCAGATACTCGGCGAAGGCGGCATCGCTGCCGGCCACGACGGTCGCGAGGTCATCGCGTTCGGCAAGCGGGGCGTTCGCGAGGCGGGCGATGACTTGGGGAGCGTCGGTTTTCACCAGCAAATCCAGGGCAACGCGGCGCACGCGGGAGTCGAGGTCGCTCAGGCCGCGCTCGGCGAGCGGGGTGAGGAGGGCGCGCTTCGCGGGGTCGGTGGACGGGCTGGGGCCGCTGAGCACGAGGGCGGCGTTCAGGGCCTGACGGCGGACGAAGGCGTCCTGGTGATCGAGGGACTCGGTGCAAAGCGTGAGCGCGCCGGTGTGGCCGAGGCGGGCGAGGGCGAGGAGCTGGTCGCCGCGCGCGTGGGCATCGGTTTCCTTTTTGAAGGTGGTGAGCAGCGCGGCTTCCGCAGCCGGGGGCAGGCCGGTGGGGGCGAGGCGGCCAAGGGCCTCGGCGGCGGCGCGGCGGACTTCCCAGCGGACGTGGGTGAGCAAGGGCGGGAGCGCGGGCGCAAGTTTCCAGTCCGGGTGCAGGCCTGCGAACCACGCGCCGGCGGTGAGCGCGGCGGGGTCGCTGGCCTGCAACTGCGCCTCGGTGCGCGTGCGCATCACGGCGAGGCGGTCGTCGGCGGGCGCGGGGCGGCGGCGGACGAGCACCATTTGTTCAGCGGCCAGCTCCGGCAGCGTGAACACGACTTCACCGGCGCGGAACTCGAAGGGCACGGGCGTGAGGCGGCTGCCGGTGAAGGTGGCGACGCTGTGCGGGGCGGCAGGCTCGCGGAGGGTCACCTGGAGGTTGCGGCGCGGGGTGGGCTGCATGTTGTGCAACAGGATCACCGTGCCGTCGGCGGAACTCATCGGCGAGGCCATCACCACGGGATCGGAGAGGGCCAGCTCGCGCACGACCTTCGCCTCGTGCAGCGGCTGCGTGAGCAGCGAGCGGCCCGCGTCCGCCCAGATCGGGTGCTGGCCGGCGAGACGGATCTTCTGCTGCGTGTAGGTGAGGCCGCAGCGGTGCGCGACGAAGACCACCCTGCCTTTGCCTGCGCTCGCTTCGAGCCACGCAGGCGAGCCGTCGTCGTAGCGGGCGCGGATGCGGGCGGTGCCGGGATGGGTGACGCGGGACAGGCCGTTGGTGGCGACGGGATGCGTGCGGAACGTGGCCGCGTCCGGCAAGGCCGTGACGACCGGCAGCGCCGCGCCCGCACCGGCCCGCGCCCGCACGGGCATCGCGCGGACGTTGCTCTCGGGCAGTTCACGCTCCACGGCGGCGAGGGCCTTCAGCGTGTCGGCAGGCTCGTTGAACTCATTGCGCGAGCCGGCATCGGCGCAGAGCCAGAGCAGGCCGCCAGCCTTGGTCCACGTCGTGATCTGCGTCTGGGCGGGCGCGGCGACGACGGGGTCGAGGACGTAGAGCGCGTCGTAGTATTTCAGCGCACCGGCGGCGACCTGTTCCTCGGTGACCAGCTCGGGCTGGAAGTATTCGTGCGAGAGCGCGAGGAAGGCGGCGCGTTTGTCCGCGAAGCTGGACTGTGCGTTCCAATACTCGTTCGCCATCGAGTAGAGCATGGCCACGCGGCTCGGGCGCATCTGCGAGTTGGCCAGCACGTCGTCCACGAGGGCGGAGCGGTTGTTGGTCACATGGACGGCGCGGTAGGAATCTTCGCTCTCGGACCAGAAGCCTTCGGTGACGGCGTAGCTGGGGCCGTAGTTGAAGTAGCTGAGGTGCCGCGCGTTGTTGGCGAGCATCGTGTAGCTGCGCAGCGTGGCGGGCCAGACGCAGTGCATCATCGGGTGGTTGAGCGGGGCCTGGCCGTAGCGGCGCGCGCCGGCGTTGTAGGGCGCGAGGGAAAAGGCGACGGCCTGATGGCTGTCCCAGAACCAGCTCCCGAGCGACATCCAGTCGCTGATGCCGGGCATCATCTGCGGGCCGTTGGCGAGCTGGAAGGTGTCGAGCGGCTGCTCGCTGGGGAAGTAGAGCGAGTGGCCGCTGAGGGCGACGAAGCCGCGCATCTGCGGGTTCGGCGCGAACTGGTGGATGGACTCGGCGGCGAGGTTGAACATGCGCGACGTGAGCCAGCCGGAGAACTTGCGGCTCCAGTAAAAGAGCCGCGCCTCCTCGGGCGTGCGGACGAGGTTCGGCGCGGTGAGCAGGCGCACTTCGTCCCAGGACTTCGCGCCGAAGAGCGCGGGCTGAACACCCTGTTCGGCGGCCCATTTGCGGAACGAAACGTGCGCCTGGGCCATGCCGCCGGCGGGCGTCCAGTCCGTGTTCACGAATTGTTCGAGCGGCTTGGGCTTGAAGGAGGTGTCCTTCGCGGCCGCGTCGTCGAGGCCGAGTTCGGCGAGGTCGCTCTTCTGTTTGTCAGCGGCATCCAGGGCGGAAAGGTTCTCGCCCTTTTGCAACGGGCGCAGGCGCAGCTCGCGAATGGTCTTGGGCGGACCGGTGAGGCCAAAGCCGCCGCGCGGGGCGAGGCCGTCCTGCTGCTGGATGAGCTTGCCGTTCAGATACAGCGCGGCGGAAGTGCCGTGATAGACGATCTTGAACGGCGTGCCGGCGGCGGCGACTGCCGCACCGGGGCGGAGGATTTCCGAGTGCGTCGCGACGCCCTTTTCCAGGCGGCCGATGGAGAGGTTCAGCTCGCGGTTCACACTCACCGCACCGAGCAGCCAGTAGGCGTAGCGCTGCGGGTTTTGCGCGTCATCCAGGCCGACGCGGAAGCCGAACCAGCGGCCGTGCTGCTCGACTTTGCCCTCGAGCACGCAGTCGTGGTAATCGCTGCGGCGTGTGTGGAGGTCGCTGCCGCCCACGGTGTCCTCCCACTTGTCGCCGTGCTCATCACGGCTGAAGCGCCAGACCGGCGCGCTCATCTCGCCGCGCGAGATTTCCGCCGGCTCGTCCGCGATCTGGAAGATGCTGACGCCGGAGTAAAACTCCTTCTGCGCGGTGAAATAGTTGCGGTAGTGCGCGTCGTATTGGCGGCGCGCGTCCGCCTCGTCAAAGGGCAGGTAGGCGGGCGGCCAGTAGTGTCCGCC
>CAZOCL010000467.1:0-1705 GCA_964578245.1 uncultured Klebsiella sp. | reverse complement strand
GGCTCGTTCCAGTTGAACTCGCGCAGCACGAAGTCCTGGTGCGGGAGGACGGCGAATTGCGTCGCGCCCGCGGGCTTTACTTCGACCTTGCCCGCCGGGTTGAGCTGGAGGAGGAGCTGCGCCTCGCCGCCGTTGAAGGCCGGCGAGCGTTCGATGTCCTGCAGGCGATACCAGCGCGTGAAGCCGGGGCGCGTGTGCGGCTCGGCCTTGAGCGCCGAGAGGCGGTCGGGGTTCAGCGAGGCGCGCGCGGAGGCGAAGGGATCGTAGTGGACGCGGAACCCGGCGGAGATGACCAAGCCAGCCTTGGGCAACTGCTCGATGCGGAAGCGAATGTAGCTCGCGCGCGGGGCGTTGATGTCACCGACGAAGGGGTAGAGGACTTTGTCATTTGTGGTGAGGAACGCGCCGTCGAGCATGACGGCATCGGCGGGGAGGCCGGTGGGAAGCTCGAGGCGGAGCTGATGCGTGCCGGGCGTGAGCTGCGCGACGCCGGCCTTCCACCAGTAGAACGGGCGCGCCGTCTGCGGCTCTTCGAGGCGGTCGGGCGTGGCCCAGTCCTCGCCGGTCTTGCCGCCGGTGATGTCGCGGCGCAGGTCGCGGAGGTCCTTGTCGAGGTCGTCGAGGTCCTTGGCGGGGGCTTTGCCGCTGGGCTTGGCATCCGGGATCACGGCGACGTCCTTGAACACGCCGCCCTTGGCCGCGAGCACGCGATAGGCCTCGAAGCCAGCGGGGCCGCCCTGGCCGTCCGCACCGGCGGTCTGACCGAGCGTGGTGGTGAGCAGGGATTGGTCGGCCTTGGTCAGCGAGACCTTCACAGGGAGGCGGCCGCCGGTGCTGATGCCGAGACGGACCCAGAGCGTGTAACGGCCCGCGTGACGCACGGTGAGCGGGGCGGTCACGGTGGCGGCGAGCGGCACGGAGCCGGTGTCGAAGGCGGAGTCCTTGAGCTTGGTGAGGACGGGCTTGGCGGGGGTGGTGGCGGTGAAGTCCGCCGGGCGCACGACGACGAGGTGATGGGCGTCGAGCGGCGAGAGCGAGCCGGGGCCTTCGTATGCGGCGCGCGCGGAAAGGCACGACGCGAGCAGGGCCAGAAGCAGGGACGCGGACGGGAAATTCATGCTGAGAGATGTTGCCGGATTCTGACGGAGGGAGGCGAGGGGGATTCATGGGGGGACAAGCTCCAAAGTCCAAATCCCAAAATCCAAAGAAGTTTCAAATCTCAAATTCCAAATGAGCGTGATTCGGCAAAGGGGTTTGGAATTTCTTTGGAGCTTGGATTTTGGATCTTAGCCGGGACGATGCTGTTGAAAGTGGCGTTCGCTCTAACGCGGAGGCGCAGAGAACGCGGAGGACCGTATGCATTGGGTCTTCGGCGGCGACAAGTCGCCTGCGGAAAGCGGTGACAAGTCACCGCACTCCATAGCGCCCGGAGTCCGAGCGCTGCGTTGCAAAACGGAACTGCACCGCAGAGGCGGGACGGGCGCAGAGGGGGAATTTCAGAGGCCAGATTTCAAATCTCAAATCGCTGCATTGCGCCGGCCCGTGAAATTGGAATTTGGAACTTCTTTGGAGCTTGGAGTTTGAACCTTGGAATTTTTCCCCGCATTTCTCCACTCGACAAGGGAGGGCGTGGCTTGGACATTTTACCCCCATGTCGCAACGCACGCTGACGCTCGGTCATTCGCCGGACCCGGACGACGCCTTC
>CAZOCL010000466.1:0-4883 GCA_964578245.1 uncultured Klebsiella sp. | reverse complement strand
GGGGCCATGCGGAACGGCTGGTCCGGCGGGTCGTAGTGCGGGATGACCGGCGCGAGCTTGTCCTTCGCGGACTGGGCGCGGACGCTGGCGGACGTGGCCAGAAACAAGACGGCCAGGGCCAGCAGGAGGCGGACGGACGGGCGACGCATAGGACGAGTTTGCGACGGGCCGCCCCGCCGGGCGATTCAAATTGCAAGCGGAGCGCCGGTCTCCGACCCGGCGTGATCAGGGTGGATGCAACGCGCCGGATCGGAGACCGGCGCTCCAATTGAGCAGCCAGCCCTGCTTTTGAATTGCAGCAATACCCCTCTTTGGCATTCAATCCCGCCAGCATACGACCATGTCTTACGCCACCGACCCCAACGCCCGCCGCATTCGCTCGGTGCTGGTCGTCGATGACGACGTGGAACTGGCGATGATGTATAAGGAGCTGCTCGGCTCCCAGGGCTACATCGTCAACACCGCGCCCAACGGCGTGGAAGCCCTCAAGCTTATCATGCGCCACGAGGTGGACGCCATCATCTGCGACATGATGATGCCGCACATGCCGGGCGACATGTTTTACACCGCGGTCGAGCGCGTGAAGCCGCATCTCTGCGCGCGGTTCATCTTCGTGACCAGCTACGAAGGCAACCCGAAGATCGAGGCTTTCTTTAAGAAGGTGAATGGCATCGTCCTCTACAAGCCCACCACGCTGGGCAAGCTCATGGGCACGCTCAACCTGCTCAACCAACGGCTGGTCACGGCGGAAAAGAAGGCCGCGAGCTAAGCGTCCGTTGTCGTTTCCGGGTGTCCGGTCCGGCTTGTCCCCAATCCGCCCCTTGTCGGACCTCACCTGATGCGTATCTTTGCCTGGCGCGGTTTTGCGACCCCCAGGCCAAAACCGGCCATCAGGAAACTGCCGACTGGATACTGAGCGCTGATTACAGGACACTTCTCCCCGCCGATGGACCTGCCCATCAAACTCATCTCGACCGACTTCGACGGAACGCTCCACGCGGACCATGAGAACCCACCCGTGCCCACACGGCTCCAGGCGCTCATCGGAGACATGCAGCAGCGCGGGGCCAAGTGGATCATCAACACCGGGCGCGACCTCTCCAGCCTCATGGAAGGCCTGGGCCGCGCGCACCTGAGCATCCAGCCGGACTGGCTGGTGACGGTGGAGCGGGAGATTTACTTCCGCGAAGGTCCGCGCTTCTTCCCGCTGCAACCCTGGAACGGCGACTGCGAACGCGCCCACCGGGAGTTGTTCAAGGCGGTCGAGAAGGATCTCCCCCGCCTGTTCCAGTGGGTCAACGGCCGCTTCCGCGCCTCGGTCTATTCGGACATCTATTCGCCCTTCTGCCTCATCGCAGGCAACAACGCGGACGCGGACGACATCGAGGCGCATCTCACGGACTACTGCGAGTCCGTGCCGAATTTGACCGTGGTGCGCAACGACGTTTACGCACGCTTCAGCCACACCGCCTACAGCAAGGGCACGGCGCTGGCGGAGATCACGCGCCAGCTCGGTTACACGCGGGAATGCGTCTTCGCGGCGGGCGACCATTTCAACGACCTGCCGATGCTGCTCGATGAGCACGCGTGCTGGCTGGTCGCCCCGGGCAACGCCATCCTGCCGGTGAAGGAAGCGGTCTGGCGCGAAGGTGGTTATGTGAGCGACCGCCTCTGGGGCCATGGCGTGGCCGATGGCCTCGAAGCGGCGATGAAGGAAGTCGGGCTGCTGTAGGTGCCAGGGAGCGCGGAGAGCGGGACCGAGATTTGGCTTCGCGCAGGCTTGTCTTCCCCCGCGCTTCCCGCCGAAGATGCGTGCCTCAACATGAACACCCTCTGCGCCCCGCGTCGTTTCGCCTCCCCTGCCGCTGTCTTCCTCCTCGCTACCGGCCTGCTGCTCAGCACGTTTTCGCTGCGCGCCCAGACCATCGCGGCCACCACCAACGACGTCGCGCTCCTGCGACAGATGCTTGCCACCGTGACCGCGTGGGATGCAAAGGGGAAGAAGGCCTTCGACGCACCGCTGCTCGCCGAACTGGATGTCCAGTGGCGCAAGGGCTACGACCCGCTCCTACGCATCCGCGCCCGCGAGGTCATCCCCGCCTTGGAAAAGGCCGCGCTCGCACGTCCGCATCTCCTGGAAGTGGCCGAGGCCGTCAAAGTGGCCCACGGCACCGTGCGCTTCGAGGGCGGCGGACCGCAGTGGCTGCGCGACGTGGCCGGCGACGACGCCATGCACCTCTTCGACCGCCTCACGGCCATCGATCTCAACGACAAAGGCAATCCCCACGACCCCACCTATAAGCGAAATACCACGCTGAGCGACGGCTGGCTCACGAACCTCGTGAACCTCCCCGATCTCGCCTACCTCGATCTCTCGAACTCCAGCGTCAGCGGACCCGGCCTCAAGCATGTGGGCGCGCTCAAGAGCCTGGAGCGCCTCAACCTCACCCTGACGCTCGTCACCGACCCCTGGCTGGAGCAGCTTCGCGATCTGACCAATCTCCGCGTGATGTCCCTCGCCTCCTCGAAATGCACCGGCGAGGGCTACAAGTTCCTCGGCAACCTAAAGCGGCTGGAGACGGCGAATTTCCACACCGCACCGGTAAACGACGTGGGCCTCGCCGGCATCGGCAAGGCACCGAGCCATGAGCGCCTGGAGATTGTGCATACGCACTTCACGGACGCGGGCGCGCAGTCGCTGGCGAAGCTGGTAAATCTGGAACGGCTTCAGATGGGCAGCCGCGATGCCACCGGAGCCGCCGTAAAGCCGCTCACCGGCCTGAAGAAGCTTCGCGAACTGGACTTGCACGACCTGCAGGCCTCTGTCGAAGGGGTGCGCCACGCCAGCGAGATTCAGAGTCTGCGCGTGCTCCGCGTCTATGGTCCGATCAAGGACGAGGGTGCGCAGCATCTCGCCAAGTTGAAAAACCTCGAACTGCTGATCGTGTCCGGCACGCAGATCACCGATGCCAGCCTGGAAACCTTTGCCAGCCTGAGCCGCCTGAAGCGCCTGGAAATCCAGGGCAACAAGGTCACCGACGCCGGCATCGCCAAACTCAAAGCGGCGATCCCCGGCTTGGAAGTGGTGAAGTAGCCGCGAAAACCACGGACCTGCACTCATCAGCAGGCCGGTCAGGTTTGGCCGGAACCATGCCGTCGGAGCGCCGGCTTGCAGCCGGCTTACCGCGCTGGGACGAGCGATGGCTGCCTTTGGCGAAGGCGGAGCACGGCACTGAATGGTGCGTCGTAAGTCCTGCCCTGCTCAGCGTTTCTGGGCTCAGCTTGGGGTAAGCCGGCTGGGAAGCCGGCGCTCCGCCAACGGCATCGCCCCGAATTAGTGTCCATTTGTGTTCATTCGTGGTTGAAATCCAGATTCTGGGTTAATCCGATGCCTGATTGCACGCCCCCAAGGCTGGGCGGTATCCTCCGCGCGGATGGCCAACCAGTTTTACGAGGCCGGCGAGCGGCGGGCGCAGCGGGTGAACGATTTGTTTACCGCCATCGCCCCGCGCTACGATCTCATCAATGACTTGCAGAGCTTCGGCCTGCACCGCTGGTGGAAGCGGCGTCTCATCCGGCTCGCGACGGTGCAGCCCGGCGACGCGGCACTGGATCTCTGCTGCGGCACGGGCGACGTGGCCTTTGCCCTCGCGGCCGCAGGCGCACGCGCGACCGGGGTGGACTTCAGCGCACCGATGCTCGCGGTGGCGGAGGCGAGGAAAGCGAGGGTCCAAGGTCCAAGGTCCAAGGTCCAAGGTCCAAGGTCGGAAGCCGGCACAGTGGGGCCGGAGTTCCAGCAGGGTGATGCGCTGCACCTGCCGTTTCCTGATGCACACTTCGACATCGTGACGATCAGCTACGGCCTGCGGAACCTCGCCAGCGTGGACGAGGGCCTGCGCGAGATGTGGCGGGTGGTCCGGCCGGGCGGACGGCTGCTCGTGCTGGAGTTCGGCAAGCCCGACAACGCGGTCTGGCGCGGCGCCTACTTCACCTACCTGCGCTTCGCCGTGCCGGTGTTTGGCCGGCTCTTCTGCCAGAATGCGGAGGCCTACGCCTACATTCTCGAATCACTCCAGCACTACCCCGCCCAGCGCGGCGTGGACGAGCGGCTCCGCGCACTGGGTGCGAAGAACGCGCGCATCGTCAACTTCCTCGGCGGCGTGATGAGCATCAATGTGGCGGAAAAGGCACGTCCGTAGTGGACCTTAGCCAAAAGCCTTTTACACCCTGTCGCCCCGCCGTTACAGTCCGAGACAAAATTCGCCCGGAACCTATGCCTGACGCACCCTCCTCTGCCCCGACGCCCTTCCAAGTGTCTGACACCGATGTCGCCGCGATCGACGCGATGCGCACGCTGCACGCGCAGCTCCGGGCGGAGGTGGCCAAGGTCATCATCGGCCAGGAAGCGGTGATCGAGGAGCTGCTCATTGCCATCCTCTCGCGCGGCCACGCGCTGCTCATGGGCGTGCCCGGCCTCGCCAAGACCACCATGGTCCACGCGCTCGCCGAGGTGATGAGCCTCCAGTTCAACCGCATCCAGTTCACGCCCGACCTGATGCCCAGCGACATCACCGGCACGGACATCCTGCAGGAGACCGACGTCCCGGGCAAACGCGCCTTCGTCTTCCTCAAGGGCCCGGTGTTCTCGAACATCGTCCTGGCCGACGAAATCAACCGCACGCCGCCCAAGACGCAGTCCGCGCTGCTCGAGGCCATGCAGGAGCACAAGGTCACGGCCAGCGGCAAGATCTTCCGCCTGCCCGAGCCGTTCTTCGTCCTCGCCACGCAGAACCCCATCGAGCAGGAAGGCACCTACCAGCTCCCCGAAGCGCAGCTCGACCGCTTCATGTTCTTCATCCATGTGCATTACCCGAGCATGGAGG
>CAZOCL010000465.1:0-4886 GCA_964578245.1 uncultured Klebsiella sp. | reverse complement strand
GCCAGGTGAGGGCCTTGCCACCGACGGTGACGGCGTCGCCGGCCTTGGGCTTGAGGGCGGCCTCGTTGGGGACCTGCTGTTTGTCGATTTCCTCGGCCCCGGTGTTTTCACCGGCGAGCGGGATGGGAGCGAGCAGGAGCCAGTCGCGGATGTAGCCCTTGTCATCGGGCTTCAGCGGCGCGTCGGCAGCGGACGCGAGGAAGGTGGTGGACAGAACGGTGAGGCAGGCGAGGCGGCAGAAGAGCCGGGCGAACGGGTGTTTCATGGGAGCGAGCATGCGGAACTGGCGGTGGCGGGTCAATCTTGGAGCACCGTCGGTCGCGGGCTAAGTCCCTCCGCTGGCATGCACAACGGCTGCTTCAAGCTCGCCATCAAACATCTCGGTGTTGTCCACCACCCCGTCTTTCAACCTCTTCCTTGCAATCGGAAGGATGTGCTCAACCGCAAATCGCTGACGCAGTAACATGGCCAGCTCCCCGCTCGACAAATCTCGGAGTGGCTTGCTCCAAGCAAGCCTGCACCGATCTATCAGCCCGCTGTCCCAATCGGGCTCAATCCATGGACCAAGAACGTCCGCGATGGTAATTTTATCTGCAGCATCAGCCATGTTAGGATCTTGGCCCAGCGACCAGTTCAGTAGGGCGCATGGATTGCAAACCGCGACGTCATGCCGGCGCTGCAGCGCGTGTGGTCAGGCCGCAATAATTTGTAACTCATGATCCAAAATCTCCATATCTCGCCCCGCTGATGTCTCTACGAGGTATCTCGGCTCGGGCTGCACAGCGAGAAGAGAACACCGGCAAAGCGCTCTCCTGCGAGCCATGAATCAAGGTGTCCAGTTGTCATGGCGTGTGGAGCGGCCTTGCAGAAGAGTTGAGCGTGCGGCTCAGCGATATCGTTTACTCAATAATCCGCGATCGACCCATCCTTCATCCGTCCGCGGGTGGGCCATTCCGGTTTGGCGGGCTGCTTGGAGAGTTCTTCGAGCCGGGCCTCATTGATTTCACAGCCCAGGCCGGGCGTGGTGGGAAGTGAGGCGTTGCCGTCCTTGTCCACCTCCCAGGATTTCCGGATCAAATCCTTCGGCGTGATGCTGGGATAGTATTCGTGGATGAGGAACAGCGGGACGGAGGCCGAGACATGCAGGCTCGCGGACATGCCCAGATCGGTGGTGACGGAGTGCGGCGCGATCGGGGCGAGGTAGGCTTCGCTGATCATGGCGATCTTCAGCAACTGCGACATGCCGCCCGTGTGCGCCATGTCCACCTGGACGAAGTCAGCGATGCGTTCCTGCAAATAGGGGATCACGTCCCAGATGGTCCGCGCCTGCTCGCCGACGGCCAGCGGGATTTTGACGTGCTGCTTGATGCGCTTGAAGACTTCGATGTTGCCCGGCACCGCCGGCTCTTCGAGATAGGTCACGTCGTAGGGCTGGATCGCTCCGGCGAGCTGGATGAGGAACGGCGGCGGCAGCGCGCAATGGGCGTCGAACATCACCATGCCAGCGGGACCGACCTGCTTGCGGGCGCGGGCGATGTTCTGCACGTGGCGCTCCATGTCCGCCGGGCTGCCGGAGAACGGCTCCGGACTGGCACCTACTTTTGTAGCCGTGGCGGAGGGATACACACGCACCTTGTCGCGGGTGGGGCCGCCGAGCAGGCGATACACGGGCACGCCCCACAGTTTCCCGGCGATGTCCCACAAGGCCATGTCGATGCCCGCGAGCGTGTGGGTCATGAACGGACCGCCACGCATGTCGCGGTGTGAGCGGTAAATCTTCTGCCAGAGATACTCGATGCGCGTGGGGTTCTCGCCGTCGAGCAACTCGAAGAGCGACTTGGCCAGCAGCGTGGCCACGTAGGGCTCCAACTGGTCAATCTCGCCCCAGCCGGTGACGCCGTGGTTGGTTTCGAGCTTGAGATAGACCTTCCGCTGCATGGGCGTGGCGGTGAGCCGGGTGATGCGGATGGAGCTGCTGCGGTCCGCGACACTGACGCCGGGGTTGTCCGCAGCGGTGAGCGAGCGCGGCAGGATGGTGCTCGCGGCGGCGGCCGGTCCGAGCGCGGCGGTGAGCCAGTTGCGACGATTCAGCATAGGTAGGTGGCGGTTGGGGTGGACGGTGCGTTTGTGTGAGTGAGGATTACGAGGGAGGCGGGAAAGGTCGAGACTGGAAGTCGGGCGGGGTGATGGTGAATCTTTCGCTCACGGGCACTCGACCGAAAGCGGCGGTGAAACGCGCCGCCCGTCCTTCGTAGCGGCACTGCGGAGGGTAAACCCTGCAGGCGCTTCGCTGTTTTCGGTGGAACCGGGAGGCGGTCAGGAAAATTCCAAGCTCCAAGTCCCAAGCTCCAAAGAAACTCCAACTCCCAAATTCCAATCTTTCAGAGCGCCGCCAGCGTTTCCGCCTTGGTTCGGACCCTGGCCCAAGGGCTGGTTCGGTCCGGCTGACCCGGCCAGTGACGACGACTTCCTTGGCAATTTGGAGTTTGGAGTTTCTTTGGAATTTGGAACTTGGGATTTGGGGTTTTTCCCACACTGCGTTCCACTGAAAACAGCGGAGAACCACACTGCAGCCGCTTCGCGCGGACTTATGCAACAGGTATCGAACTACACCGCCGCCTTCCATACCTGCGGCGTCCACTGGCCGTTCTGCCAGCCGTCGCGCGTCTCGAACTCGCGGACGGACAGGCCGTCGCCGCGCACTTCGACGTGGAAGAGCGCCTGCGCGGGACCGCTGAAGTGCGCGGAGTTGTCCACGTTGAAGACGGCGACGCCTTTCTCCGCCTTGGTGGAGCTTCCGTCCCAGCGAAACACATTCCGCACATGGGTGTGACCATAGAAGACCGCCGTGCGCCGGTCCTTGATGGCCGCGTAAAAGGCCTGCACATCCGCCGGGTCCCACTCCCATTTCGTGTAGTCGGTGTCAGGCTTGGCCACGGTATAGCGCGCCATGTCCACATGATGCATCAGCACGAGCGGCTGGTCCTTCGGCGTCTGGGACAGGTCTTCAAGCAGGAAGGCGAGGCTGTCCATGGCGGCGTAGCGGCGCTTCCGGTCCACGGTGCGGTCGGTGCCGACGATGAGGCCGAGGGAAATGAAATGCACGCCGCCCCATTCCCAAGAGCCATGCAGACTGTTCTTGCTCAGGCCTTTCAAGTGCTTGCGGGCCCGCTGCCTCGCGGCCATCTGCTCGATCGCATGGCCTGTGCCCTGCGGAGCGTCGTGGTTGCCGGCGATCTCCATGACGGGATGCTTGAGGCGGCCCTCGGTGCCGGTGAGGCCGAACTGCGTGAGATAGGCCGCCCATTCGGTGCGTTGCATGGCTAGCTGCGTCGGCCCGTTCTTGTCGCCGGTGTCAATGACGTCGCCAACATGCAGGACACCGTTCGGTGCGGGAACTTTGCCGCCGCCCACGGCCTCGGAAAACTCCGTGCCTGGCAGGCGGTTCAAGGTGTCCACGAGCCGCGCGGTGTAGCTGGCGGAGTTGGAGTCGAGTTTGTCCGGCTGGGTTTTGTCCGCGAGGAAGTGCGTATCGCCCACGACGAAGAAGCTGGCGAGCGGCGGCGTGGCGGCGCGGGTGGCCAGCGCGGTGCTGGCCAGGGCCAGGCTGGTCTGGCGGAGGAACGCGCGACGGTTGGAGTGGGTGAAGGACTGTGATGGCATACGAGGAAAGCAGACGGTGGGAGGCAGCCGACACTTCGGCGACAAATCGAGCCTGTGGGCAGTGGGAGATTGTGGCGAGGTTGGAACACGACGCCTTCAGCACTGCGGAGGGTGAACGCACCAGACGCTCCGGGTGGACTTGTGCCGTGGGCGGAGGCTGGCTGCTGGCCGCGAAGAACGACTTCATGCTGGAACCGCCTCTGGCGTGCTCACGTCTTTGTGGCCTGAAGGCCGCGCTCCTGGTCGGTGGCGTCCGGTCGCTTCGGAATTCCTTCAACTCAGGAATGGCAGGGTGAGGAGGGCGACGTAGAGGGCGGCGAGGAGGTCGTCCACGGTCACGCCCCAGCCGCCGGGGAGGGACTGGCTTTGGCGCACGGGCCAGGGCTTCCAGATGTCAAAGAGGCGGAAGGCGGCGAAGACGCCGATGACCCCGAGCCAGTGCTCAGCGCTGAAGAAGTAACTGGCGTCGGGCATCCGTCCGGTGTGGTGCATCTGGCTCAACACCCACCCGCAGAAGCACAGGGGGATGGCGATGATCTCGTCCATCACGACGGAGCCGGGGTCTTTCTCGCCGAGCGCCTTTTCCGCGAGACCGCAAATCCAGACGCTGAGTGGGATGCTGAGGAGGATGCCGCCGAAGTAGCCCCAGAGCGAACCGGTCTCCACGAGGCCAGCGAACCAGAGCAGACCGACGACGGAGCCCCAAGTGCCGGGACCGGGTTTGAGGCGGCCGGAGCCGAAGCCTTGGGCGATCCAGACGAGCAAGGGATCGTGCGTTGGCGGTTCCGGGGGCGGATCGGTTTCGACCGTCTGGTTCGTGTGCGTGTGGGCGTCGGCCACCGGTCGAAACGCAGCTGGGCCGTGATCGTCACTGGTCGCTTCCTCGACTTCCCGTTGCACGTCCTTGCTGGCCTTGCGGAACTCTTTCCGACCGCGCTGCATTCCCTTCAATAAGGTGGGGAGATAGTTCAGCCCAAACAGCACCAGCGCGATCATGGCGAGCAAGGTCAATTCGCCACCCCCACACTTAAACATGGCGACCAATGGCGTTATGTCCGTGAAGGTCATGTGGTTCGCGTGCGTTGCGAGTTGGACGCCAGAGCGATGCTTTCCACACGACTGGCCCTCATACCAATTCTGAATACAGGTCGGTAAAATCCAGCCAGAAGCCACCCCTCACCCCAACCCTCTCCCCTCCTCCGAGGAAGGGAGAGGGAGAAGAG